>JBDGSA010000184.1:0-17298 GCA_042217755.1 Haloglomus sp. | reverse complement strand
GCGACCGCCCCATCGTGCGGTACATCCCGACGCCCAAGAGCCCCCACTGCGTCGAGGTCGAGCCAAACGGCAAGTACGCGATGGTCGCCGGGAAGCTCTCGCCGACCGTCACGATGCTCGACATCGACAAGCTGGGGAAGGTCGACGACCCGGCCGACGCGGTGGCGGGTCGCCCGAAGGTCGGTCTCGGGCCGCTGCACACCACCTTCGACGGGAACGGTCACGCCTACACGTCGCTGTTCATCGACTCGCAGGTCGCAAAGTGGGACATCGAGAAGGCCGCCCAGGCGAAGAAGGGCTCGACTGACCCCATCATCGAGAAGCACGACGTCCACTACAACCCCGGCCACATCCAGGCCGTCGAGGCGATGACAGTCGACCCCGATGGGGAGTGGCTGGTGAGCCTCAACAAGCTCTCGAAGGACCGATTCCTTCCCGTCGGACCCATCCACCCCGACAACGACCAGCTCTTCCACATCGGCCAGGGTGACACGGAGATGGAGCTGGTGGCCGACCACCCGGCCTACCCCGAGCCCCACGACGCCATCTTCGCCCACAAGGACAAGATCAACCCGGCGACGACCTGGGACAAGGCCGACTACGAGGGCGAAAAGGAGTTCGTCACGCCGGAGAACTCCGCCGTGGAGCGGACCGGCGAGAGCTCGGTCAACGTCAAGATGTCCTCGATGCGCAGCGAGTACGGCCTCCCGGAGTTCACCGTCCAGGAGGGCGACGAGGTGACGCTCACCGTCACCAACATCGAGAGCGTCCGGGATATCATCCACGGCGTCGCCATCCCCGAGTACGACATCAACCTCGCCATCGCGCCGCAGGACACCCGCGAGGCGACGTTCACGGCCGACAAGCCCGGCGTCTACTGGCTCTACTGTACGTACTTCTGCAGCGCGCTCCACCTGGAGATGCGCTCGCGGATGATCGTCGAACCGAGCGGCTGACCGGCACCAGACCACCGACCATCCGAGCCGCCGCCGGCGGTCGGTCGTCGCCGCGAGGCGGCGCCCGGCCGTCACCGGCCGGCGGCTCACGCTCCCATCCACCCATGACCTACGAACCACCCACGCTGGACGACTTCCGCGAGATTCGGCGGCTGCTGCCGGTTGCCGCGGCCGTCCTGTTCGTCGCCGCGCTGGCCTTCCCGATGTGGCGCATCGCGGTCCGCGCCGTGCAGTACCCCGATACCGTGTTGCACCTCCGGGTGTACGCCTACCCGCGCATCGCCGGCGACTACATGGAGATGGCCAACCTGAACAAGTACATCGGGTACTACTACCCCGACCCGGTCTACCTGCAGCCCAACTACGAGCCCCACCCCTACGCGGTCGACGTCCCCGAGTGGTCGTTCGGCTGGCTCGCCTTCTTCGCCGTCGCGGCCTGCGGGGCGTTCGTGGCGATCGCGCCGGACGTGCGGCGGCTGAAGAAGGGGTTGACGTACCAGCTCATCGGAACGATCAGCGTCTTCGTGGTGATGCTGGCCGACATCCAGTACCGGCTCTGGCAGACGGGACACCACCTCGACCCCGACGCCCCCGTGATGGGCGTCGACGGCTTCACGCCGCCGCTCTGGGGCCGCTACGAGGTCGCCAACATCACCAGTTACTCCCGTTTTGGCCTCGGCGCCTGGCTGTCCATCGTCGCGGTCGGCCTGCTGGTCGTCGCGTTCCGCTACCGCGACGCCGATACGACGGTCAGGGAGGCCGTCGCGAGCGGCCGCGAGCGCATCGGCGGCATCGGCGACCGCGTTGGCGTCGGCGGCCGGCTCGGTGGTGGCGAGCCCGACGACTCGGGCGACCAGGGGGACCCGGGTGAGACGCCGACTACCGGGCGGGGGGGTGACTGACGATGGTCCGCCGCCGCGAGACGGCGTTCGCCGTCGCGGTCGCGGTACTGCTCGTCGCGGGGACGGCCACGGCCGCGACCGTCGGACGCACGAGCGGCGGCGTCGACCGGGCTGTCGACTTCGATCCCGCGAGCGCACACGTCCCGGCGGTGACGCCGCCGACCGCCGACGGCGTCGCGACCGTCGACGGCGAGCGGTTCGACGCGCTGCCGGCGGCACTCGCCGCCGCCGACCCCGGCGAGACGGTCCGGCTCCGGGGTCGCTTCGAGGGAGTCGACGGGCCCGTCCGCGTCACGACGCCCGGCGTCACGCTCCGCGGTGTCTCCGGGTACGCCGTCGTGAGCGGCGGCGGGGAGGGGACCGTGCTCCGCGTCGACGCACCGAACGTCACGCTCGACCGGCTGTGGGTCCGCGACTCGGGCTACCAGGCGTCCCGCAACGACGCGGGCATCTGGCTCAACGGCACGAACGCGACGGTCGTCGACAGCCGCGTGACGAACGTCACCTTCGGCATCTGGATCAACGGCGTCCGGAGCGCCCGCATCGACGACACGACCATCGTCGGCCGGGAGTCGGTCCGTCCTCTCTCGAACCGGGGGAACGGCATCCAGCTGTGGCGGGCCGACGGCGCCGTCGTGACCGACACCCGCATCACGGACGTCCGCGACGGACTGTACTTCTCGTGGACCTCCGGCGCCCGCGCGCGGAACAACACGATGTGGGACCTCCGCTACGGCGTCCACTACATGTACTCCGACCGCTGCCGGCTGGTGAACAACACCGCCTTCAACAACGACGTGGGGTACGCGCTGATGGTCTCGGAGGACCTGACGCTCCGGGGGAACCGGGCGGTGAACAACACGGGGCGCAGCGGCCACGGCATCCTGCTCAAGAGCGTCGACTACTCCACCATCCGCGGGAACGACCTCGTCGGCAACGACAACGGCCTGTACGTCTACAACTCGCTGCACAACACGTTCCGCGGCAATCTCATCCTCGAGAACCGCGTCGGCGTCCACCTGACCGCCGGGAGCGTCCGCGAACGGGTCTTCAACAACACGTTCGTCGCGAACGGCGTGCCGGTCAAGGCGGTCATCGGGGAGCTGGTGGCCTGGAACGAGAGCGGCCGCGGCAACTACTGGGCCGCCGCCCGCACCGTCGACCTCGACGACGACGGCGTGAGCGACGTCCCCTACCGCCCGGCCGGCCTCGTCCAGCGGCTCGTCCAGCAGCGCCCCGCGGTCGCCGTGTTCGCCCACAGCCCCGCGTTCCGCGCCATCAGCACGGCCGAGCGGTCGCTGCCGGTCGTACGGACGCCAGGTGTTATCGACCGCAAACCGCTCGTGAACCCGCCGGCGGCCCGGTGGAGAGAGTACTATGACCAGGATTGAACTCGACGACGTGACGAAGACGTACGGTTCGGTGACTGCACTCGACGGCGTGTCGCTGTCGGTCGAGGCCGGGTCGTCGCTCGGCCTCATCGGCACCAACGGTGCCGGCAAGACGACGCTGTTCCGCCTGCTTGTCGGCCACGAGCGACCCGACGCCGGGACGGTCCGGGTCGGCGGCCGGACGCCGCGATCCGGTCCGGCGGTCCGGCAGTGGGTCGGCTATCTGCCGGAACACGCCGGCTTCGATCCGCGGCTGACCGGTCGCGAGATTCTGACCTTCCACGCTCGGGTTCGCGGGGTCGACTCCGACCGGCGCGATCGCCGGGTCAGGCGCGTCCTCCGGACCGTCGGCCTCGCCGACGCGGCCGACCGCCGGGTCGGGGGCTACTCGAACGGGATGAACCGCCGTCTCGGCCTCGCGACGCTGCTCGTGGGGAGCCCGCAGGTGCTCCTGCTCGACGAGCCGACCGCCAGCCTCGACCCGGCGGGCGTCGAGGCGTTCCACGACCTCGTCGCCCGCATCCGAGAGGATACCGACATCACGCTCGTTGTCACCTCCCACGTCCTCCCCGAGGTCGAGCGCCTCTGTGACGACGTGGCGGTGCTCCACGAGGGGCGCCTGCTCGCCGAGGGCGACATCGGCGACCTCGAGGGACAACTCGAGGGGACCGCGACCATCTCGCTCCGGCTGCGGGGCCCCGCCGGGGACGAACTCGCGGCCCTGCGCGACCGCTGGTCCGACGTGGCCGTCGAGCGACCCGCCGAACGCCGCGTCGACCTCGTCTGTGCCGAGGCCGCGGCGTTCGACGTGCTGGCCGACGCTCGCGAGCGGCTCCCGGTCGACTCGTTCGAGGTGCACCGTCCCGGGCTGGACGACGTGTTCAGCAGCCTGCTCGGCGAGCAGCGCACGGACGCGACAGCGACCACCAACGCGGAGTCGACCGACGCGGGGACGACTGCCGACGCCGAGTCGGCCGCCGATACGGAGGTGACGACCGATGCCTGATTCCGAGCGCGACCCAACTGATTCCGAGCGCGACTCAACTGACGACCCACTCGACGAGGGCGAGCGCGAGGCCCGCGGCGACGGGGGCGTCGACGCGACCGTCGGGGAGGCCGTGGCCAGCGGGACGGCCCCGGACGCGCGGTCGTCGGCCGATGTCGAGGACGGAGCGCGGTCCGCGACGACTGCCGAGGAGGCGGCCCCGACGGCGACGGCGGACGGACTCCCGCTCGGGGCGATTCGCCGTCCCCTCACGTTCGCCGGTCGGGAGTATCGCGTCGTCTTCCGTTCGCGCTGGACCGTCGGCATCGCGCTCGTGGTGGCGCTGTTCGCGGTCGGCGTCGTGACCATCAGCACCGGCCGGGTCGGCCCCACGCGACCCGCCGCGGTCGTCATCACGCTGGCGGAGCTGTCGGTGTATCTCGTCCCGCTCATCGCGCTGGCGCTCGGCCACGGGACGGTGGTCGACGCCGCCGAGCGTGGGACGCTCGAACTCCTCCTCGCGCTGCCGGTCCCCCGGCGGGACGTGGTCCTCGGGGCGACGCTGGGCCGGGCGTTCGCGCTCGTGGGCGCGCTCGCGGTCGGGTTCGGCGCCGGCGCCGTCGTCTTCGTCCGCGAGGCCGGGATCGCGGCGGTGGGGTCCTACCTGACGTTCGTCGGCAGCGGGCTCTGGCTCGGAGCGACGTTCCTCGGGCTCGCGGTGCTAGTGTCGACGGCCGCACCCGAGAAGAGCTACGCTCTCGGCGGTTCGCTGGTCATCTGGGCGTGGTTCGTCCTCGTCCACGACCTGCTCGCGCTGGGCGTAGCGGTGGCCCTCGACCTCTCGCGAGGATCGCTGACGGCGCTGGTGCTGGCCAACCCGGTCGACGTCTTCCGGCTGCTCGTGCTCGCGAGCGCCGACGCGGCATACGGCAGCAGCGCCGCCGCGCTGGTCGTCGACGCGACCGGTCCGGGCGTTCTGACGGCCGCGCTCCTGGCGTGGCTCGTCGGGCCGCCGCTGGCCGCGAGCCGGCTCATCGACCGCCGGAACGTCTGAGACCACGGGAAGCCCGGGGCCGCGGGAACATCCGAGGCCGTCGGAAATCCGGGACTACCGGAACGTCCGGGGCCGCCGGAAATCCGGGGCCGTCGTCGGCGTTCTTCGATGTGACCACCCGGCGGCATTCTTCGATGTGACCACCCGGCGGCATTCTTCGAGGCCCGGACTGACGTTGCTACCCGTCCTCCGGGCCGAGGACTCGCGCCTCGATCTTCTGGAGATGCTCGGCGACCGTCCCCGCCGCGAGGTCCAGCCGGTCCGCGATGTCGCGGTGTGTCGCCTCACGGGGGACCTCGTAGTACCCCAGTTCGCGGGCGGCGGCCAGCACCTCGCGCTGGCGCTCGGTCAGGAGCGTGGTGGGGTCGTTCCGGTTCTCGAGGTACGGTCTGATTCGCTCGACGGTGACCTCGATCTCCGGCGGCACGTCCGCCAGCGCCCGCTGGAGCGCCTCGTTGGTCTCGCCGACCACGTCCACCCGGTAGCGGCCGTCCGGCATCGCCTCTGCGGGGAAATCGAAGAATACCTCGTGCTCCTCGGGGAGCGCGAGGAACCGCGCCACGGCCGGCGGCGGGCGGCTGTGGACGTAGACGAGGCCGCCCTCGGCGTCCTCGCCCGAGACACTGAACCCGAGGACGTCCGGCCCGGCCGCGAGCAACTCCCGGATCCGCTCGAGGTCGCCCCGGACTCGACCGAGCAGGACGATGCTCCCGTCGTCGAGCACGTTGAGGTCGATGACGCGGTTGGGAGCGGGACTCGATTCGCCGCGGAACAGGCGGTCCGGCGGCGCATTCTCGGGCAGCGTGACGAGAACGGTCATCGCTCTCATGGTTTCGGACGAGGGACGATTCGGGCTCGCGATGTCCGATCGTATGAACTGCCGAGAGTGCTAGGCAGTTACTCATTACGTTCTCTGGACGTCTGGTTCTACGTGACCCAGTCCGAAGTCGCGCGGACGCTCGCCCAGAACGAGACGCCGGACGCCCTGCTCTGGACGGGCGGGCGGAACCGCTGTCACATCCCGGACGCCGGACGCGAAGTCCCCCGCTGTGGCATCGAAGCCGACCTACAGTTGAAGCCGGTCGAGATGGTGCCACCCGCCCACCGCGAGTGGTGCCGACGCTGTCTGGCGTGCTGGCGGGCGGCGGACGCACCGACCGATCGCTGAACTGTCACGTTGTCAGCGGTCCACACCGTATAATATCCAAATCGCCAAATAAATAGACAAAAGATACCTTAAAGTAAAAATTAGAAAAATTATTTGATTGTGTTGGCAGTACACCGAATCGTGTTCGCCCTGTGGGTCCCGCCCTTCGCGAGCGCCTCGAGCGGGCGGCGAGCGGCCCGACCTCCCGTCGCTCGACGGAGCGTTTTTGCCCCCGCCAATCGTCCGTTCCGGGCGTGAGTGGCACGGCCGCCCTCGTCGGATATCTCGCCTTCGCCTCCATTGTGAGCCTGTTCGTGCTCGGCGGCCTGGCGACGCCGACCGACCACGACTGGCTCCGGAGTCGGACCGGCGTCTCCCGTGGGGTCGCCGGCGGAATCGTCCTGGCGCTGCTGGCGCTCGTCGGCAGCCTCGGTGCGGTCGGCCGGTTCCCCACCACGGAGGCGAGCGTCGAGGCGGCGCTGCTGCCGTCGCTGCTCGTCGGCGTTGGTCTGTTCGGCGTGGCCGCGGGCGTCGCGAACGCCCGGACCTGGATCCGGTTTCGCCGCCGCGGCGACACGCCCACCGGCGACGTGCCCGCGGGCCCGGTCGGCGTCACGGGGCAGATCGAGCGCGACGACCCGCCGTCGGCTCCCTTCTTCGGCGGTGGGGCGGTCGCGTGGGAGTGGTCGGTCGAGGCGAAGAACCGCCACGGGACGGACTACGAGGGCCGTCGCGCCTGGTCCCGCGCCCGGACCGGCCAGGGCGGCGTGCCGTTTCGACTGGACGACGGGAGCGGCCCGCTCGTCGTCGACCCGACCGACGCGCGGCTGGACATCTCTGAAACGACGACCGAGGAGCGCGAGCCCGGCGACCCGCCCGGCCGCGCTGCTGAGGTGGCCGACCTCGACCTGGGCGGCGAGCGGTTCCGGTTCAACGAGCAGGCGCTGGCGCCCGGCGAGACCGTGACGGTGCTCGGAGTGGCGCGGGCCGTCGAGACGAACGAGTACCGCGATGCCGACCCGGACGGCACCGACGCGTTCGCCGCGGCACACGACGCCGACGTGGTTCTGGACGGGTCAGCCGAGGGGCCCTTCGTCATCAGCGACCGTTCACGGGCCGGGACCCTCCGACGCTACGCGACGAGAGCGTGGCTCGGCGGACTCGTGGGCGCCGGCGCGACCCTGCTGGGGGTCCGGTGGCTGACGCCCGTGTTCGGTCTTCCGTCTCCCGTGTGAGGAGTCGCGTCCAGGGCGAGTCCGGAGGGCTCCCGAGCTCTCGATAGCCGTCGGGAGCTCTCCGGACGGGAAACGCCACCGTTTCGGGTCGAGGTGCCCGACCTCGTTGGAATCCTCGGCCGCTGATGAGTTTCGGTGGCGCCGCCGGATACAGCGCGTCTCTTCAGCATTCTCGAGGATTCAGCGGATTCGCGGGAGTCGAGGGTATCTGCCCGCGTCGATCGACTCCAGACTGGTGGCACGCGCCTCTGATTCAGTCCCAGGTTACCCATGTGAGCAGCAGCAACCCCAGCAACTCCAGCGCGTGAAAGGCAACCATCGCTCGCCACGCCACATCCGGGACCTGGGTGCTGAACCAGACGGTGAGAATGGGATCGAGAGAGAGCGTGTAGAGCGCGAACGCGTTCTCCGCGAGAAGGAACACCGAGAAAAGGAGTAGTCCTATTGTGTGCTTTGTCCGGACCGCGAGGTAGTTCCGGCCCCAGATCCCAGCGAGAACCAAGAGGAGGAGGACATTCACGGCCGTCGCTAACCGGGCCGCATCAATCCAGATACTCATGGTCGTCCTCCGTCGATCGTTGCACTCTGTCGTCGAGACTCCGTGTCGGACATATTTAGTCCACCTGTTCGATGATTTGCTCGATCAGTTGCCAGTGATCCCGGGCCTGATCGGTCGGGAGGTAGACGGCACCGTACTCGTCTCCGCTACTCTGCAGCACATCGTTCTCGGTCAGTACGTCGAGGTGGTGCTGGACTGTCTCGTAGTGGAGATCGAGCACCTCGGCCAGCTGGTTCGCGTTTCTGGGTTTCTCGTCGACGGCCTCGAGTAACCGTATCCGGTTTGGGCCCCCGCGAGTCCCGGTCAGTACATACCAGAGCCGAGCCTCCATCGTGCCGACTGAGACGTACCAGGACTGTAATCTCTCCGGTGGTAGGTCTTGAATCTCCTCGTACCGCCATCCTGGCCCACTCGTGATCGGGGGGCGCGGGTGGGTTTGCGCCGCACTACATCCGACAGCGCCCCACAGCAGGGACCTCCCGTCACCGCCGGTGGGTGCGGCTGCCTCCGGTGGCTCGACCCTCAATCCGTACACTCGACGATGAATCCGCCTGCCGCATCGAGGACCTCCTGCATGCTCTTTGGATCGTCGAACGCCGCCGGGAAGGGGTCCTCACCATTGAGGAGATTCAGGTACGAAGCGTGGCGGGCCTCGACGGTGGCGATCGTTGCCCCCGCGGTGAGGAGATCCGCATTCCCGACGAGGTCGATGGCCCCGTCGTATGCCGACACACCGGTGTTCTCGAGAACACCAGCCACGGCGATGAACTCATCCGCGTCATCGACGCCGAAGTCATAGCAGCCTTCCGTGACCGGGTCGCCGCCCAGCCCTTCGATGACCGAACTCAGCGTGTCGACGTGGGTCTGCTCGTGGGCGCCGATGTCCCGCAGGTTCTCCCGGACGTTACCTCTGACCCGGGAGCCGAAGCCCTCGAGGGACCTGGCCGACATGAAGTCGTCACGATCGAACTCTTCTCGCCCCATTCGATAGAAGGCATTCTCGAGGTGCTCGAGCGTCAGCGCGTAATTCAGGACGTCGATGTCACTGGTGTCGTCCGCCGATGCATCGTGGGCGAGGGCCGTATTGGAGCCAGCTACTGACAGTGCCAGCGCTCCGGCACCGGCAGCGGCCGAACGGCGCAAGAAATCCCGGCGTGACGCGAGTGAGCTACTCTGAATGCGCTCGATTATCGTTTCGATGCTGCCCGTCGCCTGACTGGGGGTGGATCCCGTCATGCACGTGGAAAGGGGGCAGCCCCACATATGACACTATTCCGAGATATCGCCGATTTCCGGCCGAAGCGTCCTCGAAATGGCACCGAAAACTCACCGAAATTCGAGGCTGATTTGCACCATCAGGAACGTCGCGTGCGGCTGGGACGTCCTCCGTACCGTATCGGTTCGATCGTCGTCTCCGAGGATTCAGTCTGCCGATCCGGCCTCTCTATCGCCGCTCCCGGACGCGGTCGCTGGTCCGGGTCTCGACGCGCAACTTGTCGGTCGTGCGGATCCACGCGACGTAGTCCTGCAGGCGGTCGGCTTCCCGCAGCGCCTCGACCGTGTCGAACGACTCCCGCAGTTCCTCGTTCGTGAACAGCGCGTGGACCTGGTCGTGGCAGGGCCGACAGAGCGTCGCGGTGGGGCTGGTGGCGCGCTCCCCGGGGCGGAGGTGGTGTGTCTGGATCGCTTGCGGGTCCCGAACCCCCTCGAAGCGCCGGCGGCAGAGTTCGCAGGTCGGCACGGATGACTCTACGCCCGTGGCGAACAAGAGTCGGCGGGTTGCGGTCGCGGCCAACGCGAGTCGGCGGGTTGCGGTCGCGGCCAACGCGAGTCACCGGTCGCGGTCGTGGCGAACGGGAGTCTGGGGGTTGTGGTCCTGCGCGGCGACGGTTCGGCGGTTCCCCGCGGAGGCTCGCTGTGGCAGCCGCGGGAGCTTCAGAACAGCGTTTCGCGCAGGTCCGTCGAGGAGACCATCCCGACGTAGTCCCGGTCGTCGTCCCGGACGGGGAGGTGGTTGATGCCGTAGTTCGCCATCATCGCTGCGGCCTCCTCCAGCCGGAGGTCGGTGGTTACCGACTCGACTGGCTTGGTCATCACGTTGCCGACGGTCACGTCGTCTGGGTCTCGGCTGTCGGCGACCACGTCCAGCACGTCGGTGCTCGTCACGATGCCGGCACGCCCGCCGGGGACGAGGAGAGCGTTGAAGCCGTTGTCACGCATCCGCGTCGCCGCTTCGCGGACGCTCGTCTCGGCGGAGATCGTCTCGACTGGACTGGTCATCACGGCCTGGACCCGGGTGTCGCCGCGCTCGTTCATGCAGTACTCGTTGTCGCGATGCACCTTCTCAGTTTCCCCGCGTCGCGTCGGGCGTGGCCGACGCGGGAGCGTTCCGGGAGTCGGAAGGTCTTTCCCGCTCGCACGCCCGGTTCCGTCCATGAGCGAGTACTCGGTGAGCGGGCGATTTCAGGCCCGCGACGGCTGGCAAGAGTTCGAGACGACCGTAGAAGCGCCCAACGAGGACGTCGCCCGCGAGCGGACGTACGCCACCGTCGGCTCTCGGCACGGGAAAAAGCGCACCCAGGTGCAGCTCGAGGAGGTGCGTGCCGCATGAGCCTCGGTGGTGGTGGCGGCGGCGGCGGTGGCGGCATGGAACAGCTGCAACAGCAGCTCCAGGCGCTCGAGCAGGAGAAGGAGGCCGTTCAGGAGGAGATCGATGGCGTGCAGGCCGACAAAGCCGACATCGACGAGGCCATCGACGCGCTCGAGGAACTGGACACGGACGACACCGTGCAGGTGCCGCTGGGCGGGGACGCCTACGTCCGCGCGGAGCTCCAGAGCATCGACGAGATCGTGGTCTCCATCGGCGGCGGGTTCGCGGCCGAGCGTGACCGCGAGGGCGCCATCGACACCCTCGAGAGCAAGAAGGACGTGCTCGACGAGCGTATCGCCGAGCTCGAGGCCGAACTCGAGGAGATCGAGGAGGAGACCGAGCAGCTGGAGCAGAAGGCCCAGCAGGCCCAGCAACAGCAGATGCAGCAGATGATGCAGCAGCAACAGCAGATGCAGGACGAGGGCGACGAGGACGAGTGAGGCGATGTTCGACGGACTGAAGGAGAAACTCGGCAAGTTCCGCGACGAGGCCACGGAGGAGGCCGTCGAGGTCGAGGAAACCGAGGCACCCGACGAGGACGCAGCGGGGGCCGACGAGGCAGTCCCGACCGAGGAGGCGGAGGCGGAGACAGAGGTAACCGCGGCCGACTCCGAGACGAGTCCCGAGTCCGGTGGGGCGGCCACCGGGGAAGAGCCCGCCGCACCCGCCGGCGCGGAGCCGGCGGAAGCTGGAGCCGACGCGGAACGGGAGACCGCGGGCGGCGGACGCGAGCGCGAGAGCGATGTGCCCGACGCGCTCAGCCGACGGACCGAGGAGGTGACCGCCGGCTCCACCGAGGAGACCGGCAGCGGCGTCCTCGGCTCGGTCAAGCGCGCCGCGACCGGGAAGGCGGTCATCAAGCGTGAGGAGCTCCAGAAGCCCCTCGAGGAGCTGGAGATGGCGCTCATCCAGGGCGACGTGGAGATGAGCGTCGCCCAGGCCATCACCGACCGCATCGAGGAGAAGCTCGTGGGCGAGACCCGCGCGCAGGTCCAGACCGGCGAGATTCTCGTCCAGCGGGCCATCGGCGACGCGCTCCGGGACGTCATCAGCGTCGGCCAGTTCGACTTCGACCAGCGGATTCAGGCGGCCGACAAGCCCGTCGTCATCATCTTCACCGGCGTCAACGGCGTCGGCAAGACGACGACCATCGCGAAGCTGGCCCAGCGGTTCCAGGACCAGGGTTTGACGCCTGTCCTCGCGAACGGCGACACCTACCGGGCCGGCGCGAACGAGCAGATCGAGGAGCATGCCGAGGCGCTGGACGCGAAGATCATCACCCATCAGCAGGGCGGCGACCCGGCCGCCGTCATCTACGACGCCGTCGAGTACGCCGAGGCCAACGACGCCGACGTCGTCCTCGGCGACACCGCGGGCCGCCTGCACACCTCGAACGACCTGATGGCCCAACTCGAGAAGATCGACCGGGTCGTCGACCCGGACATGACCATCTTCGTCGACGAGGCCGTCGCCGGGCAGGATGCCACCCAGCGCGCCAAGCAGTTCAACGACGCGGCCGAAATCGACGGCGTCGTGCTCACCAAGGCAGACGCCGACTCCCAGGGCGGCGCCGCCGTCTCCATCGCGCACGTCACCGGCAAGCCGATCCTCTTTCTCGGCGTGGGCCAGGAGTACGACGACCTCGAGCGATTCGACCCGGACGTTATCGTCGAGCGCATCCTCGGCGAGGAGGAGTGAGCGCCCCCGCGGTCGCGCGCCGTGACCGTGGTCTGGTTTTTGTCCGCGCTCGCCGAGTCGGTTCCATGCCTTCCACCCGAATGTCCCGAGTCTGGAACTGGCTGACGGCCAAGCAGCAACTCGTGAGCCTCGCTGCCGTCCTCGTGGCGCTTCCGGCTTCGTACGCCTTCCGGGCCACGTTCGGGGAGTACGCGGGAAGCTTCCTCCTGTTGGTGTTGCTGGGTGTTGGCGTGCCCTCGGCCCGCGAGGAGTACTGGCCCCGCTCCGACCGCACCCGGGCGGCGATGGCGTGGGCACTCGGCGCCTGTGCGGCGACTGCGGCGGTGTTCGTCGGGTGCTACCTCGTCGGAACGGCGATCGGACTCGGACCGTTCTTCGCCGGCGTCGGGGCCTTCCTCGTCACCCACGCCGGGGTGCTCGTCGTGTGCAGGAGACAGGGGCGCGGGTGATGCGGCGGTGGCGGGGCCCTAGAGTCCGTGTTCTTCCCGCACTTCGTCGATGGTCTCGCGGGCGCGGTCGCTCACCTCGTCGTCTGGCTCGACGGGGTCGCGGCCGTGCATCGTCTCGTGGACCATCGCCACGCTGTCGGCGAGCGCGTCGAGGCTGTAGCCCCCTTCGAGGACGAACGCGAGCGCCGCGTCGGTGTCGTCCGTGAGGTCCGCGAGCCGCTGTGTCATCGCGCCGTAGCCCTCGGTGGAGACCCGCATCCGGGAGATTGGGTCGTGTTCGTGGGCGTCGAAGCCCGCGCTCACGATGACGAGGTCCGGGTCGTAGCGCTCCAGCGCGGGCCGGAGCGCGTCGTCGATGGTCGCGAGGTACTCGGGGTCGCCACAGCCGCCGCGGTAGGGGATGTTCAGGTTCGTCCCCTGGCCCTCGCCGCGGCCGGGTTCGTCGACGAACCCGGTGCCGGGAAAGAGGCCGCGCTCGTGGACGGAGGCGTAGAAGACGTCGCCGCGCTCGTAGAACATCTTCTGTGTGCCGTTGCCGTGGTGGACGTCCCAGTCGAAGACGGCGACGCGGTCGACGCCGTCGCGCTGGAGGGCGTCGGCGGCGGCGACGCCGGCGTTGCCGAAGAAGCAGAACCCCATCGCCTCGCCCGGTTCGGCGTGGTGGCCCGGCGGGCGGCCGATAGCGAAGGGGGTGTCGTAGCCGTCAGCGCCGTCGAGTGCGTCGTTGGCGGCCCAGCACGCGAGACCGGCGCTGGCGCGGGCGGCCTCCCAGGTCGCCTCGACGGCGACCGTGTCGGCGTCCCAGGTGCCGCCGCCCGACTCACAGAAGTCCTTCACCTCGTCGAGGTACGCGGCGTCGTGGACGCGCTCTAAGGCCTCGCGGTCGACCAGCCAGCCCTCCTCGTACTCGACGCCATGGAGCCGCGAGAGCCGTCGCCGGATGGCCCGGAGGCGGTCTGGCGACTCCGGATGGCGGGTGCCGGTCTCGTGTTGCAGACAGGCGTCCCGGTAGCCAAAGCGCATCAGAAGTACTCGGCGAGGTCGAAGTAGACCGCCACGTCCTCACCCTTGACGGTGCGGCGGTCGGCGTGTCGCGCGAGCACGGCCGCGGCGGCCGCCACGCGGTCTGCGTACCGTTCGAGGATGGTCGCGAGCGCGACCCGGGCGTCCATCGAGACGCGGTATGTGTCGTCGATGTCGAGCCGGGCGATGCGGTCGACCGGCGCGATTGGCAGTTCCAGCCCCTCGGGGTCGGCGTTCCTGGGCGCGCCTCCCTCGACGGCAGTGGTAAAGTCCTCGGCCATCAGGGTCTTGCGGCCGTCTTCGGTGGCCCGTTCGGCGGCTTCGACCGCCAGCGCGGCGCCGCGGTCCTGGATGCGGCGCGCGAGTTCCTCGGCCGCCCCCGCGCTCACGCGGAGGTCGCCCGCGTTCCGCCGGATGACCGTGTCGACGGGGGCGAACGGTAGCTCCACACTCATACCGCGTATCCGGTCCGTTCGCCACTTCAACCCGTCGGTATGTGGGGTGTTGATTGACTATCTTCCTCCGGGCCGCTCTGACACCGTCTGGTGTCATCTGGAGTCGGCCGTGGGCCCCGGGTCTCCGTCCGGCTCGCTTCTCTCGTGGCCCATCGTACGCGTCCGGCTACCCGTTCGCGCCGCGGCGTACGCATCCAGCTGTTGCTCGTGCCGCGCCGTACGCATCCAGCTCTCCGTTCGCGGCCGCACGGAGCGCGCCCGCCGCGGTGGCGAGGTCGAGCAGTTCCGTTCTTGGCCGCTCACCGCGGCTCGCGCCACGCCGAGAGTGTTAACGGCCCGCCGGCCGTACTCACGTCCGTGTTCCCCGTACTCCAGTCCGAACTCCCCTTCGCCCTCGTCGCCGGCGGCGGCGTCCTCGTCCTCCTCCTGCTGTTGCTCGGCCGGCTCGCGCTGGGCGGCGGCGACGCGAAGTACGACGACGCCGAGGCCCAGGCCGCCCACGAGGCCGCCCAGCGTCGCGATGAGAGCGAGGCCGCCGCCGTCGGCTCCGTCCACGAGGCGGTCGTCACCGAGGTCGACGACGCGACCCGCGGCCGCGAGGCCGTCGTGAACGTGAACGGACTGGTCGTCTTCGTCGACGAGGACCTCCCCGACACCGTCGAGACGGGCGACACCATCCGGCTGAAGATCACCTCCCACAGCGAGAACGCGGCGCACGCGATGTTCCTCGAAGCGCTGGACTGAACACGAACTGTCGGAATTAGTGTAAAATAATTCTCATTACTGGTGAAATCAGTGGATAAGTTGTGTATTCGGTGGTCGCACGACTGCCGGACTCGCGTGCCGGATACCGGACAGTTGCCACCGCTGGCTCCCGTCCGGGCGGACCGACCGGCGATGGGCGAGGGGGGCTCTGGCGGCTACGACCGTTCCAGCGTCGCTCAGCTCGCTCCGCGCTTCGATTCGCGGTCCCCCGGTTCGGCTACCCGTCCGTGAACTGGAGCCGGTAGTCGAAGTAGGTCCCGTCGTACAGGAGCATCCGCCGGCCCTCGTCTTCGACGCCTGCATCCTTCTGGATGTTCCCGTCGAGGTAGGCCCGCTCGTGGAGCGCGACGAGTACCTCGCGGAAGCCGTCCGAGTAGGGATGTGATTCGCTGTACCCGCCGTTCTCGGCCTCGCGGAGCACGTCCCGGGCCGCCTGCGAGCGGTCCTCGCGCGAGAAGCGCGCGTCGACGAACTGGGCACGGAGGATGGCCTCCAGCTGCTCTGGCGTCTCGGCGACCGGTTCGGCCGTCGCGCGATAGACCGGCTCGTAGAAGGTCTCGCGCGTCATCTCGACGGCGTACACCGTCTCGCGGTAGATGACACGGTCCGGGCCGTCGTCGGCGAGCAACTCGCTCGCTTCGATGGCCGCCTCGTCGCGGTAGACGTAGCCGCCGCGCTGGACCAGCCCCCACGGAGCGCCGCCCTCGTTCCCCCGGGCGCGAGCGGCCATGTGGGCCACCCGGACGGCCCGCCGGTCGCCCTCCGGAAGCGACTCGGCGGCGACGCCATCGGGCGTGCTCTCACCGCCGGATTCCTCGATCGACGACAGCCGGAGGACTGGATGCGTGGTCTGGACTTCGTCGACGACGACCGCGCCGAGCCGATAGTAGGTCCCCTCGTGGCGGACGTACTCCGGGTCCTCCGGCGTCGAGTAGAACGGCCGGCGGTACTGGGTGGTGTAGGCCTCGCCGTTCAGCGCCGCCTCGAAGGCCGCCTCGTCGCGCGGGTCGCGGGTCTCCGAGAGGTCCTCGACGAACGACTCGCGGAGCCGCCCGTCCTGTCGCGAGAGCTGGAGTTCGAGTTCGCGCTTCGTGCCGTTGCCGCCACCGCCGTCGTCCGGAAGCGACTCCGCACAACCCGCTAGCGCCGTGATACCAGCGCCGGCCAGCGTCGCTGACAGGAACTGTCGGCGCGAGGGCAGTTGACCATCCATACAGGACCGTCGGAGTCCGACTCGAAAGCCCTTCGCCTGGCTCAAACAGCGATTTGGGTGTCGCGCGGTGACACGACTCGCGCGCATCTCTCCCTGTCCCTCGTCTCGAGTCGGCACGCTTTCGACCGCCGCTCTCCAAGGCCGGGTATGTTCACCGGCATCGTCGCCGAGACCGGCGAGATCCTCGCACGCGAGGTGACCGACGACGGGCTCCGCCTGCGCGTCGCCGCTTCGTTCGCGGCCGACCTCGACCACGGCGAATCCATCGCCGTCTCCGGTGCCTGTCTCACCGTCGAGGCCCACGACGACGCATCGTTCGAGCTGTTCTGCTCGGAGGAGACGATCGAGCGCACGTACCTCGGTTCGCTCGAGGTGGGCGACGTGGTCAATCTCGAACGGGCACTCCCCGCCGACGGGCGCTTCGACGGCCACTTCGTGCAGGGCCACGTCGACGGCACCGCCCGGGTGACAGGCATCGAACAGGTCGGAGAGGACTGGACATTCTCCTTCTCGCTGCCCCGTTCGCTGGCGAAGTACGTCGTGGAGAAGGGCTCCATCGCGGTCGACGGCATCTCCCTGACGGTCGCCCGGCTGGAGCAGCCCGGCACCGGCTACGAGGGGGGCGCCGAGGGCGAGTTCGATGTGGCGATCATCCCCGCGACCTACGACCTGACGAACCTCAGCGAGAAGGCGGTCGGCGACCCGGTCCACCTGGAGGTCGACGTCGTGGCGAAGTACGTCGAGTCGCTCGTCGACGGCTACCTGGAGTCATCGACCCACGACTGAAGTCCTGTCTCTTACCCACAACTCCTATCG
>JBDGSA010000099.1:0-17337 GCA_042217755.1 Haloglomus sp. | reverse complement strand
CCTCGACATGCGCCACCTCGGCGAGGAGCGCATCCTCGACCGGCTGGAGAACATCATCCACCTCTCGGAGGACTTCGAGGGGGTCAACCCGCTCGAAGAGCCCATGCCGGTCAAGCCCGGCCAGCACTACCACATGGGCGGCATCGAGACCAACGAGCACGGACAGACCTGCATCGAGGGCCTCTACGCCGCCGGCGAGTGCGCCTGCGTCTCCGTCCACGGCGGCAACCGCCTGGGCGGGAACGCGCTGCCCGAACTCATCGTCTTCGGCGCCCGCGCCGGCCGCCACGCCGCCGGAAAGGACCTCGGCGAGCCCGAGATCGGCACCGGCTACTCCGCGAAGTCCGAGGACGGCGACGTCGACTCGCCGGTCGAACCCGGCGAGGTCGGCGCCGGCGGGAACGTCGCCGCCGACGGTGCGATGGTCGAGGCCGACGAGGTCGTCGAGGCCGCGCTCGAAACCGAGCGCAACCGCGTCGAGACGCTGCTGGAGGAGGACGGCACCAACCACGCCGAGATCCGCTCGGACCTCCAGGACACGATGACCCAGAACGTCAACGTCTTCCGCAACGAGGAGGGCATCAAGCAGGCGCTGCGCGACATCCGCACGTGCCGCGAGCGCTACCAGGACGTCGCCGTCGCCGACCCCTCCCGGACGTTCAACACGGACCTCATCCACACCATCGAGACCCGCAACCTGCTCGACGTCGCCGAGGCCATCGCGCTCGGCGCGCTCGCGCGCACCGAGTTCCGCGGCGCCCACTGGCGCGAGCAGTACCAGGAGCGCAACGACGACGAGTGGATCAAGCACACGATGCTCGCCTGGAACGACGGCACCCCCGAACTCTACTACAAGCCCGTCATCCTCGAAGGCGAGTCCAAGACCTACGAGCCGAAGATCCGGTCCTACTAACCGCTCTCCGAGCGCGGACCGGCGGGAGTTCGCCCTCCGCGTCGGCTCAGTTTCTGATAGGGGTTCTCGTAGCCAGCCGGAGGGTTCGGAGAGTGACATCGCCTCGCACGTCTCGACGGAACTCGAGGAGATCTATGAACGTCTACGATAACCCCTAGAGCAGCCCCAGCGTCTGCATCGTCGGGAGTTTCCAGCCGTACGTCACCGCGGCCAGCCGGGTCACGACGGTCACGACCGCACACACCACAGCGGCCGTCTTGCCGGCCGCGCCGACTGCTCCGGCGAGCCAGTACGCACTCCCGCCCAGAACCGCGCAACTGGCGTAGAAGTCCTCGAAGAGGATGAACGGGGACCGGTCGAGCAGGATGTCCGCGAACGCGCCACCGCCGACGGC
Source organism: Haloglomus sp. (assembly GCA_042217755.1). Taxonomy (GTDB): domain Archaea; phylum Halobacteriota; class Halobacteria; order Halobacteriales; family Haloarculaceae; genus Haloglomus. The sequence continues at coordinate 16,030 of JBDGSA010000099.1, read as the reverse complement.
GTTGATCGTCGCGATGGCGACGATGCCGAACACAGACACCCCGGCCCCGGTGGCGACGATGGCGCCGGTCGTCGCGAAGGCGCCGAGTCCGATAGCGTCCGCGACGAGCGTGACCGGGTGCGTCTCCGGAGCGGTGAGGACGGCGCTCAACGCGATGGCCAACCCCACACCGAGCAGCCCCAGACCGATCTCGAGTGGGGACTGGAGGGCCAGTGGAACCCGCGTCACGAGGAGGTCGCGCGTCGCGCCGCCGACGAACGCCATCGCCAACCCGACGATGGCGATTCCGAGCAGGTCGAACTCCTCGCGGATCGCCTTCGACGAACCGACGAGGGCGAACGCGACCAGTCCGATCGTGTTCATCACCGCGAATGGATCGCCGAACAACACCGTCAGGAGCGACTGATCCATTTGCATACGCATACGGGAACGAGCCCCTTGAGTGCTCCGAGACGCCGGGTCTCCGGCGCCACCGACACGACGCGTCCGGGAGGCAGACGACCGGAAGTCCGCTTTCCGGCCCGACGAGCGAACGGAGTCGCCGGGAGTTCCGTCAGAAGAGGTGGGCGAGCAGGTCGAACCCCCAGCCCGTCGCCTCGACCAGTTTGTAGCCGAGGTAGATGCCGACGATGCCGAGGATACCGGCGACGTTGGGCGGCGCGGGGATGGGCACCTGGAGATAGCTGAAGAGCGCGCCGGTGAGCAGACCGGTGAGCAGCGCGAGGAGTGCGAGCGTCGCGTCCATGGGCCACGGAAGGCGGCGGGGGGTCAAAAGCGGTGGTGACGTCGAGGCCAAAGCGATAACTACCGGCGGGCCGACGGCTCGGACATGCAAGCCATCCTCCTTGCCGCGGGGCAGGGCACGCGCATGCGGCCGCTCACCGACGACCGGCCGAAACCCATGCTCCCTGTCGCCGACAGACCCCTCCTGGCCCACGTCGCCGACGCCGCCGTGGCCGGTGGGGCCGACGAACTCGTCGTCGTGGTCGGGTACGAGGCGCGCGAGGTCAGAGACTACTTCGGGGACGACTACCAGGGCGTCCCCGTCGACTACGCCGTCCAGGAGCGCCAGGCGGGGACCGCCGACGCCGTCGCCGCCGCACGCGAGCACATCGACGACGACTTCGCGGTGCTGAACGGCGACAACCTCTACGACACGGCCTCCCTCGTGGACCTGCTCTCGGGCGGCCCGGCGGTGGGCGCCATCCGCGTCGAGGACCCCACGAACTACGGCGTGCTCTCGACGGCGGGGGAGACGGTGACCGACGTCGTCGAGAAGCCCGCCGACCCGCCGACCAACCTCGCAAACACGGGCGCGTACGTCTTCCCCGCCGAGGCCCGCGAGTGGCTGGAGGTCCCCGAGAGCGAGCGGGGCGAACACGAGATCACCGACGTCCTCGCCAGGGTGGTCGACACCGAGGACGTGCGCGTCGTGGAACTCGACCGGTGGCTGGACGTGGGGCGGCCCTGGGAGTTGCTGGAGGCGAACGAGTGGAAACTCTCGGAGGTCGAACCCCGCGTCGAGGGCGTCGTCCACGAGGACGCCGAGTTACGGGGTGACGTGGCCGTCGAGGCCGACGCACACGTGGACGCGGGCGTCGTCGTCGAGGGGCCGGCGCTCGTGCGCTCGGGGGCGCGGGTGGGGCCGAACGCCTACGTCCGGGGAGGGCTCGTCTGTGAGTCCGCGAGGGTGGGCCACGCCGTCGAGGTGAAAAACAGCGTCCTGATGGAGGGCGCCCAGGTACCCCACCAGTCCTACGTCGGCGACTCCATCCTCGGCCGGGACGTGAACTTCGGCGCCGGAACCCAGGTGGCGAACCTGCGCCACGACGACGAGCCAGTCGATATGACCGTCAAAGGCGAGCGGGTCTCCACCGGGCGCCGGAAGTTCGGCGTCGTGGCCGGCCACGACGCGAAGACGGCCATCGAGACCAGCCTCGCGCCGGGGGTGGTGCTCTCGCCGGGGGCCTGGACCGAACTTGGTGAGACGGTGACACGGGACCGGTGAGAAAGAAGGATGATAAGTGAGGCGACCCCTTTGTACGGACAATGGTAGACCCCACCTCGGACCTCGGCGAGGACGTCACCGAGGAGAACGCTCCTCGGTGTGCCACCTGCGGCGACCCCATCGTACAGGACCCGAACCACCGCGTCATCACCTGGATCGAGGAGGACACCGTCAGGACGGCGCACTTCTGCGACGAGCAGTGTCGACGGGCGTGGGACGGCGAGTCGCTCCCCGACGTCGAGGAGTAGCGCGGCCGACCGGCGGACGGTGTGGGGTGGGACCCGTCACGCGGCGGGGGCCGTGCGCCAGCGGAGCAGTGGTGCGGTCGGGATACGGGTGGTTTTTACCGCTGGGATGTGAAGGACTCGGTAACCCGAGCCCGTAGCGTCGTTTCGTGGGGCACAGTCCGGCCCGCCGCAGGTCCATGCGGCCGCCGGGCGATCCGCCGTGCGACGCGACGCTCGACCTCGGAGAGCTACAACCATGGAAATCGAAATTGCAACCATCGGCGGCTACGAGGAAGTCGGCCGTCAGATGACCGCGGTTCGCGCAGGCGACGACGTCGTGATCTTCGACATGGGCCTCAACCTCTCGCAGGTCCTGATCCACGACAACGTCGAGACCGAACGGATGCACAGCCTCGACCTCATCGACATGGGCGCCATCCCGGACGACCGGGTCATGTCCGATATCGAGGGCGACGTGCGGGCCATCGTGCCCACCCACGGTCACCTGGACCACATCGGCGCCATCTCGAAACTGGCCCACCGCTACGACGCCCCCGTCGTCGCGACGCCGTTCACCATCGAACTGGTCAAACAGCAGATCCAGAGCGAGGAGAAGTTCGGCGTCCAGAACGACCTCGTGAAGATGGAGGCCGGCGAGACGATGGGCATCGGCGAGAAGTGCGAACTCGAGTTCGTCAACGTCACCCACTCCATCATCGACGCCATCAACCCCGTCCTCCACACGCCCGAGGGCGCCATCGTCTACGGGCTGGACAAGCGGATGGACCACACGCCGGTCATCGGCGACCCCATCGACATGAAGCGGTTCCGCGAGATCGGCCGCGAGGGCGAGGGCGTCCTCTGTTACATCGAGGACTGTACGAATGCCGGCAAGAAGGGCCGCACGCCCTCCGAGTCCGTCGCGCGGCGCCACCTCAAGGACGTGATGTACTCCCTGGAGGACTACGACGGCGGCATCGTCGCCACCACCTTCAGTTCCCACATCGCCCGCGTGACCTCGCTGGTCGAGTTCGCGAAGGACATCGGCCGCCAGCCGGTCCTGCTGGGTCGTTCGATGGAGAAGTACTCGGGCACCGCCGAGCGCCTCGACTTCGTCGACTTCCCGGAGGACCTCGGGATGTACGGCCACCGCAAGTCCGTCGACCGGACGTTCAAGCGCATCATGAACGAGGGCAAGGAGAACTTCCTGCCCATCGTCACGGGCCACCAGGGCGAGCCCCGGGCGATGCTCACCCGGATGGGTCGCGGCGAGACCCCCTACCAGATCGACGAGGGCGACAAGGTCATCTTCAGCGCGCGGGTCATCCCCGAGCCGACCAACGAGGGCCAGCGCTACCAGTCCGAGAAACTGCTCGGCATGCAGGGCGCGCGCATCTACGACGACATCCACGTCTCGGGCCACCTCAACCGGGAGGGTCACTACCAGATGCTCGACGCGCTCCAGCCGCGCAACGTCATCCCGGCCCACCAGAGCCTGCGCGGGTTCTCCCCCTACGTCGACCTCTGTGAGTCGGAGGGCTACGAGACGGGGCGTGACCTCCACATCACCCGCAACGGGAACGTCATCCAGCTGGTCGAGTGATGTCCACCCGCGACGAGCGCGTCCTGCGGGCCGTCGAGGAGCGCCGGGAACTGGTCAACGAGGCCATCCCCGAGCACCTCCCCATCGAGCCGCCCGAGCGCCTCTACGAGGCGTCGCGCTACCTGCTGGACGCGGGTGGGAAACGGCTCCGACCGACGGTCCTCCTGCTCGCGGCCGAGGCCGTGACGGACACCGAGACGCTGTCGGAACCCTACTCGGCCTTCCCCGACTGCACGGGGGACGAACTCGACGTCATGGCCGCCGCCGTCTCCATCGAGGTCATCCAGTCGTTCACGCTCATCCACGACGACATCATGGACGACGACGACCTCCGGCGGGGCGTCCCCTCGGTCCACCGCGAGTACGACCTCTCGACGGCCATCCTCGCGGGCGACACGCTCTACTCGAAGGCCTTCGAGTTCATGCTCCAGACCGACGCGCCCGCAGCGCGCGCGACGGAGGCGCTCGACGAACTCGCCACCACCTGCACCGAGATCTGCGAGGGGCAGGCCCTCGACGTCGAGTTCGAGGAACGCGGAGACGTCGACACCGACGAGTACCTCCACATGGTCGAGTACAAGACGGCGGTCCTCTACGCGGCGGCGGCCGCGATTCCGGCCATGCTCGTCGGCGCCGACCAAGAGGTCGTCGACGCGCTCCACGGCTACGGCCTGGACGTCGGCCGCGCCTTCCAGATCCAGGACGACCTGCTCGACCTGACGACCCCCAGCGAGAAACTGGGCAAGCAGCGCGGGTCCGACCTCGTCGAGAACAAGAAGACGCTCATCACGGTCCACGCCCGCGACAACGGCGTCGACGTGGCGACCCTCGTCGACGCGGACGACACGGGCGAGGTCACCGAAGCCGAGATCGACGCTGCACTCGCCCGCCTCCGGGAGGCCGGCAGCCTCGACTACGCGCGCGAGCGCGCGGAGGCCCTCGTCGAACGTGGCAAACGCCGCCTCGATGTCCTCCCCGACAACGAGGCCCGCGCGACGCTCTGTGACATCGCGGACTTCCTCATCGAACGGGAGTACTGACGACCCTTCTGCGCGCGGGCGCCGCTTTCCGGGCCGACCCGTAGACGATGCCGTTCTGGGTTTGCTGCTGTCGCGGCCGTCGTCTCCGACGGCGGTCGAGGGCATCAGACGCTTTCAATTCCGTACCGGGTTTGCTGCCCGCCGCGACTGGAGACGACGTACGGCGACGAGGGTCAAAACACTTGCTCCCGGCGAAGCCGTACGGAGACGAACGGCGCTACCCACGCCGAATCCTCCGGCCGTGATAGCGACAGGCCGGGGGACGAGCGAGACCGTACGGCCGAACCGACGACCGGGAGCAGCAATTCTATCAGATTAGAGTGTATGATGAAATTCAAATATATAATCGCACAGGCCAGTCCGCTCACTATTTCGGGAGGCGAGGCAGAAATGGAAGGAATACCTACATAGAGCCCCCAATCTGGGCGAAATTCGATTCTTCGATCAGTGGTTCTCGACAGCCACACGAGCAGTCGCCCGACGGCGCGGTCGATACGAGGGGAGGGACACGTCCGGGGATGACCGGTCCGACGAGGTACGACTACTCTTCCCTAGTTACGGTACGTACAGCCCGTATGCGGGAGGTGTGGCCACCGTTCGAACAGGGGGACTCACGCGCGATCGGCCGACCGGGACGCAGATATCGGTCGTGCCTCCCCGGTTGCCGGAACGGAGGTCGGATATAAATGAATTCAGATATGAATTGTCTCTTACCTCGAATTTGATACTTATGGGGGGCCCTGACGGAACAGCGGTGTCGCGGCTGCGAGTCCTGGCCCGGCAGGGCTACGCAGACCTGCCGCGGGGGGATGCTACGGTCGGGACGCCCGCGCCTCGGGGACTCCGGCGCGGGCTTTGGCTCCGCTAGTCGCATTCCAGCACCGCCGGGACGATCCGTTCACGAACGTACTCCGGGTCGACGCCGACGAAGTGCTGGAGACGGGGGTCGTTCCCCCGCCGGAACGAGTCGCTCCGTTCGACGAGCGTCGCGAGCGACTCCGCGCCGAGTTCGTAAACCTCCGAGAGGAGGTACTTGTTGAGGACGAGCGCGCCGAGGTCGGTCTCGCGGGCTCGAAACTCCCCGGTCTGCTTGATTCCCATCCGGAAGAACGGGGTCGGCGGAAGCCCGTCTCGACTCCAGACGGTGAACTCGAACGTCGAACCGGGCGAGAGGCCGATGTAGTCCCGGACCGTCTGATAGGCCGCCCCGGAGTCGCTCAGCACCGGAGGGACGGATTTCGAACTGCCCCCCGTGACCCGCGCGGCGACGTCCGGGTCGGTGGTCGTGAAATGGCGTTCGGACCGATAGTCCGTGCTCCGGAACGTTCGTTCGCCCGCCTCGACGGCGACGGGCCGCATGTCGCTCGTGAAGAAGGGGACCTCGGCGAGGTGTGAGTAGTCCGGGGTGATGGCCGCCGAGCCGAGTTCGGCGTACCGCCGTTCGAGCCCGAAGTAGCGATAGCCGAGCGCGTGCATCACGGCCGTGGCGGCCAGCGTCGGCTGGGTCCGGATGGCCGGCCCCTCCGAACTCGAATAGAACAGGGGGGCGTACAGCGTGGCCTCGAACGTCTGTTCGATCATCCGTCCAGGAACACGTCCTCGGCATCGTCCGTCAGCCGCCGGAACTCCCCTCTGAGCACGTCGTCGGCGTCGGCTGCACGCCGAGAGGCGACGGACCGAACGCGGTCGAACCAGCCGGGGAACGCCGCGACGTCTGGAAGGTCGCCGTAGACGTCCCAGTCGGCGCGTCTGACGTCCGCGATATACGCGCGGATGCTGTCGAGCACGTCGTCCGTCGGGTCGTGGTACTCCATGAGCAGTTCCCCCGTCGAGAGCGACGTGTCGTGGGCACCGACGACGAGGCCGACGAGTTCGTTCCTGACGTTCCGGCCGGTCCGGGTCTCTCGGGCCCCGTACTTGCCTGTGTTCAGGAGGTTGTGCACGACGTAGAGGAGCATCGGTCCGGTCGCCGCCTCCAGCGTGACGAAGTGGACGAGGTCGTTCCCGGGCTGGACCTTCACGAAGTCGAAGAGGGCCTGCGACTGCCGGTTCTCGTCGTCCCGCATGGTCCCCGACTCGTAGACCGCGTTTCGGGTCTCCTTGTTCATCAGGTCGTACTCGTGGGTCGTGTAGGTGTACCCCTCCACGACCCGGGACTTGATGGCGAACTCCTGGTCGCCGGTCCCCGCGACCCCGTAGGTGAGCGTCCCGACGTTCAGCGTCGTCTCGAGGGTCGCCGGCTCGTTGTACGTGTAGTCGTCGTGGACCAGGCCGTCACCCAGTCGTCTGAGCAGGTCGAGACCGGTGAGACGCTCCTTGCTGGTGAACTTCTCGCCGTTCACCTGTGCGTGGAGCCTGTCGCCGAACTCCTGTGTCTCCGCGCGGTCGTGGCTGGCGTTGCGGAACAGGGTCGGCTCCGTCACGTGGCGTCGCACGACCAGCGTGACCGAGGGCTTCTCCGTGCGGTAGATGTCGAACGATTCGACGAGGCCCTTCGATGGATAGTCGAGTGTCATCGGTCTCGGCGTGCCTGTTCGTAGGCGTAGTAGTACGAGTTGACGAGCGCGTCCTCCCAGTCGGAGAGTTTCGTCACGTCGTAGAGGTCGTTGTCGACGAGATACGAACGGACCGCGTCGACGAACGCCTCCACCTCGTCGGGCGCCGCGTGGCGCGCGTAGTCCGTCCGGTCGGCCGCTGCGTACACCTGTCCCTGGACGTAGTCGACGACGTCCGCGTCGTCCATCCGCTGGCTCTTTCCGTCGAGAAACGCGTCGAGCGCCTCGCGGAACAGTCTCGTTTTCCTGTACCTGCTGCCGTGTCGCTGGCCGAACAGGTCGATACCCCGTTCGGCGACGGTTCGCATGTCCATGAGTTCGGATTCGTGGTATCTCTCGAAGTACGACCGCAGCGTGTGGAGCCGGGCCGCGTGGTCGTGGTTCGCGACGGCGAAATCGGCGACGCTGTGGAACGTGTCGCGGTCGAGTCGGAGGTAGGGGTTCGACAGGTTCGCCTCCTGTCCGACGACGCTCACGATGCGGAAGAGCTGGATGGCACGGTCCAGATGCGAGTCGTCGCCCTCCGGAGTCGACGACGGACCCGGGCCGAAACGGGCCGACCGGGCCAGCCCGAGGCGGGCCTGCAGTCGTGTCGCCTCCCGGTCCACGAAGGCGTCGTCGGCGCCCTCGAAGCGCGTGAACGGCCGTCCGACGACCGCCTTCGCCCCGCACGTCCGGGCCGTCTCCATGACCTGCCTGACGACGGCCATGCGGTGGTTGTCGTCAAGTACGTACACCGGCTGGAGCTGATACTGCGACCCGAGGAGCCGCCGCACGTCCGGGTCGTCCCGCCCGTCACCATCGCCCTGCACGAGATTGCGGCCACGCCCGGGTCGGAGTCGGAGATCGCCGAGGAAGTCGTCGAAGTAGAGGTACGCCACCTCGACGTCGTTGTTCGTGCTCACGTCGCTTCGCTCGCAGACGTCCGAGAGGAGCGCGTACTCCAGGTTGCAGACGCCGCAGATGGACTTGTACTTCGCGTGAGGGGGGACGCGGCGCGAGTAGGCCTGCGTCCGATAGATGGCGGCCATCCCTTTCTGGTACTTCGTCTCGGCCGCGGACCCACACAGGAAGCACATCTCGTCTTTCGACCCCAGTTCCGAGACCGTGCTGTCTTCGAAAAACCGATCGACGGCCGTCCCGACCACGTTCGACTCCGGGTCGAGGTCGCGGTGGAGCGCCGGTCGCACGTCCTCCGCGTGGGCGTCGAGGAACGACCGGTGGTCGTCGGCGTGCCGAACGAGATACGCGAGGAAGTGAAGCTTCACCTTCTGTACCCCCTGCTCTCGCTCGATGCGGTCGTACGCCCGCTGGACAGCCTCGTCGTCGAACTCGGAGCTACCGTCGACGTAGATGGATTTCGCCAGCGTCGGGAGGTACCGGTCGAACGCCTCGGGAACGCGCTCGATGGGCTCGACGCCGGCGGATCCGCGTTCGAGCAGTCGTCGGAACGCGTCCGCGATGCTCCGTTCTTTGGCCGCCGTCGGGATGTCGACCTCCGCCAGGACGTCGTAGTCGAAGGAGTTCCAGTTGAGCTTGCACTCGAACTCGAAATCCGACTCGATGCGCCGGGGCGCCCGTTCCCCGACGGCCTCCCGGAGTACGGCCCGGTCGACGGCCTCCCCCAGGTAGAGCACACCGCTCGGGGAGCTCCCGACGACCACCCTTCCCGTCCCGGCCCCGGTGTCGAGTCCGTCCGCGATGGCGTCCTTGACGCATTCGAGGAGGACGCCGTTCAGGACGGGCTGTTCGAGCCCGGTGAACCGAACGAGGTGGACGCGGTCCGCGCCGAGCAGTCCCGAGAGCGTCTCGTGGGCGCCATCGATTCCCCGCCGCCGGGCAGCCGAGGCGACGGCCCCACCGACCCGACAGTGCCGGGCGAGCCGTTCGGAGTCGGCATCGAGGTCCCGCGTCGTCGGCCCGTCTTCGTCGAGTTCCGCCCGCCGGACGACGAGTTCGGTCACCGCCTCGATGTTGTCCATCCTGTCGCCGCGCGTCTCGAACCGCTCGTCGTCGACCAGTTCCGGACGGTCGAGAAATTCGGTGCAGAACACGTCCCACTTGGTGATGAGCGAGACGTAGCCGTCCGCCGCCCGGTAGATGGCCTTGCGGGCCGGCTGGCCGTCGTGTTCGGGATAGCCGTACCCGCTCCGCTGGCTGGTCTCGCCGGTCCAGGAGTAGCCCGCGAGAAACCGGTCCATCGTCGAGAGACCGGCCTCGCGTCTGGAGACGTCGACGTACTGGCCGTCCTGGCCCTGGAGGGAGCTGGCCAGCAGCGCCGCCATCGCGCTCATCGCGGTGACCTGCCCGGCCCAGTAGTCGGCCACCTTGATCCTGGGCCGAGTCGGCGGGCTGTCGGGATACCCCATCTTGTTCATGTGGCCGCTCTCGGCCCAGGCGACGACGTCGGGCGCGTCGTAGTCCTGCCACGGCCCGGTCGCTCCGAACCCGGTCACCGAGACGACGCTCACCCCGTCGTGTGCCCGGCTGACCGCCGCGGGGTCGAGGCCGAACTCGTCGAGGGTGTCCGCGAGGACGACGTCGACGTCGTACGCCTCGACGAGGTCGTGGACGAAGTCGGTCGCCAGCGAGGGGGTTCGAGGGAGGACGACGCTCCGTTTCCCCGTATTGAGGTAGCCGAAGAACTCGCTCCGGTCGACCCCCGGCTCGTCGTCGGCGAACGGCGTCACGCGCCTGGCCACGTCGCCGCGTGGTCGTTCCAGTTTGATGACGTCCGCGCCGAGGTCCGCGAACAGCTTCCCCGCGTAGGGCACGGACACGTACTCGCCGACCTCGAGGACGGTACACTCTAGGAAGGCCATTACCCGCACGTTCCAGCAAGAGACGGGATAAATCTTCCCCGGCTGCTGACGGTCGGTACGGACCGACGGTCACCGGAATCGGCCATCGCCGCCGCTCACCAGGCGTCGTGCAGGAGCCGTGTGAGCTGGTCTGCGTCCTCGACCTCGCGCGGGTTCGTCCGCAGGAAGTAGTCGTCCATCGCGTGCCGGGCGATGCGGTCGAGGTCGTCTCTCGGAACGTCGAGTTCGCGGAGTCGCAGCGGCATCCCGACCGTTTCGAGGAACGTCTCCACGGCCTCCGCGGCCGCGTTGGCCTTCTCGGCCTCGGAGGTGGCCTCTCGTCCCACGCCCCACACGTCCGCGAGCCTGGCCTGCTCCTCGCGGAGTACGTCCCGGTTGAACCGCATGCTCGGCACGGCGACGGCGGCGCTGGCCGGCCCCTGGTGGACGTCGTCGTAGAGCACCTGCAGCTGGTGGACGAGGCCGGACGCGACGCTGCCCGTCCCCCCGTCGTAGCTCCTCGCCTGCGAGGCGCGGTTGGCGAGCAGCGCCGCGACCGCCAGCTGGACCCGGACTTCGGGGTCAGGGCGGTCCGACACCGCCGGGAGGTGAGTCCGTGTGAGCTCCAGCGCCTGGCGGAGGTCCGCGAACCCCAGCGCGTTCAGTCGTGGCGACTGGAGCGAGTCGACCAGTCCGCAGAACGTGGTCGTGGCCGTCTTCCGGTAGAGCGCCGCCGGCGCCGTGCGCAGCGCGTCGGGCGCGACGAAGATGGCCGCCGGTCTGGTCTTGGGGTCGAAAAACTCCAGCCGCCGGGGCTCCTCGTCGTCCCGGACCGCCGCGCCCGCCCGGTTCGTCGCCGTCGTCGGCGTCGTCGGAACGACGACGTTCGGGAGTTTCGGCTCCTCGAGCCGCGGGCTGTAGGGGTCGCCGTCCGGGGGGTACTGCGTGCAGAGGTCGTGGGGGCTCCCGTCCTCGGCGAGCAGGACCGTCATCGCGCGCGCGGTGACGACGGCGCTCCCCCCGCCGACGGCGACGAGGAGGTCCGCGTCGCCGTCGGACGCGGCCCGGACGCCCGCCTGGACCGACGCCAGGGGCGACTCCGGCCGCACGCCGTCGAAGACGCCCGCGAAGTCCGTCTCCAGTTCCCGTCCGATGCGCGACAGCAGCTCGGTGTCGTGGGCGACGGTCCGTCCACAGACGACGAAGGGCCGCTCCGCGTCGGCGCGTTCGACGACCTTCGGAAATCGTGACAGCGACCGCTCGCCCACGTGGATGCGCGCGGGCGAACTCCGGTATCGAAACGACGTGTCCATGCGGTCACCCTCCACCACGACGGATAAAAAGTTCCACCCCGGACGACCGTCCGGTCATAGTGACTGCTGTACGTCATTTCGGCATCGACCGCACGACGGCGTACGGTCGAACCGGTACACAGGTACAGCAGTCACTATCAGACCACGACGACGTCGGACACCCACCCGGTCGCCCCGTCGGGAGGCGCTCTGTCTCGCGTCTTGGACTGGACGGTCCCGTCGGATTCGACGGCGCGGACGACAACCTCGTGGCGTGACCGGGTCGGCGTCCACTCGTGGGCCCACTGTCGCCAGACGTCGTCCCCGGGGAGGGGTTCCGAGAGGCGTGCGTCGGCCCACGTCTCACCGCCGTCGACCGACACCTCGACGGCGCCGACGCCACGCGTCCCGGCGTAGGCGCACCCGCCGACCTGCATCCGACCGTCGGACAGCCGGTTCCGGGTCCACAGTTTCGCCACCGTGTTGACGGGGCCGGTCCCGTGCCAGCCGCGCTTCTCCCAGTATCCCTCCACTTCGTGGTCCACCACCTCGATCTCGGTCACCCACTTGACGTTTATCTCGCCCCAGTGCCCGGGGATCAGGGCTCGAACCGGCGCGCCGTGGTTCCGGGGGAGCGGCTCTCCGTTCATCCGGTAGGCGAAGAGCCCGTCACGGAGCGCTTCGAGCGGGAACTCGTTGTAGTAGCCGTCCACGGCGCGGAGGACGACGTGGGTCCCGGCGACCCCGGCCCCGTCGAGGAGGGCGTCCGCGGGGACCCCCGTCCAGAGCGCGTTGTCCATCTTCTCGCCGTTGAGCGGGTCGCTCACGCATCGGAGGGTCACGAACCGCTGGTCGACCGGCAGTGACGACAGGTCCGACAGCGACCACGTCCGCTCGCGGACGACCTCGCCGGTGAGCGCGAGTTCCCACGAGTCGGCATCGACGGTCGGATTGAGTGTGTTGATGTCGACCTCGTAGAAGTCGTCCGTGGAGGAGACCAGCGGTGGGAGGCCGTCCACGTCGAGTGACTTCTCCGCGGCGGCCGCGAGGCGGTCGCGGGCGGCCGTCTCGCCCGTCGGGAGCGATTCGCTCGTCGCCGATGGGACGGTCGACGAGCGGTCGCCGACCAGCACGCCGCCACCGCCCAGCGCGAAGACGCCGCCGAGGACGCGCACGAACCAGCGGCGCGACGCACTCGGGCCCGTGCGCTCGCCGTCGGAGGCGTACAGCAGCGCCATCGCACCGGCCCCGAGGCCCGCGCCGACCCCGGCCAGCAGGGCTCCGCCGACCGCCCAGGCGACGACGGCGACGCCGAGCGCGCTCAGCAGGACGGCGCTGCCGGTACGGACGACGCCCCGGTCCAGCGCGGAGAGGGCGGCCCCGACGGGGACGGCGAGGAGTGCGACCGACAGCGCGACAGCCGTCGCGAGCGCCAGCAGTTCGGCCCCGTCGCCGAGCGTCGTTATCGCGGTGGTCACGACGACGGCCGGCGTGGTGTCGACGACGACCGATTCGACGGCCGCCACGAGCGAGGCGGACCACCGGCCGGTCGCGGCGTAGGTCCCGACGACGCTCACCACGCCCGCGGAGAGTGCGACGACTGCTCGACGGAGCCTCCCCCGTGGCACACTCATACGCTGCCTCACGGGTGCGAGTGACATGAAGATGTTCCCGATGCGGCCGGCGGTGTTCAGAGACGCGAGGGCCGTCGGACGGCCAGCAGCGTCAGTCGCGCTCTCCCGTGGTGAGTCGATAGGTTATCCCCGAAGCCACCAGGAAGCACGCGACGATGCCGGCGTAGGCGGCCGGGTAGCCGACTCGACCGGCGACGTACCCCACGTAGGTCGGGCCGAGGCTTCCCAGTCCCATGTATATCGTGCGGAGCGCGCCGAGGTCGCCACCGCGGCTCTCGTCCGGGAAGATGTCCATGATGAACGCCTGCATCGGTGGTGGATAGCCCCGCTGTCCGATGGCGTAGCCAGCGATGCTCAGGAGGACGACGGCGGGGGTGGGCGCGAGGATCAGCCCGCCCAGACTCCCGCTCGCGAGCAGGAGCCCACTCCCGGCGACCACGGGGCGGGGGAACCGATCGGAGAGGACGCCCGTGATCGGTCTGACGACCGTGCCGACCACGTAGAGGAGCGCGAACGCGCCGCTCGCGGTCCCGATAGAGAAGTCGTGTACGGTGACGAGAAACGTCGGCAGAAAACTGATCACGCCCTTGCTCGCGAAGATGAAGAGGACGTACGCGACCAGCAGCCACCGGACGCGGGAGGTCCTGCCCAGGCGCGCGACGGTCTCCCGGACGTCGAGGGGCACCCGCCGGAGTTCGATCGGCTCTCGATTCCAGCGCGGGAACGCCGCGAGGACGACCAGCAACAGGCAGAACGGGACGGCGAAGGCCAGCCGCCAGGCTGCGACCACGACGACGGCGATGCCCGCCGCGAGAATCCCCGCCATCTCGCCCGCGACCATGTGGACGCCGAACGCCCGCCCGCGCTTGGCCTCGAAGAGTTCCGAGAGGAGCGCGCGGTCCGCCGGGTCGTACAGCCCGTACCCCACCCCGAAGACGACGAGGCTGGCGAGGAAGGCGACGTAGACGGGAGACAGCAACAGCAACCCGAGGCCGACGATACAGAGCCCGACGCTGGGGAGGATGACGGTCTTGCGCGAGAGGCGGTCGGAGATGCGCCCGCTCGGATACTGGCTGAGCGCTCGCGCGATGGACAGCAGCGAGAGCGCGAGCCCGGCCTCGAACGGCGTGATCCGGAGCTCGTCGATGATGACCGGAAGCAGCGGTGGGAGGACGCGCTGCGTGAGTTGCATGGCGAGGAAACCCATCGTGAGCAGCACGAGCATCCGACCGGTGTATCCTCGAAAGAGCTGCTCGGAGCCGTCACTCATGGGTCGGCTAGGCCGCACACTCGGACAACGTATGTAAGTTGGCGAAGAGGACGTTCCCGAGCCGAAATGGAGCAGCGAGCGAGTAGCGGAACGGAATAGATACCAGATGAATATAATGGATATATTTTTGATATTTCGTTCTCCTCTCGTTACTAGTTTATCGACAAGTGGCGACGGAGACCGGCCGACTATCGGTGGACGGAGTGTCTCGACCACGGTGCGCGAGACCAGGCCGGAGATCGGAAATAGAATGATACGAACGGCCTGAATGCCGCCGTGTGGGCCGAAATCGGCCGCTCGCTTCGCAGATGGCTCAGTCCGGCGAGTACCCCGGAGACGACCGAACAGTTTGCAGACGAGACCCGTTCGAAACCACCCACAGACGCCGCTCAGGGGTATTCGAGGCTGATGCGTCACGTCTCGGTACCGTGGACGCGCTCGACGAGCCCCCACCGCAGATGGAGGCGATCTGCGGTGGTCGCGGCCCCTGGAATCGGCCGGTCGAACGGAGATCGAACGACTCCTGACATATAATATTTCATTTGAATATCTATACATGACTGTCTTCGTAACTTACTCGCGCCGGCCCGGTGGCTCGGACGGCGCCGCGGCGACTGGGCCTCGAGTCCGGTGGACGCGCTCGGTCGGGTGCCGGCATCGGCGTGTCGACCCGGCCCGTGAGCCACGGCACCCGTCCGTCTGGCGTGCCCGCCTCGTCGCAGTCGGATGCGTCGCGACGGTACGCGGTCGGTTCGGCGGTGCCGACGCGGAAACCCCGGGGTTTTGGTTCCCGCCGGCGAAGTGGTCGTCAATGGACGAGGAACTCCGCGAGCGCATCGAGAGAGAGGCGGAGAAACACGCCCTCTTCAACGCGCTGAAACACGAGAGCGACGCACAGGTCGGCGCCGTGATGGGCCCGCTGATGGGCGAGAACCCCGACTTCAGACAGCACGGCGACGAGATTCCGGGCGTCATCGCGCCCGTCGTCGACCGGGTCAACGACTGCTCCCAGACCGAGAAGCGCGAGCGCCTCGCGGAACTCGCGCCCGACCTGGTCGAGGAACTCGAACGCGAGGACGAGGAGGACGAGCAGGTGCTGCCGGACCTCCCCAACGTCGAGGCGTACGACCAGGTCCACATGCGCGTCGCGCCGAACCCCAACGGCCCCTGGCACCTCGGTCACGCCCGCATGCCCGCGGTCATCGGGACGTACAAGGACCTCTACGACGGCACCTTCCTCGTCCGCTTCGACGACACCGACCCCGAGACCAAGCGCCCCGACCTCGACGCCTACGACCAGATACTGGCAGACATCGACTACCTCGGCTTCGAGCCCGACGACGTGGTCCGAGCGTCGGACCGGGTCGAGACCTACTACGAGCACGCACGCGAACTCATCGGCCTCGGCGGCGCCTACACCTGCTCGTGTTCGGGCGAGGCGTTCTCGAACCTGAAGAACGCGGGCGAGCCCTGCCCCCACCGCGAGAAGGACCGGGACCGGGTCCGCGAGGAGTTCGAGGCGATGGTCGACGGCGACTACGCCTCGGGCGAGATGGTCCTCCGGGTGAAGACCGACATCACCCACAAGAACCCCGCGCTG
>JBDGSA010000059.1:0-17356 GCA_042217755.1 Haloglomus sp. | reverse complement strand
GAGTGATGATTTATCGGGATGAGCGGCTCGGTGAGCGGCCGGTCTATCCGGTCGAGAGTGATACCTCGCCGGCCCGCGCGTTCCGGACGGGCGAGCCGATCGTGGTCGACGACGTCTCGGCACTCGACGACGACTACGACCGGGGCGACGTCTGCTCGGCGGTGTACCTGCCGCTGGACGAGTACGGGGTTCTCTCCGTCGGGGCGACCGAGCGGGCGGCCTTCGAGGCGGTCGACCGGCGGCTGGCGGCTATCCTGGCCGACAACGCTGGCGCGGCGCTGGCGAGCGCCACCCGGCAGGCCGAACTGGCCGCCGAGCACGACCGCCTGTCGTCGCTGTTCGAGAATGTCCCGGACCCGACCATCCGGGTCCGCTTCGAGGACGGCGAGCCGTACGTCGAGGCGGTCAATCCGGCGTTCGAGGACGTCTTCGGGCACGACCTCGAGACGGTCCGCGGAGCGTCCATCGACGACTACGTGGTCCCGCCCGACGACCGCGAGCAGGCCCGGGACTTCAACCGGCGCATCCAGTCGGGCGAGCCGTTCCAGGGCGAGGTCGAGCGACAGACGGCCGACGGCCGTCGGACGTTCGACCTCCAGGTGGTTCCTCACCAGATTGGCGAGGAGTCGACTGAGGGATTCGCCATCTACCGTGACATCACAGACCGCAAGCGCCGCGAGCGCGAACTGGAGCGGCAGAACGACCGTCTCGAGACGTTCGCATCGGTCCTGAGCCACGACCTGCGGAATCCGCTGAACGTGGCCACCGGCCGAGTCGAACTCGCGCGGAAGACGGGCGACGTCGAGCACCTCGACGAAGCGGCCCGGGCGCTCGAGCGCATCGGCGATCGGATCGAGTCGCTGCTGATGCTCGCGCGCGACGGCGAGGAGGCGATCGAGCCGACCGCTCGGGTGGCGCTCGCCGAGACTGCACGAGCGGCCTGGGGCGCCGTCGAGACCCGCGGCGCGACGCTGTCGGTCGAGACTGAGAGCGTCGTGGTCGCCGACCGCCCCCGGCTGGAGCGGCTGCTCGAGAACCTGTTCGCCAATGCTGTCGAGCACGCTCCCGGTGCGGATGGCCGCTCGGCCGACCTGACAGTCACTGTCGGCGAGACCGACGACGAGAGCGGCTTCTTCGTCTCGGACGACGGCGTCGGGCTCCCGGACGACGCGGACGACCTGTTCGCGTGGGGCACCTCGACGGGCGGGACGGGTCTCGGACTGGCCATCGTCGAGAGCATCGCCGAGGCCCACGGCTGGTCGGTCACGGCCGGGACCGCCGACGGGGGCGGGGCCCGGTTCGAGGTGTCCGGCGTCGAGTTCATCGAGCGCTGACGGCCGAGCGGCTCGACGCCCGCCCCCGATCAGTCGTCGCCGGCCTGCCAGACAGTGCCGTTGGCGCGGGTGGGGTACATCGTTGTCCGGTTGCGGGCGGAGGTGTGGAAGTCGAGACAGCGGTCACACCGAGAGCCGAAGGCGTCTCAGAGCGCACGAGCCATCCGCGAGGCGGTGTTGGTGCCGCCGCCCGGAAACGTGGGGTTCATGTCCAGGTCGTAGATGGGGCCGTATCGCTGCTGGGCCTGAGCCGGGGACAGTGACGACGTTCTCAGGACGAGCGTCTCGGCGATGTCAGCCGGGGCGTGCGTCTCTGCGAGTTCGTGCCACACGTTCACGTCGTTGAGTTCGTCGTCGTGGATTGCCGCTGTACAGCAGCGACGCGGCCCGGGCTCTCTCCCGTTGATGACGGTGACGGGGACCGAAACCGGGTCACCGAGGTAGGTTTCGCTCACCTCGTAGCGGAACTGTCGCTTCTCGCCGGGCGACACCTCGCTCTCGTAGCGGAACGCGTGAGCGTCGCTCGGAACCGTGAACGGCCGGTGAGAGTCGGCACCGTCGGACATGCTTTTCGGCGGCGTGCGAGGGGGCAAGTAGCTGTCTCTCCGTCGTCTCGGCTTCGAAGTCCGCCGGCAACGTTCGCGTGCGTCCGACGTTTTATCCGGTACTACACGAAAGACGATGAGCATGACGCTGGTCGAAATCGAGTACTGCGCTCCCTGTCGACTCGGCGCGGAGGCCACCGCGACCCGTCGGGTCATCGCCGACTGGCTCGGCCGGCGACACGACCTCGAGGTCACCTGTTCGCCCCTGACCGAGAACTGTTTCTGCGTGAGCGTCGACGGCGACCGGGTCTGGTGTACGGACCCGGGCGACCGCATCGACCCGTTCGAGGCGGTGGCCGCGGTCCGGTCGCGGCTGGCGTGAGCGCGACCGCTCGTCGGATGTTTGAGGAGGCGCCGAACCTCGCCTCCACGCAACAGCACTGGCCCGTGAGCGGTCGAGCGAGCGACCGGCCCGGTGGACTGGGTGGCGACCGGCCCGGTGGGACGACGGATGAGCAACGGCGCGGACGCTGGCGCGCTCGCTCGGTCTCCCGATTGGGGTGACCCGCGACCGGCTGCGGCTGCTGGCGGACACGGGGCTGGTCGCGTTCGCGACCGCGGACTGTGAGCTCGTTCATCTCACGACCAGTGGCGCGCGGTATCTCGAGGGCGAGCGGGACCAGGCGCTGCACCCGCACCTGCTGGATACGGGACGAGCGATGTTCGGAATCTGGGGTAACGCTGATATGGTTCTGTAAACGACGTATACACATGGGTACGAAGACCGTCCGCCTGGATGAGGACGTGTACGAGCGCATCAAGAGCCGGAAGCGCGAGGACGAGACGTTCTCGGAGGTGATCGACCGGCTGACGAACGACTACACGCTGTTGGACTTCTCGGACGAGTTTGCCGACGAGGACGGCGGCCGGTGGGATGAGCACAAGGAGGCCATCGAGGAGGCCGAGGAGGCCCAGCGCGAGGAGATGGAGGAGCTTCACGGGGCAGATCGGTGATTCTGGATACGAACTTTCTGGGGGCGCTGAAGGACCAGGACCCGGCGGCCCAGGAGAAGGCTACGGAACTTGAGGTGTCGGGCCGGCCGCTCCGAATCCCGACAATTGTGGCCTACGAGCTGTTCATCTCTGTCGGGAAAGCCGACCAGCAGGGGTTCAAAATCAAGGACCAGCGGGCGTATCAGCGGCTCGTAGCGAACAAGCCGGTCGTGGAGATGAGCGAGTCCATCGCAAAGCGCGCGGGGGTACTGGAGGGGATCCACCAGCGGAGCGACGACAAGCCGGTACTCGGCGCTGGGGATGCCATCGTGGCGTCGACGGCGCTGGAGGTGAACGAACCGGTGGTCTCGGACGACGGCGACTTCGACGACGTGGATGGGCTGACCAGGGTCGGGTTCTGACCCGGAGCAAGCGGAAGCCCACCCCTTCAGGGGAGGGAGGATGTCACTTCCGAGCAAAAATCGGGTCGGTTGGATTTGCGGAGAAAATCCGCCCTCCCCGATTTGAACGGGGGACAAGTCGATCTACAGTCGACTGCTCTACCAGTCTGAGCTAAGGGCGGGCACGCGAAACTGAGCCGGTCTCGGACTTAACGGTTATCATCCGGTGAGCGTCTGCCGTGGGGACACGCGTGTCCGACAGACGTGTGTCGCCGACCCGCCGACAGCGGACGGCGGCGACAGACGAACGTCTGACGCACGCGAAGCTTGAAATGGTCTGACACACAACGTCCGACACTGTGAGCAAGATAACGTTCCGGGCTGACGACGACCTCGTCGCCCAGCTGGAGGAGTTCGACGCCTCCAAGAGCGAGGTCATGCGCGAGGCGCTCCGCGAGTACCTCGGGGAGCCGACCGGAACGTCAGTCACCTCGTCGGACACCGCAGAAGCGGCGGACGCCGGGACGCTCGACGAGCTGGTCGCCGAGCGGGTCGACGCGATCATCGCCGACCGGCTGGAGGGCTATCGCCCCCCGACCGAGAGTCAGGATATCAACGTAAACATCTCTCTCGACGGCGAAACCGCGGTAGACGCCACCACAGAGGAGGACGGACGTAAGACAGCGCCCGCGGAAGCCGCAAACGAGGAGGAGGTAGAGGCGAAGTCGTGTGCGCAATGTGGCGAAGAGCTGTCGCAGAACCACGTTTACTGCCCGAATTGCGGTGAGAAGGCGAGTCACCGCGTGTTCTGTGAGTGCGGCGACGAACTCCGCTCAGACTGGGCGTTCTGCCCGTCCTGCGGTCGTCGGACGACCGCCGCGGACGTGTTGGACGGCTCGTAAACAATCGATAAACGCGTTCTCAACGTCAAATTCGAGTGAATCTGGAGATGAGTCGGAGTGGAACGTCTGTCTATCACCGGTCGTGTTCGCCGACTCGTCCCGGTTTCTCGACGGCGGGAGCTGGCGTAAACGGAAATTTGGGCCATCTGAACCGGGTTTACGCCGTTGTGGGACACGCGTCATACGTCCTGAGAAAGGTTTAAGTAATAGCGGTCAATGCATACGCTTGCGTAAGACGGTCGTCTTACAGCGTGGGTGGTTGGATTACATCCGGCCGCTGTCGTGCGATTCCGCACTGTAGGACGCATGCGGGTGTGT
The DNA here is from genome assembly GCA_042217755.1 of Haloglomus sp. Lineage (GTDB taxonomy): Archaea > Halobacteriota > Halobacteria > Halobacteriales > Haloarculaceae > Haloglomus. The sequence continues at coordinate 12,863 of JBDGSA010000059.1, read as the reverse complement.
GCCGCACGCCGTCTTACCGACCAACAAGGGAGCAAAAATATGGAGCGTGTGACACTACGGATTCCGAAGCAGCAGATCGAAGAGGTCGAGCGTATGGTCGATACGGGGGAGTTCCCCAACCGGAGCGAGGCGATCCGGTCGGCCGTTCGCGAGATGTTGAACGAACACGAGGACAGCGACCGCACCAGCGACCGTCGCGGCTGGGCAAAGGTGTAGACGATGCAGGACATCGTCAACTCCGCTCTGGAGAACGCCGAGGCCGAGCAGCGCGAGATGGACGACGGCGACGGCACCAGCGACTTCGGTGACCCGCGAATCGTCATCGTCGGCGCTGGTGGCGCCGGGAACAACACGGTCAACCGGCTCTACAACATCGGCGTCTCCGGCGCCGAGACCATCGCCATCAACACGGACAAGCAGCACCTGCAGATGGTCGAGGCCGACACGAAGATCCTCGTCGGCAAGTCCCTGACCAACGGACTCGGCGCGGGCGGCGACCCCTCGATGGGCGAGCGCGCAACCGAGATGGCCCAGGGGACCATCAAGGAAGTGCTGGGCGACGCCGACCTCGTGTTCGTGACGGCGGGCATGGGCGGCGGCACCGGGACCGGCGCGGCCCCCGTGGTCTCGAAGATCGCCAAAGAGCAGGGCGCGATCGTCGTCGGCATGGTCTCGACGCCCTTTAACGTCGAGCGCGCCCGGACGGTCAAGGCCGAGGAGGGACTGGAGAACCTCCGCAACGAGGCCGACTCGATCATCGTCCTCGATAACAACCGCCTGCTCGATTACGTCCCGAACCTCCCGATCGGGAAGGCCTTCTCGGTGATGGACCAGATCATCGCCGAGACGGTGAAGGGCATCTCCGAGACCATCACCCAGCCCTCGCTCATCAACCTGGACTACGCCGACATGACCGCCATCATGAACCAGGGCGGCGTCGCGGTGATGCTCGTCGGCGAGACCCAGGACAAGAACAAGACCCAGGAGGTGGTCAACGACGCGATGAACCACCCGCTGCTGGACGTCGACTACCGCGGCGCCTCCGGCGGGCTGGTCCACATCACCGGCGGCCCCGACCTCACGCTGAAGGAGGCCGAGGGCATCGCCAACAACATCACCGAGCGCCTGGAGGCGAGCGCCAACGTCATCTGGGGCGCGCGCATCCAGGACGAGTACAAGGGCAAGGTGCGGGTCATGGCCATCATGACTGGCGTCCAGTCCGCCCAGGTGCTCGGCCCGACGACCCAGAAGCAGGCCGACGCCTCCCGCGCGGCCATCGAGGGCGACGCGGCCAGCGAGAGTACTACGGACACCTTCGGTGTCGGTGAGACCGACGGCGGTCAGCCGGAGAACAAGACCGAGAAGAACAACGGTCTGGACGTTATCCGATAGGTACGATAACAATCATATTTCTTTCGAGCGTATACGCCGACAGAGACATCTGCTGATCGATTTATCTGATTCTACTGTCGACAGAGTTGTCTGACACATGTCGTCGATTCGTCCGACAGAGGCGTCTGTCGACGGGCGCCTCCAGGGCGTCCTCCCACGTTCCGAGCCGATTCGAGCAGAAGTAGTCGCGCGGCTCGGCACCGGGTCACGCATCGAGGGCATTCAGTCGGCGTCCGCGTCGTTTCTCGCGTCGTCGAGGTCCGCGCCGGCATCGTGGACGGATTCGACCAGCGCGCACTTCCGGCAGACGTCGCGGGTGGTCGGCGCGCCACAGCGGTCGCACTCGCCGGTCTGTGCCTCGCCGCGGTCCCGTGCCGCGGCGGCCAGCCGCGCCAGCTCCTCGTAACCCGACATGATGGAGTGACGGGTGCCTGGGTGGTCATCCTCCAGCGCGAGGAGGTGGTCCCGGACCTCGCCGCGGTAGGCCTCGCTGGCGTGTGGGCACTCGGCCATGTGGACGGGGAGGTCCCGGAGGTGGGCGTACAGCGCGATCTCCTTTTCGGGTACGTCACGGAGCGGTTTGGCGCGCGGGACGAACGGCCCTTCCTCGGGGTCGGTTCGCTCGTCGAGCGGGCCGAGCGAGGCCTCCCAGTGGCGTGCGATCTTCGAGACATCGCCAGAGAACAGGTTCATCACCGCAGTCTGGGCCTCGTCGTCGAGATTGTGACCCGTCAGGAGCAGGTCCGCGTCGAGGTCCGCGGCGTACTGAGAGAGGAGGTCCCGACGGAAGACCCCGCAGTACGCACAGGGCGCCATTCCCTCGGGGTCCTCTCGTGCGACGTCGTCCATCGCGAGGTCGAACTCCTCGGCGTAGGAGACGACCTCGTGGGCGATATCGAGGTCGTCGGTCAGTTCGAGACAGGCGTCCATCGAGGCGTCGCGGTAGCCCTCGATGCCCTCGTGGATGGAGAGCGCGACGAGTTCGATGCGGGGGTCCTCGCGGAACGTCTCGTGGAGGATCGTGGTGAGGACGACGCTGTCCTTCCCACCCGAGAGCCCGATTAGCCACGTCGCCGGGTCTTCAGGCGTCGCCTCGGCGGGCACCAGCGCGTCCTCGCGGATTCGCGAGCGCACCCGCGACTCCACCGAGCGCTGGAGGTGCTCTCCGCAGAGATGGAGCCCCGAGTACGCGAGGTGGGTGACGGCGTCCGCCGGGCACTTCTCGCACTGCATGTGCTCGTTCCTTCGCACGTGGCCGGTTGTGGGTTTCGCTCCCTGAATCGCGCCGGGCCGTGTCGGACGGTGTCGACATGGCCGGCTACCCGGGAGTGACCCTCCCACCGAACGCCACCCTCAAGCCTCGTCGCCACCCGTCTCGACCTATGCAGGTCACCGTCGACGTCGTCGGCGAAGGCGAGCGCGAGGTCACACTCGACGCCGACGCGACCTACGCCGATCTCCTGCGGGCCTGTTCGTTCTCCCCCCACGAGGCGACCGTGCTCGTCGAGGGGTCGCCAGTTCCCGAGGACGCCCCGGTCACGACGGACCGCGTCGAGGTGCTGCGGCTGGTCAAGGGCGGCTGAGTACCGGAGACAGCGCGAATCTGTTCCGGTTCGGCGCGACCCGGACACTGCGGCCTGCCGTTGAAACCGCTCGAAGCCGAATATCCACATGAGCCACACTATGGACACCAGCGGCCCCAGGTCCGACGACGTGCCTTCCGACCCGCCGGCAGACGTGACGGTCGGGCCCGCGCGCGAGGGCGAGCGTGCGACCGCGCTCAGCATCGTCGACATGGCCGGGCTGGAGGTCGACCGTGAAGCCGTGATGAGCGGCGAGCGCGACGTGCTCGTCGCCGTGACTGACGGGCGCGTGCTCGGCGCCTTAGTGCTCGACGGCGAGTGCGTCGAGGCGGTCGCGGTCCGTCCTGGGCGACAGGGGCAGGGCATCGGCGGCGCGCTGGTCGCGGCCGCACACGCACGTCGAGAGCGACTGGTCGCGGAATTCGACACGAAAATCCGGGATTTCTACCAAAAGCTGGGATTCTCGCTCGAAAAGATATCAGAGTCGAGATATCGAGGCGTACTGGAGTGACCGACGGGAACGGGGCAGGCGCGGGGCGTCTCTTGTGCTTGTGGCTCAGACGAGCGGTTCGACCAGTTCCCGCCCCGCGGTCAGCAGCGCCGCGACCCGCTGGGGGTCGCCGGCCTCGGCGTAGACCCGCATCTTCGGCTCCGTCCCCGACGGCCTGACGAGCAGCCAGGTCTCGTCGGCCAGCAGGATTTTGAACCCGTCTACGTCGTTGACGGCCTCGACCTCCACGCCGGCGACCCGGTCGGGCAGCTGGTCGCCCAGCGCCTGGACGACCGCGTCCTTCCGGTCGTCCGGGCAATCGACGCTGATGCGGTCCTGGTGGATGTCGCCGTACTCTTCGCGGATCCAGCCGAGGCGGTGGTCGAGCCGCTCTTCGCGTTCGGCCTTCGCGGCGAGCAGCGCGAGCAACACGCCGTCCTTGTTGCGGAGGTGGCCCCGGACCCCGAAGCCGCCGGACTCCTCACCCCCCAGCAGCGCGTCGGTCTCGGCCATCGCCTCGGCGACCCACTTGAAGCCGACCGCCGTCTCCGCGACGGACTCGCCGTGGGCCGCCGCCACGCGGTCGACGAGGAACGTCGTCGACACCGTGCGGACGGCGCCGCCCGTGCGCGCCTCGAGCAGGTAGTCGTACAGCACTGTGAACAGCAGGTTCGCGTCGATATAGCCCTCTTCGGGCGCCACGACGCCGATGCGGTCGGCGTCGCCGTCGTTGGCAACGCCGAGGTCCGCGTCCCCGTCGGTGACGCGCGAGACGAGCGCGTCCAGCCGCTCCTCGGCGGGTTCGGGCGGCGTCCCGCCGAAGGTTGGGTCGCGGTCGGTGCGGAGGCGAATCACGTCGGCGCCCGCCCGTTCCAGCGCGCGGTCGGTTACGCCGCGCCCGCTCCCGTGCATCGCGTCGTACGCGACAGTCAGCCCCGCGAGGCTGTCGGCTCGGAGACCGAGAAAACCCAGCAGATGGTCGACGTACGGACCCAGGAGATCGGTCTCCTCGACACTGCCCCACTCCGTCTCGGACAGGGGGTCGGGCTCCCGGAGGTTCGATTCGAGGCGGTCGGTCACGGCAGGGAGGGCGGGTGCGCCGTCGGCTGGGATGAACTTGACGCCGTTGTACTCGGGCGGGTTGTGGCTCGCGGTCACCATCAGCGCGCCCGAGAGGTTCCGGTCCGTGGTGGTCCACGCCACGGCGGGCGTCGGGCAGTCTCGCTCCGGGACGAGGACGTCGTGGCCGTTGGCACAGAGCACCCTGGCGAGTTCCTCCGCGAACCCGCGGGAGGTGTCGCGGGCGTCGTACCCCACGGCGACGGATCGGTCGTCGCCCTCGGCCTGGAGGTGGTCAGCGACGGCCTGCCCGACCATCCGCACGCGGACGTCGGTGAACTCGTCGAGCGTCGCGCGCCAGCCGTCCGTCCCGAACGTGATAGCCGAGGCGTCGTCCGCCGCCTTCCCACCGTCGGTCGCGGAGGGGGGCGCGTCCCCGGCTTCGGCCCCGCGCTCGCCCTCGTCGTCGCTCATATCGTGGCCCCGTGGCGAGAGGAGAAAAAACCGGGAGTCCACGTCCGCGTCGGCTGGCTGCTCGGCACCGCTGACACGGGCCGGGCGACCCGGCGTCCGGTCTCCTGGCGCGCACTACCGTTATCCCGTCCGCGAGCGTGGAGCGGGTATGAGCCTGTACGACGCGGTTGCGGACCTCTCACTCGCTGTCGACGGCCACGAACGGACGCGCCGCGAGCGCGAGACCTCGAGCGACTTCACCCGCGTCACGACGACGTTCGCGCTCTCGGGTGCGGGCGCGACGGGACGGGGCGAGGACGTGGCCTACGACACCCCGGACCACGACGCGCTCGCGGCGGCCGATCCAGACTTCGCGGCGTTCGAGGGCGAGTGGATGCTCGAGGGGTTCTCCCGCGCGCTCGACGACGTCGACCTGTTCCCGGAGCCGCCCGAGCGCGAGACCGCCCGGCACTACCGACGCTGGGCCGTCGAGTCGGCGGCGCTGGACCTCGCGTGCAGACAGGCCGACCGCACCCTCGGCGACCTGCTCGACCGCGCGGCCGACCCCGTCCGGTTCGTCGTCAGCACGCGGCTCGGTGACGCCGGCTTCGACCGCATCGAGCGGTTGCTCGAGGCCAACCCCGACGCCGAATTCAAACTCGACCCGACGGACGACTGGGATGCCGGCCTCGTCGAGCGCCTCGCTGAGACGGGCCGCGTCCGAGTGCTGGACCTGAAGGGGCTGTACGAGGGGACCGACGTGGACATGACCCCGGACCCCGAACTGTACCGGCTGGTCGTGGAGGGGTTCCCCGACGCGGTGGTCGAAGACCCGCGCCTGACCGACGAGACGCGCCCCGTCTTCGACGGCCACGAGGAGCGCGTCGCCTGGGATTACCCCATTACCGGCGTCGAGTCGGTCCGGGAGCTGCCCTGGGAACCGGACTGGCTCAACGTCAAGCCCTCGCGGTTCGGAACCGTCCGTTCGCTCTTCGACACGCTCGACTACGCCGCCGAGCGCGACATCTCGCTGTACGGCGGCGGCCAGTTCGAACTCGGCGTCGGCCGCGACCAGATCCAGGCGCTCGCGGCGCTGTTCTACCCGGACGGGCCGAACGACGTGGCGCCGAGTGGCTACAACGACCCCGATCCCGACCCGAGCCTGCCGCGGAGTCCGCTCGACCCGCCGGTCGGATTCGGGCCGCGGTAGCCGATTGCTTTCTGAATATATTGACAATGCATCTGCCAGATTGAGAATTTGCTATATATCTATACAATTATCACACTATCGAAAATATCTACGCTTTGCTACGACTCGGCGTCCAGGTACTCCTCCTGCACGGCGACGACCTCGCTCGAATCGGCACAGTCGGCATAGCGGCGCAGCGGCTCCTCGTTCAACTCGAGGAACGTGTGCCCCCACGAGAAGTGCGACAGCAGTTCCTCGGCCTGCTCGCGGCGGCCGAGGATGCAGAGCGCGCCGGCGAACGCCTCGGCCGTGTTCAACTGGAACGGCGTCCCGTAGTTGATGGGGTTGGCGGCGACGAGAAAGGGGAGCGCCCGGTGGGGACCGTCGAGTCGGAAGGCCTCGGCCTCGGCGGTCTCCCAGGAGCAGTCGAGCGCGACGAGCCGCTTCTCCGCCGTTTCGGCGCCCCCGGCGGTTCCACCGCCCGCATCAGCGGGTGAGAGTGCCCGCTCGGCGTGCGGGTCGAGCACGATGCCCCGCGGGGTCGCGCGCGCCGAGTCGTGGAGTTCGACCTCGTCGAACGTCGCGAGCCGCCGGGCCGTGCACTTCTCGGGGTCGTCGTCGCCCTCGTACCGGACGTGGAGCTCCACGAGGCAAGGTTCGCGTCGAAGCGGCAAAAGCGCCTCCGTCGAACGCGGTCGACTCGGAGCGTGGTCGATTCGGAGTGTGGTCGACCCGACGTCCGTTGTATGCGCGCGCCGCAGGCGCGAGCCGAGGACACTCGAACGGCCAGAAGGTCCAGTTAGTCGTCGACGACGACCTCGACGGGTTCGTCTGACTCCTCGACCGCATCCTCGTCGCCCTGGGACTCGAGGTAGAACAAGCCCCCGGCGATCGTGAGGATGACCCACGAGCGCCAGTTGGCGAGGTTCAGCGTGTAGCCGACGCCGAACGGCTTCTCGACGAGCATCCCCTCGCCGGGCTGCCAGTACGAGGAGAGCATCCGCCCCAGCGAGGGACGCTCGAAGTTGTACGGGATGCCGAACAGTTCGCCGGACTTGGGCATATCTGCCATGTCACGGCGTACGACGGGCCACCTAATGGGATTTCTGGTGAGACTGTCACGCGGTCCCCCCGCCACTGTCACTGGTACCGGCCTCGCTCCTCGATAGCGCCCAGTTGCCCGACGACGGCGTCGGCGTCGAGGTCGAGGTCGATCGCCGCGTCCGCGGCAGTCGCCCGGTAGGCGTCGAGCGCGGCCTCGCGGAGTGCCCCGGCGTCGTCGGCGGTTCCGTCGAGCGCCTGCCCGAGGACGTGGAGGTCCATCGCGAAGTCCTCGGGGTCGGCCGTGTAGTAGCCCAGGCCGAAGTCGATGAGGTAGGTGCGGTCGTCGGTCGCGTCCGCTCCCGTCGCCCCGTTGCCGGCTTCGGTCACCCGGGCGTTCCGCGTCGTCGGGTCGCCGTGGACGAGGCCGGCGGCGTGACACCGCGCGAGGTGCCCGGCCACGTCCCGGACGCGGGATTCGGTCACGTCCGCACGCAGGTCGCGCGTGCCGACGTACTCGAAGGTGAGGGTGGCCTCGGCGGGGTCGACGTCGAGCACGAGCGGCGTCGGGACGCCGGCTCGCCGCGCGTCGTGTGTCAGGCGGGCTTCCGCGCGGGTCCGGGCCGCGCGCAAGCGCTCGTCGAGGTCGGGGTGGCGATACACCTTCGCGACCCGGCGCTTCGTGACGCGGCCGGCGGCCGGCTGGAGCGACACGACGGCCTCGGCGCCCTGCACCTCCGCCTCGCCCGCGTCGCTGACGCCACGCGCCGCCGCCGCGCCGTCCGCTCGCCAGGTGACGGGCACCTGGTCCGGCCGGAAGTCCGGGTCGACCGCCGAGTCGGCGACGGGGAGCGTGTCGCCGGCGGCAGCCATCTTCGCCCCGAGCACTGCGATCATCCCAGCGTTGTCTCGGAGGAAGCGCGGTTCGGGCGCGAAGAAGTCGGCGCCGCGGGCCTCGCACATCTCGGCGAGCATCTCGCGGAGACGGTCGTTCTGCCCGACGCCGCCGCCGAGGACGAGTTCGTCGCTCTCGGTCAGCGAGAGGGCCCGTTCGGACACCTCCGTCAGCATCGCGAAGACGTGCTCCTGCAGCGCGAAGCAGACGTTCTCGACGGGCTCGCCCTCGTCGACAGCCTCTTTCGCCGCGGACATGATGCCCGAGAACGAGAAGTCCATCCCCTTCACGACGTACGGGAGGTCCGTGTACGCCCCCGCTGCCGCGCGCTCTTCTACCTTCGGCCCGCCGGGGTGAGACCAGCCGAGGTGGCGGGTGAACTTGTCGATGGCGTTGCCGACGCCGGTGTCGAGCGTCTCGCCCAGGACCCGGTAGCGACCGTTGCGATACCCGAGGACGTGCGCGTTCGCGCCGCTCGCGTTCAGGCAGACGGGCGCGTCGAAGCCCGATCGATGCCGGCCGATCTCCAGATGCGCGACCATGTGATTGACGCCGACAAGCGGCACGTCCAGCGTGCCCGCGAGCGCCCGCGCGGCCGATCCGACGATGCGGAGGCAGGGACCGAGACCGGGCCCCCGCGAGAACGCGACGGCGTCGATTGGCGGGGCGGCCGTCGGGTCGTCGTTCCCCGCGTCGCGGTCGTCGTGGGTCGCGCGAGCCTCTTCGAGCATCGTCTCGACCACCCCGGGGATGGCCTCGCGCATGTGTTCTGCGGCCTCGCGGGGATGGATGCCGCCGCTCTCGGGGACGTACGCGTCCGTCTCGATGGCGACCTCGTCGGTCGCGGTGTCGTAGAGCGCCGCGCTGGCGGCCCACGCGGTCCCCTCGATGCCCAGCACGCGCATGTGTTACTCGTACTCGTCGGAGAGTGGGCCCGGCGGCTTATGGGCGTCGGGTCGCCGCCGGCCTGCCCGGCCGTAGCCGCCGCTGGGTCGAGACGCGGAACCAGAGCAATCGCGGCCGTGAGGCCCTACGTCCACTCGGTGTACGAGCAGCGACCGCAGTGCTTGCGGTCGTCGTGCTCGGCGAGGAAGGCGTCTCCACAGCGGGGACACTGTTCCTTGACCGGTTCGCCGTCCTCGTAGTATTCCGAGCGCATCTACTCAGGCCTCCTCGGCTCCGGCCTCGTCGGTGTCGGCCTCGGCGCCGATCTTGTTCCGCTCGAGCATGTAGTCCTGCTCGATCTCGGTGGCGTCCTCCGCGCTGTCGTAGACCTTCGCGTAGCCGACGGTTTTGCGCATCCCGAACTTCGTGTCGAGCTTGTGAACGACGACCTCGTCGGAGTCCTTGTTGAGCTTGGCCGCAAGCGAGTCGCGCACGGAGAGCCGCGACGGGCTCGCGTCCTCGTGGACGACCTGGAACCGGACGTCCGTTCGATGCAACATGGGGTTCGTCTCCTCTTCGATGATGTCGATTTCCATGGTTCGTTGCCCGAGAATCGTTGCGAAACGCGTAAAAGGATTTCGAGAACCGTTCCGCCCGTTTTTGCCCGATTCGCGCCCGGACCGGGGGGTTGCTCGGAGGACGTGGGTGCGGGTGTACCGGTGGTCGAGCAGCCCGGCGTGCGCCGGCGCCCCGTCTCCAGAGCGGCTTCGCGGGCGTCGCTCACCGTCACCACGGTGGGATGACGTGGCGTCGTTGCAGCGGAAACAGTTCTATAATAGACGAAATAAGCCACAAAATCGCCAATTTTGGGCATTATATCCGACATATGAGAACTGTTACTGACTTCTGTTCGCATTCCCGTGCATCGGGAGTCGACCGTCACGACCGGTTGCCCCGTCGCGACCGCCACGACTGCTTGCCCCGTCGCGACCGTACGCAACTCGCGGGTCCCATCGTGGGTCCAGTCCGGGAGGACATGTTCCGGGACGCGGCTGACGCTGGGCCGTCTGCTCGTCACGAGACCAGCGGGGCGGACGCCGCAAAGGCGTCAGGTCGGCGCCGACGCTTCAGACGCATCCGGACTGGCGCCGGCACCTCGAACGCGGCCGGGTCGACGCCGCGGCGCTACATAAAAACGAGGGGCCGGGTAGAACCGGGTATTTTTCAACTCTATCTCGACTGAACGGCTCGTTGGGGTTGAAGTCGCTCGGGAACACACCTTCGACTGATGACAGGGGAGTGTGCCACGTGCGGAGCGACCGACGTCATTCTCTTTACCTGCGGCGACTGCGGTCGGTCGTTCTGTCCCGACCACGACTCCCCGGACCACTCCTGTGAGGGGCCCGCTCACCCGAGTGAGGACGCCGACGGTGGCGAATTCGAGTGGGTGGACACCGAGGCAGACCCGTTCACCGAGAGCGGATTCCGTCCGGCGGTCGACGAATCCGATTCCGGGGAGGCTCGGCGCCCGGTGCCCCGGTCGCCGCCGGAACTCGGCGCGGCCACAGTCAGACCCGCACCGAGACAGCCCGGGGGTGCAACGACGCCGGCGGTCAGGCCCGCTCCCCGCGGGGTCGATGCGGATGCCACCCCGGCGATTCGGCCGGCGCCGCGCGGGGTCGACCGTGACACCATCCCGTCGGTTCGGCCAGCGCCGCGCGACGCTGCCGCCGACGCGCCCGCCGTCGGCCAGCCCGCGTCCGGTCGGGCGACGGGCAACGCCGACGCACCGGCCGACTCTTCGACCCCCGAACCGGCCTCCTCGACCTCGGCGCCCGCGTCGCCACCCATCCGGACGATGGACGCGGGGCGGCCGCCCGGGCGCGTCGATAGCCAGGAGCCACAGACCCTGACGGAGTGGATCGACCAGCAGACGTACGTCTCGCTGTCGGTCAAGACGGCCGCCCTCGCGACCGTCATCAACGGCGCACTCTACCTCGGGATGGCGCTCGCACTCTACGGGCTGGTGCCGTTCTGAGGCGACGCTGTCGCTTCTCGGTCGCGTCGGTCACAGCCTTCGGCTCCGTCGCGGAGCCACGGAATCCGCGTCGCCACGGCAGTGCGAGTCACGCAGTCGTCGCTGGGGGTGGGAACCTACCAGCCCGGCCAGTGACTACCGGGCGCGGGACGCGAAGTCGCCCTGGCCCACCGCTGGGCCCTGCGGGCGAGCGAAAGGGAGTGTGTGCGTGTGTCCGCCCGACCGACCGGAGCCGGGGAGCGGAGCGTGTGACTCCCACATCCTCCATCCGACTCCGGCGCTGTCACCGTAATAGGCTTTGTGTCATACCGTTCGCCGACCGTCTGACGCCAGTCACACGCTGGGGTATCGCAACCGACCGACGACCGACGGAACCAGCGTCGACGTCGTGGGCGCTCGCTCCGTGTCAGTACTCGGTTCCCTTGCGGGCGCGCTGGCCGGCGTCGAGGGGATGGCGGTGCTTGCGGACCTCGCTCACGAGGTCCGCCGCGTCGCCGAGGAAGTCGGGTGGGGAGTGGCCGCCCGTCAGGACGAGTTCGAGGTCGTCGGGCTTCGACTCGACGAGGTCGCGGACCGCGTCGGGGTCGATCAGGTCGCGCTCGGCGGCATACAGTCCCTCGTCCAGCACGAGCATGTGCATCCCCTCGTCGGCGGAAGCGTCCGGGTCGAACGGCGTCGAGAGGTCCGCGGCGGCTGCGGCGTCGACCAGTTCGCGGGCGCGTTCCAGTCCCGCCCGCGCCTCGGCGGCGTGGTCGCGGTCCGCGCTCCCGTCGGGCATCGCGTGCCAGCCGTAGTGCCCGAGGTTCTCGTAGCTGAACCCCGGCAGGGCGGCGATGGCGTTGTACTCCCCGCGGACGTCCTCGACGGAGTCCGCGCCGCCCTTCATGAACTGGAGGACGTGGACGCGGTAGCCGTGGCCGACCGCGCGCATCGCCATCCCGAGCGCGGCCGTGGTCTTGCCCTTCCCGTCGCCCCACCAGACCTGCACGAGACCGAATTCCTCGGGGGCCGCCGGCTCGATGTCGCGGGCCTCGGGCCGGACGCCGCGCCCGGGCGTCCCCGCACGAGTCTCCGCCGGGTCGACCGGCGCGTCGTCCGATGCCTCGGGGGCGTCGCTCTCAGGCATCGTCCTCGCCGCGGTCGTGGCTGGGTGCGCCGTCACCGTCCTCGGCGGCGGCCATTGCCTCGCCCAGCGCGCCGTCGAAGTCGTCGACGGGGAGGACGGAGTAGTCGACGCTGAGGGTGTTCTGTGTCGCGCGGACCTTCCCGACGAACTCCGAGATCTCCTCCAGCGACCCCTCGACGATGAACAGCTCCATGCAGTAGTGGTCGCCGACGTGGTTGTGGACGTTCGAGGTGACCAGCGACTCGTGCTCGTGGCGCAACTGCATCATCCGCTCTTCGGCGTTCGAGGTCTCGTAGTTGAAGACGACCGTGATGACGCCGAGTAGTTGCCGTCCCTCCAGCCGCCGGTCTTCGAACTCGCTCAGGAGGTCCCGGGCGCCCTCGCGGACGACCTCGCTCCGGCCGGTGTAGCCGTGCTCCTCGGCGAACTCGTCGAGCCGCTCGACGAGCGACTCCGGCATCGAGATGCTCACGACGGTCATGTTAGTAACTCAGACGCGTTTCAATATTAACGATGTGGTGTCGCCGCGGGGTCGGTCGACCGGAGTCGGTGACGCGGAGTCGGCAGGACGGCGTCACCGCCGGTCGCGCTTGCTCGCCCCGCCGGCACCGGCGTCGGTCTCGGTGTCGACGCGGGTGTCGGCATCGATCTCGCCCTCGGCGTCGGTCTCGACGGGCGGCTCCTTGCGGACGTTTCGCGCGGGGTCCGAACT
>JBDGSA010000069.1:0-17509 GCA_042217755.1 Haloglomus sp. | reverse complement strand
CGCCGCCGCGGTCGCGCTCGGCCACGGCCACCAGCCCGGTCGCGGGCTGCTCTCGCTCGGCGGGGACTGACACGTAGCGAGTCGAAGTCCACCCGTTCACTACCCCAGGCAAACGCCTATGCCGGACCCGACCGAGCGACGCGCATGGTCACGCCGGAGTCGTTCTTCCACGTCGCGTTCAAGACGACCGACATCGACCGCGACGTCGCGTTCTACCGCGACCACCTCGACGGCGAAGTGATCGACCGGGCCGACGGCGACGGCACTGCGGCCGACGACGTCGCCTACGCAGCGCTCTCGGTCGCGGACAAGCGGGTCTACCTGTTCGAGACGGCGCCCTACGAGGCCGGCGGGTTCGTCGATGAACTCCCGCCCGGCTTCCTCCACTTCGGGTACGTCGTCGCCGACGTCGACGCGGCCGCCGCCGACCTCGCGGCCGACGGCGTGCCGTTCGTGATGGAGCCGACCGACTTCGGTCCCCTCCGGGTCGCCTTCTTCCGGACGCCGAGCGGGACGCGAATCGAGTTGCTGGAGATCCAGTCGGGCGACGGGGGCACCGACTGAGATCGCGCCGCGTCACTCCAGCAGGTGGCGTTCGAGGAATGCCGTCTCGCGAGCGACCGCCCGTTCGAAGGCGTCCGCGTACGGCTCGAAGTGGTCGCCGTCGATGCGGACGCGCTCGACGTCGTCGAGCCGTTCGACCGTCGCATCCACGGCGCTTCCGGGGACGAGCTGGTCCTCGCGGGCCTCCACGAGAAGCGCCGGACAGTCCACCCGGTCGGCGTGCTCGACCGGCCGGTAGGTCGCGACGGTGAGCAGGACGCGCGCGGCACAGCGGTTCCACTCCTCCTCGTCGAGGTCGTCGGGAACCAGCTCCCGGTACCCCTCCTCCGACCCGGGCGTGCTGAGCGCGGCCAGCTCGCCCGGCTGCCCCACGACGGGGACGTACCGGGGTTCGCGGAAGGTGTACTTCCGCAGCAGGTCGTCCACCGCCGCCTTCGTCGCGTCGACGCCGAACGAGAGGCCGTTCTGCTCGACGAGGTACGGGAGCGTCCGCATGCCGTCGAGGAACGGCACCTGCCCGACGTAGGCCGCGGCGTCCTCCCGGGCCGCGGTCACGAGCGCGTGGCCGGCCGAAAAGGAGGTGCCCCACACCGCCAGCCGGTCGCCGTCGACCCCGTCGAGCGAGCGGGCGTGGTCGACGGCGGCGCGCCAGTCGGCGACGTGCCGCGTCGGAGAGACGAGGTTACGTGGTTCTCCCGCGCTGTCTCCGAACGAGCGGTAGTCGAACAGGAGGACCGCGAACCCCCGTTCGGCGAACCGCTCGGCGAAGGCCGGCAGCCGCATCTCCCGTGTCCCGGCAAAGCCGTGGGCCATCACCACTACCGGCGGGTCCGCGGCGTCGGCCATCGCGGGCTCGTCCGGCCTGTACAGCCACGCGGCGCACAGTTCACCCCTGGACTCGAAATCGGACTCCTCGCGCTCGTACGGCATGCCAGTCGTCTTGGCACGGCGAGGAGATAAATATGGATGGCAAAATTATCGTAAAAATTCAGCCAATCGTTCTGCTATCCGTCGAATTTTGAGATTATGTCGACGATTTACCCAACCCTCACTCCCCCTCGACGAACCGCTCCGGGACGTGGCCCCGGAAGTCGGGTGGGAGCCGCGAGACGAGGTGGTCGGCGAGGCAGGCCCACAGGGCCGCCAGGCGGCGCCGGAGCGCGACGTACACCGTCGAGACGGCCAGGATGGTGCTGACGGCCGGGAGCGCGCCGTCGACGAGCAGCGCGGTCGGGACCGCCGTGACGCCCGCGAGCAGGAGGTCTTCGGGCGCGCCGTCGTAGCGGACCCAGCGTCGGGGTGCCAGCCACCGGCCGTGGTAGTGGCTGTAGACGGCGCGCTCGGAGCGGCCCTCCCAGGGTCGGAGTTCGAGGCCGCCGCCGAGTGCGTCCATCGCGGCGTGGAGCGCGGCGCCGCCGAGGAACGCCGCGGCCGTCACGGTCACCGTTGTGGACGTCGCGGCGGCGACCGCGAGCGCGACGAGCGCCGCGGCGCCGGCGTAGACCGGGAAGTGGAGCGTCCGCCGGTGACCGGCGTAGATGTCGAGGTCCGGGAACAGGCCGCCGAGCCCTGCCGCGGCGGCTGCCGTCGGCGCGTGCTCGGGCGCGACGAGGGCCGTCAGGCTCGCGACGCCGGCCGCGACCAGCACGTGCGTGGTCGCCATCATCGGCGCGGCGTTGGCGCCGGCGCGATTTACGCCCATCGCGCGGCGGCGACGGCGCGATTTACGCCCATCGCGCGGCGGCACCGTCCCGGCGGTGCGGTCGTCGCTTCCGACGCGCCGGGCGGGAGTT
This sequence comes from Haloglomus sp., assembly GCA_042217755.1. GTDB lineage: Archaea > Halobacteriota > Halobacteria > Halobacteriales > Haloarculaceae > Haloglomus. Next base: position 15,152 of record JBDGSA010000069.1, on the reverse strand, counting down.
AAGTCCAGCGGGGGGCTACGGGCGGTCGTGTCCCGCGCCGTCGCCTTCCGTCCGAGCGCCCGCCGGGCGAGCCGACTGCTGCAGGCCGCCATCGGTGCCGTCCTGCTCGCCGGCGTGGCGACGCGGAACCTGAGCGTCGTCGTCAACGCCACGCTCTCGCTAGCGGTCACGTTCCTCCCGGCGCTGCTCGCCCGGGACTTCGACCTCCACCTCGACGCCTGGCCCGTGCTGGTTCTGACGCTCACCCTGTTCCTCCACACGATCGGCATGCTGGGACTCTACGACGGCGTCTGGTGGTACGACCACATCACGCACACGCTCTCTGCGATGCTGGTGGCCGGCGTCGGCTACACGACTGTCCGGGCGCTCGACCGCCACTCCGACGCCGTCCGCGTCCCGTCGCGCTTTCTCGCGGTCTTCATCGTCCTGTTCACGCTCGCGGCGGGCGTCCTCTGGGAGGTACTGGAGTTCGCCGCCCGCGAGTTCGCCATCGCGCTCTCGCTCGACCCCGTGCTGGTGCAGTACGGTCTCGAAGACAGCCTCGTCGACCTCGTCTTCGACACGGTCGGCGCGCTGGTCGTGGCGCTGTTCGGGACGAGCCGATTCGACGCACTCGCAGACCGGCTGGCCGAGTGGCTGGGGCGACGCCGGAGCGGTCGCCGCGGTGGGTGAGAGACGGCAGCCGCGCCGGTCGAGGGTCGACTGCCGCGGTCTGTGAACACTAAAGCGGCATCCGTCGCCGGCTGCCCGACCGAACGCCTAAACGCTCCGACGGACTACCGGTTCGCGTGAACCGCGAGCAGGTCGCGAGCGGACTGCTTGCTCTCCTGGCGGTGCTGGCGCTCGGTGGTGTCGCCGCCACGCTTGACGCCCCGGTCAACGGCGGGTCCCCCGGCACCGGCGAGGGGGAGGGCACTGGCGGCACTGCCGACCCTGTCGCCCTCGGCGGCGGCTTCGAGCCGGTCGACCCGCCACAGGTTGACCTGCCGGACTGGCTCCTCGCGCTCCTGGGCGCCGCCGTCCTGCTCGGTACCGCCTACGGCTGTTACGAACTCTACCGGGAGTACGACGCCCGCCAGCTGCTCGGCGCGGTCGTCGCGGGCGCCGTCGTGGTGCTCGGTCTCTACCTGTTCCTGTCGCTGCTGGGTGAGTCCGACAACACTCCCGGGCCCGGGTTCAGGCAGGGTGACCCCATACCCCCGTCCGGCGGTGGGAGCGGCGGGAGCGGCGGCCCCGCCGACGCGGTCGCCCGGTCGGTCGACCCGCCGGCGGCGCTGCTAGCGGTGCTCGGGCTCGTCCTGCTCGGCGCGGTCGCGGTTATCATCCGCGCGAGCGGCGACCATCAGACCGATCTGGACGCGCCGGCACCGTCGAATGACTCGCCGGAGGCCGATGTGGCCGCCGTCGCGGCCGCGGCCGGTCGGGCCGCAGACCGCATCGAGACCGAGACCGACATCGAGAACGCCGTCTTCCGCGCGTGGCACGAGATGACTGCCGACCTCCCGGTCGACGACCCGGCGACCACCACGCCGTCCGAGTTCGCTGACGCCGCGGTCGCCGCCGGGATGGACCGCGCGGACGTGACCGAACTCACTCGGCTCTTCGAGGAGGTCCGCTACGGCGACGCGCCGGTCACCGACGAGCGGGCCACGCGCGCGACCGCCGCGCTCCGGCGCATCGAGCGAGCGTACGGCGACGGCGAACCCGACGACCACCGGACTGGGAGCGAGGAGAGCGGCGACGGCGGGTCACCGACGGAGGGGCTGAGATGAATCTCCGCAGCCTTCTCGCCGCCGCCGGCGCGGCGACCGTCGTCGCGGGTGTCGTGGTACTACTCGAGCCGTCGCTTTCGGAGCTCGTGCAACTGCGCCCCGGCGGCCTCGTGGTGACGGCACTGGCGGCGCTGGCAGCCGTACAGGGGCTTGTTGCGGTCAGCAGCCGACTCACGGGTGAGCAGCGAGCGGCTGTCCCGGACGAAGTGGAGCGGCGGTTCCCCGCGACCGTCCCAGGCGACGAATTCGACGACCTCCTGGCCGACCTGCCCGCCCTGCGGGTAAAGCGCCGCGACGAGGAGCGCGCGGCCGTCCGGGAGCGGCTGGAGGGCCTCGCCGTCGAGGTACTCGTCGACCGGGGGCTGGACGAGGCGGCCGCCCGGCGCCACCTCGAGGAGGGAACGTGGACCGCCGACGAGCGCGCGGCGAGTTTCTTCGTCCCGCCGGGCGAACGCGAACTGCTGTTCGGCGCGCGGCTGCGCGACGCGCTCGGCGCCGACCTCGCGTTCACTCGTCGTGCCCGCCACGCAATCGGCGCCATCCGGGCCCACGCCGAGCGGGAGGCTCCGCTGCCGGCGACCCGGTCGACCGAGCGCGGCGAGTCGACCGGTGCGACCGGCGCCAGCGCGACCTCGAGTGCCGCCACGACTACCGAGTCCGCTAGAGCCACCGCGGCCGGCGAGTCCGCCGCGACCGACGGGGGTGACGACGGTGGGTAGTTCGACCGTCGAACCCCACTTCGGTGACCCGAGCGACCCAGCACGCCGCGCGACGCCGAACGACGCCATCGACCGGACGACCGGGCGCTGGCGCGGCGTGCTGGCGTTCGCGCTGCTGGCCGGCGCGCTGGGGGTCCTGTTCTCGCGCCCGTCACTGCTGCTGGCGGGCGCCGCCGGCGTTCTGTTCGGGGCGGCCGCCCGGTCGGCCGGTTCCCCGTCGTCGGCTGTCGCTATCGAGCGGGAGGTCGCCCGCGAGCGAGCCGCCCCCGGCGAGACGGTCCGTGTGACGGTAACGGTCGTCAACGTCGGCGACGGACTGTTGCCGGACGTGCGCGTCGTCGACGGCGTCCCCCCTGGACTGACCGTTGTGGAGGGAACGCCGCGTCACGCCACCGCGCTCCGCCCCGGCAAGCGCGCGACGTTCTCCTACGCGGTCCGCGCGAATCGGGGGCGACACCGGTTCAACCCAGCAACGGTGCTCGTCCGGGGATTCTCCGGCGCCGTCGAGCGGGAACTGGCGGTGCCCGCGCAGGCGCCCGGCCGTACGGCTGAACGCGCAGACGGCGTGGCCGACACCGACGGTGAGGGCAGCGGGGGTGACGATGCGGCCGACGGCGAACGTGACGATGCGACCGACGGGCCGGCGGCCGACCGCGACCGGGCTGGCGGCGCCGCGGACGCGAACACGGGGACGCTCGCGTGCGCGCCGCGACTCGACGAGGGCGAGACAGTCCCGCTTCGCCCGCAGACGACCGGTTTCACCGGGCGAGTCACGACCGATCAGGGGGGGTCGGGCGTCGAGTTCCACTCCGTCCGCGAGTACCGTCCTGGCGACCCGCTCTCCCGGGTCGACTGGGCCCGGGTTGCCCGGACCGGCGATTTCGCGACCCAGCAGTTCCGCGAGGAGCAGGCCGCCACGGTCGTCTGCCTGCTCGAGACGCGGGAGACGGCCTATCGGGCGCCCGATCCCGCGGCGCCGACGGCGCTCGAGCGGAGCGTGGCCGCCGCGGGCGCGGCGTTCACGGCGCTGCTCGACGCCGGCGACCGGGCTGGCATCGCGGCCTGGGGCCCGACGGCGTGCTGGCTCGCGCCCGGGACCGGCGGCGAGCACCGGGCGCGAGCACGCGAACTCCTCGGCACGCACCCGGCGTTCGATCCGACTCCGCCCGAGGAGACGTTCCTCCCCGGCATCGCGCGTCGGCGGATCGAGCGACGGCTCCCGGCCGACGCCCAGGTGCTTCTCTTCAGTCCGCTGGTCGACGACCGTGCTGTCGGCCTCGCCCGGCGATTGGACGCCCACGGGCACCGCGTGACCGTCGTGAGTCCGGACGCGACCGGCGAGGACACGGCGGGCCACACGCTCGCCACGCTCGAGCGCGACCGCCGACTCTCCGAACTGCGTGGCGCTGCGGTCCGCGTCGTCGACTGGGGAGACGAACCGCTCGCGGCCGCCTTCGTCCGGGCGCAGCGCCGGTGGTCCGCGTGACCGCCGACGCCGGGTCCAGGCCGGTTGACGGCGACCGCACCCATGGGTCGGCCGACGGCGACAGCCATCGGTCGCCGGCGACGGACGACCGCGCGTCGCCGGCCGACTCTGAATCGCGATCCAGGCGGAATCCGGCCGCGTCGGAGCGATTCGACCCGCGTCCGGGTCGGGCCGCGCTGGCGATCGTCCTGCTTCCGGGCGCCATCTCCGCGCTCGCGCTCCTCGCAGGCGGTCCGGCGGCGATCGTCGGAGCGCTCGGTCTCGGCCTGCTCGCTGTCGGCACCCGGACCGGTCGCCGGGACGCGGTCGGCGGCGGCGGACTCGCCCTCCTCGGAGGGACACTGCTGGCCGGCGCGTTCGACGCCGCCGTGTCCGCACTGCTCGTCGCCGCGGGTGCCGGACTCGTCGCGTGGGACACAGCCGAGCACGCCGTCGGACTGGGCGAGCAGGTCGGCCACAGGGCGCACGCGGGGCGTTCGGTCGGCGTTCACGCGGCGGGCAGCGGCCTGCTCGCGGCGCTCGGGGCCGGCGTCTCGTACGTCGTCTTCCGGCTGGTGGGTGCCGGGTCGCCGCTCGCGCTGGTGCTACTGCTGGCCGGCGCGGTCGTCCTGCTGACCGTCTTGCGTGGCTGAGCCATCGCGAGTCGGCAGCAGCCGGCACGATTAAGCGCGGACCGCCACGACTGCCGGCCGGTGCCGCTGTCGTCTATCTTTCTTCGAGGAGAGAATCCCGCCGTTCACCGCGGGGAGGATGTCACCGACCGTCAGTCTCGGCGCGGCCGACGAGGGCCGTCGGGTCGTCCTCACGGACGTAACCGACCCCGAGCGACAGTGCCGGGCACTGAAACGGCAGAACGAGCGTCTGGAGCGATTCACCAGCGGCGTCTCTGCGACCTCCGGAACCCGCTGAACGCCGCGAACGCACAACTCGCCATCGCTCGCGAGCAACTCGACGACGAAAATCCCCAGCTCGCCGTCGTCGCCGAGGAACTGGAACGGATGTCCGAGGTGATCGACGACCTGCTGTCGCTGGCGCGTCAGGGCCGCGACCTCGGTGAGACGGAACCGTCTCGCTGTCGACTCTGGAGGGTGAATGCTGGGAACGCGTCGACCCGATTGCCGAGTGAGCCGACCTCGAGGTCGGTTCCGACCTCCGCTTCGAGGCCGACCTCGACCGGCCCCAGCAGGTGCTCGAGAACCTCTTCCGGAACGCCGCGGAACACGGCGTCGCCAAGTCCTCGGAGCGGACCGACGACGGGGAGAGCCTCGCGACGATTCGAGTGAGCGAACCCGACGACGGCGACGGCTTCTACGTCGCCGACGACGGCCCCGGCATCGCGGCGGACCGCCGCGAACGGGGCTTTGAGACGACCACCCCACCGTCAACGGCGGCACCGGCTTCGGTCTCGCAATCGTCCGCGAGATCGCGACCGCGCACGGCTGGGACATCCGCGTCACGGACAGCGCCCCCGTCGGGACACGCTTCGAGGTCACGAGCGTCGAGACCGTCGCGTGAGCGGCTCCGGCCGACGATCAACGGCTGCCGGTCGACGATCGACGAACGGCTCCTGCCATCCAGTCCCGGTCCCTGCCCCTGGTCCACGGGTTCAAGACCGGGCAGGCACAACTGGTGTCCATGTACGCGGTCGTCGGCTGCTCGAACTGCGAGGCGCTGTGGGTCGTGGAGGGCCGACCCGACACGACATCGTGCCCGCGCTGTGAGCGCCGGCATCGACACAAGAAGCTCAAGAAGATCGTCACCTGTGAGACGGCCGCGGCGGCGAAGGACGCCCGGTCGCGCCTGCTCGCGAAGCGCGGCGGGTTCGCCGAGAGCGCCGAGGATCTGGACCCGTTCGAACGTCTCGGCGAGGCGGCGATGGAGGCGGGGATGAGCGACGAGGCCTTCCTCGACGCCGCGGGCGTCGACACTGAGGCGGTCGCGGCGGCGGGCGAGCGGGCCGAGGGGGGCGACGGCGGGAGCAGGAGCCGTGAGGAGACTGTCCGCGCGGCGCTCCGCGAACTGGACGCGCCGTCCGCCGGCGACGTCCGCGAGTACGCCGCCGCCGACGGCGTCCCCGCCGACTACGTCGACCGCCTGCTCGAGAAACTGGAGCGCGCCGGCGAGGTGACCCAGACGAGCGACGGGGGGTATCGACTGCTGTGAGCCGGAAGGACGTGACCGACGGGGTCGACGACGCGACGGACGACGACCCCGCGGCCGACGAATTCGGCGCCGGCGGCGACGCTGGCCTCGCGCCCGCCGGTCTCGGGGGCGGTGCGCTCGCTGACCTCGACCCCGGGCCGCTCCTGACGGGCGCGTTCGTGGGGCTCGCGGGCGTGTTGTTCCTGCTCCAGCCCCTCGTCGAGTACGTCCGGCTCGGTGCGCTCCGCGTCCGGCCGGCCGCGCTCTCGGCGTTCGTGCTCGCGCTCGGCCTCTGGGTCGGCGCCGCGGTCTTCCTCGCGCGCGGGCAGCGCTCCGCCGCCGCCGCCCACGCCGTCGGGGCCGCGGGCTGGTCCGGCATCGTCCTCGGGACCGCCGCCGGGAACGGAACGCTGCTGCTCGGATCGATCGTGGGACTGGTCGTGGGGATGGTCGCGCTCGCCGTGGAGTCACGGCGATACACCTGAGCCGACGCCCGCTGTGCTGCATCGGTCATCCGCCCGACCCCCTCGACGGGAGCGCGTGGTGCGCCCCTCGTAGGCACCGCGAGCGGGGCCTCAGCGAGTTCCCACATTTCAGATACTGACTTATTATAGCAAAATATGCCAAATAAAAATTTTATGTTAGGAATTATTGGATATTATATTGAAAAATTCGGAGTTGCAGTAATTAATTCGGAAACATTCTACTTATTTCTCGTCGCTACGCACCGTCGACGTGCCGCGTCAGAATTGCGGGGAGCGCACGACCCAGGACGCGGTCCCCGACCGCCGCAAGCGGCACCCACTCGTGGTCGGTGATCGCCTCGACCTCCGAGGGGTCGCCCGTCGTGTCGACCGGGCGCCGCTCGGTCTCCACACAGCGGACGACCGCGACGGTCGTCCGTCGGACGCCGTCGTTGACCGTGCGGAAGTACGAGTAGCAATCGAGCACCGCGGCGGCGCGGACGTCGAGTCCCACCTCTTCGGCGGCCTCGCGTGCGGCGGCCGCGTGGAGCGACTCGTCCGGTTCGATGCCGCCGCCCGGGAGCGACCAGTCGCCCGACGGCCACCGGATGCAGCACGCGCGACCGTCGCGGACGACGAGACACTTCACCGTCGCGCGGACGCGGACGTCCGCGGGGTCGGGGTCCGTCGCGGGTTCGTCGGGGTCCGACGGGAAGGTGTCCCAGTCGGCCGGGCCGTAGCGCTCGTACATCGAGCCTACCGGCCCAGTTCCTCGTGGGCGCCGGCGAGGTGCGACGAGGCGAGCGCGCCCAGCAGCGACAGCTCGCCGGCGAGCGCGCCCGTCGCGATGACCTCCGCGAGCGCGTCGGCATTCGACCCTGCGGGGTCGCCGCCGCCGCGAACGCCGAGCACGTCGAGTGCCTCGGCCTGCGTGGGCAGTTTCGTCCCGCCGCCGACCGTGCCGACCTCCAGCGACGCGAGCGTGACGCTGGCGTACAGCGCCTCCTCGCTCTCGTCTTTGTCCTCCTCGCTCGCGGCCCCGGCGCTCGTGCGGCGACGCTCGCTCCCGCCGGTCTCGACCTCGCGCACGTCCGCGGTCGTGATGGCGTTGGCGCCCTCGACGACCTGCGCGGCGTCCTGACCGGTGGCGAGGAACGCGGCGGCGACGGTGTTTGCGGCGTGGGCGTTGAATCCGAGCGACCCGGCTTTCGCACTCCCGACGAGGTTCTTTCGGGTGTTGGCTTCGGCGATGGCCTCGGGCGTCGTCTTCAGCACGGAATCGACGGTGTCGGCCGGAATCAGGACGTCTGCCGCGACTGTGCGGCCGCGTCCCTCGACGCTGTTGACGGCGGCGGGCTTCTTATCGGCACAGAGGTTGCCGGAGAGTGCCACCAGCGAGGCCGGCGTTTCGGCCTCGATGACCTCGCAGGCCGCCTCCGTCGCGATGGTGGCCATGTTCATTCCCATCGCGTCCTTCGTGTCGTACGAGAACCGGCAGAAGACGTTGTCTCCGACGACGTACGGCGTCACGTCCCGCAGTTCGCCGTGGTTCGTCGTCGCCTCGGCCGCCTCTCGGAGAGTCGATACGTTCGTCCGGACCCACGACGCTACCTCGGCGGCCTCGCCGACGTCGCGGACGCGGAAGACGGGTGCGCGGGTCATCGCGTTCTTCAGGACGCGCGCGGTGGCGCCCCCCGCGGCGCGGATGGCCGCACAGCCACGATTGACGGACGCGACCAGGGCGCCCTCCGTCGTCGCGAGCGGAAGGTACTCGTCGCCGGAGGCGGACTCGCCCTCGACGGGTACGGGCCCGACGACGCCCATCGGCACCTGCGCGGCCCCGATCATGTTCTCGATGGCGGTCTCGGCGTCGGCGGCGTCGAAGGCGTACGAACCGATGGCGTCGAGGTCGGCGGCCGTCTCGGTCGCGAGCAGGTGCCGGCGGGCCGCGGCGGCGGTCGCGGCGTCGGTGTGATCCTCCAGTTCGTACAGCTGCAGCTCTCCGTCGCGAATTCGCTCGGCCAACTCGGTGGCGGTGTCAGCGTCGTCCTCGGTCATGCCTGTCGGGTCGGCGCGTCCGCGCCTAAGGCTTCGGGTCGGCGAACGGGCGGGTCGTGAGGTCGTCCAGCGGACGGTCGCGGCGTCACGCTTTCGGATGTGAGCGCCCCCCTCAGTCCCGCCCTGTCTGGTGGTCCGGAGAGCCGTCGCTACTCGGGGTTCGGAGAGTCGTCGCTACTCGGGGTTCGGAGAGTCGTCACTACTCGGGGCCCCAGACCGGTCGCACCCTGGCGCCCAGACCGCCGTCGCAATTCGGCGACTGCCTCCGTCGGCGTCGAGGCGCCGCGCTCGCTCACCCCCTGACCACCAGCAGCGCCGTGTTCCCGCGCCGGTCGACGAACGGACCGCCGGCGGGCGGCTTCACGCTGAACTGGACCGTCCCCTCGGCCTGGTTGGCCCCCAGTTTCGGGTCGAGTTGCATCGTCGCGGTACCGTTCTGATCCGTTTGCGCGACGACGGGCCCGTCGAGTTGCGCCGAGCCGCCGCGCGCCACGACCGTCGCGTTCGCCACGCGGTCGCCGTCGGGCCCGACGACCCGGACGGTCACCTGTTGTGCCCCGGACGTCGTCACCTCCGGTTCGGGAGCGACGTCGACCTCGGTCACGCCCAGCCCGGAGAGCCCGGAGACCATATTCAACATCACGCCGAGACTGGCCACGCCGACCACCAGCGCGATGACCAGCCTGACAGGTAACCCCTCGATACCACGGTCATCCTCGTCGAGTCGTCTCGTTCGCACGGGCCGTCTGCCGCGGCATCCGGTTTGAATCCTCGGCTCCGCGGCCGTCCTCCCGAGTCGATTCCGGGTGTTACAAGCGAGTGCCGCGCGACGGGTCGCGCATGAGCCACTGGCTCCGTCGCCTGGAACCGCTGCTTCTCATCGCGGCCGGCGGGTTCGTCGGGGCCGCGCTCCGCTTTGCTGTCGCCGAAATTATGCCCGCCGGGGCGCTCCCGTGGGGCACGCTCGCTGCCAACGTCACCGGCGCGTTCCTCCTGAGCATTTTGCTGTACGAGAACCGGCTTGTCGGGGCACTCAATCCGGAGACGCGGCTCGTCGTCGGGACGGGCTTTTGCTCGTCGTTCACCACCTACTCGACGTTCGCGGTCGAGACCGCCGAACTCGCCCAGACGCCGGGACTCCCGCTGTTCGCCGTCGTCAACGTGGCACTCAACTACGCCCTCGGCTTCGCCGCCATCGGTCTCGGGCAGGCCGTCGCCCGGGTGATCGCGTGACCGATCCGGCGTTGCTCGTCGGACTGGGCGGCGTGGCGGGTGCACTCGCGCGCCACCTCCTCGGCGAGCGCATCGAAGAGGGGACCTTCGACACGCTCGCGGTGAACGTGCTGGGGTCGTTCCTCCTGGGCTTCCTCGTCTCTGCACCCGTCGGGGCCGATCTCCTGCTCGTCGCCGGAACGGGATTCTGTGGCGCGTTCACCACCTTCTCTACGTTCGCCTACGAGACCGTCCGGCTCGTGGAGGGCGGCTACGGCCGGCGGGCGGCGCTGAACGCGACGACCAATCTCGTGGGGGCGCTGGCGGCCGTCGGGTTTGGAGCGATCGCGGCGGGCCTCGTCTGACATCTACGACCAGCCCCTCTTCAGGAGCGAATCGAGCCCGGGCCAACCTATACGGTGTCGCCGCTCGCGGTTCCGCCATGCTCTCGCTCGCGAACGCCGACCTCGTCGACCTGAGCATCGGCCTCGAACCCGGGGTGGACAGCGAGCCCTGGCCTCCGGACGTGGAGTACTTCGACCACGACGACGGCGCACAGCTGCTCTCAGAGAACCTCCAGGGGCTCGGCTACGACGTCACCGCCGACGACTTCCCCGACGGTCACGGCCTGGCGTGGGAGGAGGTCCACGCCATTCCCCACACGGGGACGCATCTCGACGCGCCCTGGCACTACGGCCCCGAATCGGGCGGCGAACCCGCCCGGACCATCGATGAGGTGCCGCTGGAGTGGTGCCGCGGGAACGCTGTCGTCCTCGACGTGCGCGACATGGACGCCGGCGCCGAGATCACGCCCGACGATATCGACGCGCGTCTCGACGCACTCGACCACGAACTGCGGGCTGGTGAACTCGTCTTCCTCCAGACCGGCGCCGACGAACTGTGGGGGAGCGCGGAGTACCTCCAGCGGTTTCCCGGAATGGGGGCCGCGGCGACGAACCACCTCGTCGAGCAGGGCGTCCGGGTCATCGGCACCGACGCCTACGGCTTCGATAAGCCGTTCGCCGAGATGGGCCGTCGCTTCGCGGCGTCCGGCGACGAGGGGGAACTCTGGCCGGCCCACTTCGCCGGCCGCGAGGCCGAGTACTGCCAGATCGAGAAGATGGCCAACCTCGACCGGCTCCCCCGAAAGACGGACGTGCCGGTCGTCTGCTTCCCGGTCTCCATCGAGGGCGCCTCCGCCGGCTGGGTCCGGCCGGTCGCGATGTTCGAACCGGGGACGCTGCCCGACGGCGGTGACGCGCTGGCGACCGACGGCGGGCGCCCACCAGGTGGCGGCGCACCGGACGACGGGGGTGCTGCTCGATGAGGCTCGCCACCATCGCGGTCGAGACGCCGGTCGGTCGGGAACGTCGACTGTGCGTCCGGGACGAGGACCGCGAGGAGGACGAGCCGGGATCACTCGTCGACGTGACGAGCGGCCACACCTGGCTCCTCGAGCGCGACGGTGAACCAGCTGCCCGCGAGCAGGCGATGGCCGTGACGCCGCCGGACCTGCGCGAGTTCCTCCGCCGGGGCGACCAGGCTCTCGACGCGGCTCGCGACGCGCTCGACGGCGTCCCCGAACCCGACGACACAGACGGGTCGGCGTCACAGGCCGACGACACGGACGGGTCGTCGTCACGGGCTGATGCCACCGGCGGTGAGCACGTCCGCACAGAGGACGGCGCACGTGTCCGGTTCTCGCCCGCCGAGGACGGCGTCCGCCTGCTCGCGCCCCTTCCACGGCCGAACACCATCCGGGACTTCATGGCCTACGAAGAGCACGTACGCAACACGCTCGGCGACCCCCCGGAGGTGTGGTTCGACATCCCCGTCTGCTACAAGGGGAACCCGGACACCGTTGTCGGACCGGGCGACACCGTGGAGTGGCCCGCCTATTCGGACCTGTGGGACTACGAGCTCGAACTGGCCGCGGTCCTCGGCAAGCGCGGCACCGACGTCTCGCCCGACGAGGCCGAGGACTACATCGCCGGCTACACTGTATTCAACGACTTCTCCGCGCGCGACACACAGGGTGAGGAGATGGACGCCGACCTCGGCCCGGCGAAGGGAAAGGACTTCGCGAACGCGCTCGGCCCGTATCTCGTCACGGCGGACGCCTTCGACCCGACCGAGGCGAGGATGACGGCCGAAGTGGACGGGGAGGTGTGGTCTGCTGGAACGCCCGGCCAGATGCACCACTCCTTCGCCGACATCGTCGCGCACGTCTCCGACGGTGAACCTCTCCACCCGGGCGACGTGCTCGGTTCCGGGACTGTCGGCGAGGGCTGTGGACTCGAGCTCGGACAGTTCCTCGAGGACGGTGCGACCGTCGCGCTGGAGGTGGAGGGAATCGGTCGGCTGGAGAACACGGTCGTCGCGGACAGTCGGGACGCGTAGCGCGGCAGAATCAGTTCTCAGAGAGCTTCTGGAACGCGACCTCGAAGTCGGTCTTGTCGAGTTCCATCGCGGTTTGGTCGAGTTCGGCCTGAAGTTCCTCGATGCGCGCCTCGAGTTCCTGGTACTCCTCGCTGTTTGCGAGTTCCTCCTCGGTCTTCTGGGTGGTGAGGGCGGCTCGCTTCGAGACCAGGGCGTAGAGATCCTGTAGTTGGCTGTCGTAGTCGCCCCGGGCGAGCAGATTCTCGACAGTCTCGAGCAACTCGTCGCGGAGAATCGGCTTGACGAGGTAGTCGTCGAAGCCCATCTCGATGATGTCGAAGTCGGGCTCGACGGCCGTCACCATCGCCACCTGGCAGTCGTGGCCCGTCTCGCGGATGTGCTCGAGGACCTCGTCACCCGACATCTCCGGCATCAACCGGTCGATGAGCGCAACGTCGACCGCCTCGTCGAACGCCTCGATAGCCTCGTTGCCTCCGTAGGCGATCCGCGTCTCGTACTCCTCGTCGAGCCACGCCGCGTACAGGTCCGCCAGGTCGGGCTCGTCGTCGACCACTAGAACCGTCCGCTGGTCGCCGCTCGCGGTCATCGTTTCCACCCGGGCGCTGGCTGGTCCCGGGTGCTGGCCACTGAGCCCCGCCGGCGTCGGATCTTGTTGGTCACCACCACACCAGCGGTACTGGCTCGGACGGCTTATAATTGTGGTCGCGACTCCAGGGTGGAGAGCTCTCCGCTGATTAGGCTGTCGCGGTCGGAACGGAACCGGAACTCGCTCGCACGGTCCGAATGGAACTGGCACTCGCTCGCGCAGTTGGCGGCGTGCCGCGCTCCCGGCAGCGGACGGCGACGATGTCTCGGTGGCACGGCGTAGTCCCAGGATCCGATTGCGCTCATCGCCCGTGTGATTTCTGCGGGAGACTGGAATACGAGACGAGGATGCGAGACGGGACCTCGACGGTCGCTGAAGCGTCGGAACTGCTGGAGCGGAGCGTCGGAGAACGAACGCCCAGAGCGGGCAATGAACCCAAGGTTTAACTCCCAACTACTTGAATAGGGCTCTACCCGCAGATGGTCACTAACCCCGAGCGGCGACTCGAGATGCTCCAGGACCAGCTCGAGAGCGGCGAGCGCGACGTCGCGCCCGACGACCGCGAGCTCCTCCTGGCCTTCGACGACCGACTCGCGCTGCTCGCCTCCGAGTACGGCACCCAGCGGCGAGAGAAGCTGCTCCGACACGTCACAAAGATGGCAGAAGGAGTCGGCGGACTCCGTGAGGCCCTCGAGGACCGCAGCGCCGCCGAGGACTTCGTCCGATGGATCCACGAGACCCACCCGAAGACCGACTCCGAGGAGACGAACAAGGACTACCGCGTCGCCTTCCGCATGTTCGGGAAGCGACTCGCCGAGGCCGGCGCCGTCGACGTCCCGACCACGAAGGAGGACATGCCGGAGTCGCTCGCCTGGATTCCGACGACGACCAGCCGCGACTACGACCCCACGCCGGATCCCACCGACATGCTGGGGTGGGACGAGGATATCCGCCCGATGATCGACGAGGCGCTGAACGCTCGCGACGCCGCGCTCGTCGCGGTCGCGTGGGACGCTGGTCCCCGCTCCGGCGAGCTCCTCGACCTGGAGGTCGGCGACGTGACCGACCACCGCCACGGCCTCCAGATCACTGTCGACGGAAAGCGCGGGCAGCGCTCGGTCATGCTGATCACGGCGGTCCCCCAGCTGAACCGCTGGCTTCAGGACCACCCACGACGCGACGACCCCGACGCGCCGCTGTGGTGCAAGCTCCAGAGTGGCGAGGAGATGAGCTATCAGATGGCTCGGAAGATCCCCCGGGAGCTCGCCGACCGCGCCGGCGTCACGAAGCCCGTCACCTTCACGAACTTCCGCAAGAGCTCGGCGAGTCACCTCGCGAGCCAGGGCGTGAACCAGGCCGTCCTTGAGGACCACCACGGGTGGACGCGAGGCAGCAAGGCCGCCGCCCGCTACATCTCGGTGTTCGCCGACGCGAGCGACCGCGAGGTCGCGAAGGCCCACGGGCTCGACGTCGAGGAGGAGGAGCCCGAACCGACCGCCGCCGTCACCTGCCATCGGTGCGAGAAGAAGACGCCGCGAGACGAACCGTTCTGCATGTGGTGCCACCAGGCCCTCGAGCACGGGGCCGTCGACGAGATTGAGGAGAAGCAGCGGACGCAGCGCCAGCAGCTCCTCCGGGTCTCGAAGGAGAACCCCGAGCTCCTCGACCGCCTCGAGGACATGGAACCGCTCGTCGAGGCGCTCGGCGGAGATCCCGACGTGATCGACACCGCCCGCCGGTTCGTCGACGCCGCCGAGGAAGGCAGCTGATCGGGCGGGTGTCGGGGCAGTCCCCGTCATGCTCCCCCCGCGAGGTCCTCGGCGCGGTCGAGTTCGTTCCGGGCGCGCTCAATATCGGGTTCGCCGCCGTACTCGACGAGGGCGGCCAGGGCGAGCGCTCGGACGAACGGATCTGTGCCGTGCTTGAAGACCTCGACGAGCGTCTCTCGGTTCTCGCGGACGTACTGCTCGGGGTCGTTGTTTGATTGCGTACTCAAGATGAAGTCACCTCCTCGTGGGCGTCGGGGTCGACATGATACGATTCGCAGATCTCCCGCCAGCCGACGGAGTCGTCGGGCGAGCGACGCCATGCTGGCGGGCCGTCGGGATTCGGATAGGCGTCCTCGGCGGGGAACGTCCGAGTGTCTATTTCGCTGCTACGCGGCGGCTCGTTGTGGTTCGTGCTCATCGTGAGGGGGGCCGGACGAGCACGCTGAGCCGGCGAAAAGCCCATGTCGCTGGGAGTTGAACCCAGCGTTGAGTGCGCCGTCCGCGTGCTCGTCGACGTTGCTCGTCGTCTGCTGCTGGCGCTCGG
>JBDGSA010000183.1:0-17606 GCA_042217755.1 Haloglomus sp. | reverse complement strand
GGCGGTTCGAGGTCCTGGTAGGTCTGAATCGACGGAAGACGGGCGAGCGCCCGTCGGACGAGCGAGGTGTGGCCCTGCTCCTCTCGATAGAGCGACAGCGTCAGGCCCACGAGCGCGACGAGCGAAAGAACGGCGAAGGGGCCACCTGTCAGGACCGCGAGGGCCTGGAGCGTCTCGGCGCCGCCGATCAGGAGGACCGACACGGCCACCGCGCCCTGGAACACGCCCCAGAACGCGATGCTCCCCGTCGACGGCGCCAGCCCGCGCCGGGTCGCGAGGATGGAGACGACCAGCGTCGACGTGTCCGCCGAGGTGGTGATGAACACGACGATCAGGGCGAGAAAGAGGAACATCAGGAGTTGACTGACCGGGAGCGCGGCGAAGAGCGGGAACCCGGCGACGGCCTCCGACCCGCCCCGCCGGGCGATGGCCGCGAGGATGTCCGCCTGCCCGCTCCGCTGGACGAACAGCGACGTCCCACCGAGGAGCAGGAACCAGACCATCGTCGCGGCCGACGTGGCGACGACGCCCGTGAACACCACGGTCCTGACCCGCCGGCCGCGCGAGAGCGCGGCGATGAACAGGCCGGCGAAGGGCGCCCACGAGAACCACCACGACCAGTTCCACACCGTCCAGTTCGCTACCCACTCGCCACCGGTGTACAGGCTCAGCGGGACGAAGTTGACGGCGTAACTTCCCAGCGCGGCGACGCCCTCTCGGAGCAGGAACTGGCGGGGGCCGATCGCGAGCAGGATGAGCGCGAAGACGGCGAAGAGAACGACGTTCAACGCGGCGATCCGGCGGATACCACGGTGGATGCCAGTCACACAGGAAAGGACGAAGATCGCAGTCAGCCCACCGACGAACAGCAGCGGACCGAGGTTGCCGGCGCCGACACCCCACTGGAACCTGATGCCGGCGAGGAACTGCTCGCTCACCAGCGCGACCGAGGTGGCGATGCCGCCGATCGTCGCGAACACCGCCAGCGTATCGACGAGACGACTCCAGATCGAGTCCAGTCCGTCCACGCCGAGAAACGGCGCGAGAATCGTCGAGACGCGCAGCGGCGCCCCGCGTGTGAACACGAAGTACGCGATCGGGACCCCGATGACGGTGTAGGCACTCCAGGCCGAGATACCCCAGTGAAACAGAGCGTAGGTGAGCGCGCCGGTGACCGCCGCGCTCGACTCCGCTGGCGCGTCGAAGTACGGGGGCGGCGTCTGGTAGTGAAAGAGCGCCTCGGCCGGTCCCCAGAACACCACCCCGGCGGCGATGCCGGCGGTGAACACCAGCGCGAAGTACGTCGGGTAGGTGTAACTCGGCTCGGTATCGGGGCCGCCGAGTTTCACGTCACCCCACGGCCCCAGCAAGAGGAACAGACAGTAACAGACCGCCAGGAAGACCGCGCCGAGGAAGACGGGGTCGAACTGTCGCAGAATCGTCTCCGAGGCCGCATCGACCGCGCTCGTCGTGGCTGCCGGGAAGAGGAACTGGACGGCGAAAAAGAGCGTGAACACGACGACGGGGAGTCCGAGCGTGATCGGGTCCTGCCCGACGAGGAAGGCCCGGACGACGTTCACGAATCTCGTCTGGCGGATCCGCAGGAGGTACGGCTCACCGTCAGGCTCGTCGGCGTCCGGCGAGTACGGGAGGACGGCGAGATACCCCAGCCCGGACCCGAAGAAGACGAGCGAGACGGCGAGCCAGACCTCTCCGGTGACCGACGACCCCACGAGGTCCGGAAAGAAGAACCCGGCCAGGACGATTCCGCCCGACACCACACACAGGGGTAACAGCACCCGCTCCAGTGCCCGCTCCACCCCGCTGGCCCCGGACGTGCTCATACGCCGTGTGTGAACGGTGTGAAGTATAGTAGTGTGGGAGGTTACCGGGGGACGAACAGAGGACGAGCGGCAAGCCGAGACCCATTCTCGCGGTCGGGACTCGGCCTGCCGACGGGAGCGTACCAGTCCGCGAACGGCCCGTGAGCTGGCCGGGCGACCGGGCAGTCACCCCAACCCCGACCCTGGTCCCGACCCCGACTCCGACTCCGAGTCCTCGTCGCCGCCGAGCACGGCGGTCAGCGACGCGTCGTCCTCGTCGTCGAGGACGGACCGGCCGAGGAGACGACCGCCGATGGTCCGCGGATTGATGATCTCGTCGGCACCGACCGACGCGAGTTTGTCGGCGTGTTTCTGTTCGTTCGCCGCGGCGACGACGCGCACGTCGGGGGCGACGGTTTTCGACGCGAGAACGGCGAGGACGTTCTGTGCGTCGTCGCGACTGCCGGCGACGACGCCACGGGCGGTCTCGACCTGCGCGTCGGCGAGCACCGACTCGTCGGTCGGGTCGTCGGTGAGGACGTTGACGTCCTCGTCTGTGAGGTCGGCGGCCACGTCCGCGTCGTCGGTCACCACCACCACGTCGGTCTCGTCTTCGAGCGTTTCGAGGAGCGATGCCGTGAGGTCGCCGTGTCCGAGGACCACCACGTGGTCCTCGAGGAGTTTGAGTTCCGAGACGGTCATGTTTCCGAAGGCCGAGGCCATCCGCGACTCGATCGCCGGGCCGACGAGCGCGCCGACCGAGACGGTGAACGCACCGGTCCCGAGCAGGATGATCGACAGCGAGAACCACTTCGCGACCGGCGTCGTCGGCGTCACGTCACCGTAGCCCACCGTCGAGATTGTGACGATCACGTAGTAGACCGCGTCGCTCCAGGACTCGATCGCCAGCCCGTTGCCCCGGAGGCCGTACGCGCCGACGGTGCCGTAGAGGACGACCCCGAGGACCGACGACAGCGACGCGATCTGGAGCGGCGAGAGGTCGAGCGCCTGGTCGAACTGGTCGCGGTTCCAGACGAGCAGCGGGATGGTGACGAGGACGACCAGCAACAGCGGAACGTCGGTCGTCTGCAGCGTCGTCAGCGGGAGGAGCGCGAGTGCGGGAAGCAGGACCAGCGCGATCCGCCAGGCGATCGCCTTCCGGCGCTGGAGACCGACGGTCACGGGGCCGAGCAGGAAGGCAAAGAGAACGCCGCCGAAGCGCGCGAAGCCGGTCGCAACGGGCAGGTACGGCGCGAGCGGACCGTCGAGCGCCACCGACGCCTGGCTGAGGTTCGACAGTCCGGTAACGAACGCCAGCAGCGTGATGGCGCCCACGAGGAGGACGGTCGGTTTTGCGCCCGAGAACTGCTGCCAGTTGACGAACGGGATCCGCTCGTCGGGGTAGAACACGTCCTCGATGGCCCGGTCCGACTGCCCCTCCCGTGTGTCGCTCACTCCCACGCCTTGGCGGACTCGGTACAAAAAATGTGGCGCCGATCCGCCGGCGGGAGACGACAAGAACGCGAGGGCCGAGCCGTCTCCGGCGACGGGCCTCGAACGTCGTTCGCGGTCACCGGTTACCGGCAGTCGCGGCGTCACCAGTGGCCGTCGGTCGCCGCGTCACCGGTCATCGGTAGTCGCGGCTCACTGGAGACCGCGTCCGCGGCCGGTGCCGACGGCGCGGCCGCCACCGGTATTCCCGTTCCACAAGCGATCCGATCAGTGACAGAATATGGCGACCGCGGGGACGCGACTGGGATTTAAGAAACGGCCGGAGAGACTGTGACGTATGAAGCGCGTAATCAGCACCGACGACGCTCCCGCGGCGGTCGGCGCGTACAGTCAGGCGACGACGAACGGCGAACTGCTCATCACGGCCGGGCAACTCCCGCTGACGACCGACGGCGAGTTGCTTGACGACGAGCCCGTGGCGGTACAGACCCGGCAGTGTCTCAGGAACGTCGCGGCGATTCTCGAGTCCGAGGGCGCGTCGCTCGACGACGTGCTCAAGACGACCGTGTTCCTCGACGACATCGACGACTTCGACGAGTTCAACGAGGCGTACAGCGAGTTCTTCGAGACGGAGCCACCGGCCCGCAGCGCGGTCGGCGCCGGCGCCGTCCCGAAGGGCGCGGCCGTCGAAATCGAGGCCATCGCGACGCTGGAGTAGCCGGCACGGCGTGCGGCGAGGGCGCTGGCCAGGCGAATAACTCTAGAGAACTCTGGAGAACCTCAGATAAATTTACAATTACTCATATAATACTATAATTTATCAAATTTTTGAGTAAATTGAGAGGATTAGAGAAAATACTCCGTGCAAGTCATCGGCCCGGCGCACTCGACAGCGCGACCCGCAATCCGCGACCGGGATTCGCCCGGACCGGCCTGTCGTCCCTCGATCGGAGCGGTTCGGAGGCGCGCCGGTTGACGCCGTCGCCGCTCGTCAGAACAGGCCCTCGATGTTGCCGTCCTCGTCGATGTCCATGTCGGCGGCGGCCGGGCGGGCGGGGAGACCGGGCATCGTCAGGGCATCGGCAGTGAGCGCGACGATGAATCCGGCGCCGGCCGAGGGGTAGACCTCGCTGATCTCGAGTTCCCACCCCTCCGGGGCCCCCTTCTTGCTCGCGTCGTCGCTGAACGAGTGGAACGTCTTCGACATACAGACCGGGACGTCGTCGAACCCGAGGTCGACCATGCGGTCGATGTCGTCGAGCGCATCGCCGGTGAACTTGACGCCGTCGGCGCCGTAGATCTCGGTGGCGATGGTCTCGATCTTCTCCTTGACCGGGAGGTCGTCCTCGTAGAGGTAGGTGAACTCGTCCTCGTCGCTCTCCTCGACGGCGTCGATGACGCGCTCGCCGAGGTCGACGCCGCCCTCGCTGCCCTTCTCGAAGACCTCGGACGCTGCCGCCCGGACGCCGAGGTCCTCGCGGCAGTGCTCCAAGACTGCCTCGACCTCCGCGTCGGTGTCGTCCGGGAAGCGGTTGACCGCGACGACGACGGGCACGCCGAACTGCTGGATGTTGGCGACGTGGCGGTCGAGATTCTCGAAGCCAGCCTCGAGGGCCTCCACGCCGGCGTCGTCGATGGCGTCGAAGTCGACCGGCCACTGGTCGAGACCGTGATACTGGAGCGCCCGGACCGACGCCACGAGCACGACCGCGTTCGGCGTCATGTCCCCCAGCCGGCAGACGATGTTCATGAACTTCTCGGCGCCCAGGTCCGACCCGAAGCCGGCCTCGGTGACGAGGTAATCGCCCATGCCGAAGGCGGCCTTGTCGGCGATCAGCGAGTTGGTCCCGTGAGCGATGTTGGCGAACGGACCGCCGTGGACGAACGCCGGCGTCCCCTCGATGGTCTGGACGATGTTGGGCTTGAGCGCGTCCCGGAGCAGCATCGTCGCGGGCCCCGTCGCCTCGATGTCGTCGACGGTGATCGGCTCGCCGTCGGTGTCGTAAGCGACGATGATCCGTGCGACCCGCTCTTTGAGATCGCCGAGGTCCTCGGCCAGGCAGAGCACGGCCATCAGCTCGGAGGCCGCGGTCAGCTTGAAGCCATCTTCGCGGGGCGTCCCGCCGGACTCCCCGCCGAGGCCGACGACCGTCTCGCGGAGCGCGCGGTCGTTCATGTCGAGCGAGCGCTTCCACTCGACGTCGTTGACGTTGATCCCGAGGTCGTTGCCCTGCGAGAGGCGCGCGTCGAGCATCGCCGCGATGAGGTTGTGCGCCGCGGTGAGCGCGTGCATGTCGCCCGTGAAGTGGAGGTTGATGTCCTCCATCGGGAGCACCTGCGAGCGACCGCCGCCGGCGGCGCCGCCCTTCACCCCGAATACCGGCCCGAGCGACGGTTCGCGGATGGCAATGAGTGCGTCCTCGCCGAGGTGGTTGAGCGTCTGGCCCAGTCCAACTGTCGTCACGGTCTTGCCCTCACCTTTCGGGGTCGGGGTCATCCCCGTGACGAGGACCAGGTTCCCCTCGTTGTCCGACGCCTGCGACCGGAGCCGCTCGATGGCGTGGTGTTTGACCTTCGCCGTGTACTCACCGTGGTACTGGAGGTCGTCGAGGCCGAGACCCCACGGCTCGACGAGCTCCCAGATGGGCTCCATGTCCGTCGACTGTGCGATGTCGTAGTCGGTCGGGATCGGTTCGCGGCTCTCGTCCGAGTCTGAGTCTGAAGACATCCTACCCAGTGGTATCAAACCGCCACTCAAGAACCTTCGTCCAGCTGACACCGGGCGGATACGATGAGTTTCCGCGCCGCGCGAGCCCCGTGCTCGTCCGGACAGTGCGGTGACCCGTCTGGACGCACCGCGCGCGGTGCAGTGGCCCGAGACGTGCCTCTGAATCAATTGCGCGCAGTGCGGTGACCCGTCTGAATCAACGCCCGCTCCGGGCCAGCGATACCTTCATGAAGCGGCCGCCGTCGACATGTGCTATGCAGTACCACGAGGCCGCGGACCGGCTCAAGTCCCTCCAGCGCCGGCGGCCGAAGCTGGGAACCGAGACGACGGCACGGCTGCTCGCACACCTCGGGGATCCGCAGGCAGACATCGACTGCGTCCAGGTAGCCGGGTCGAACGGAAAGGGGAGCACCGCCCGGATGCTCGAGCGGGTCCTCCGTGCGGACGGGCTGACCGTCGGCGTCTTCACCTCGCCGGCGCTGGACGGCTTCCGCGAACAGATCCGGGTCGACGGAGCCCCGGTCCCGAGGACGCACGTCACGGAGTTCGTAGAGCGCATCGACCCCTGCCTCGACCGGCTTCGCGACGAGGACGATATGCCGACGCACTTCGAAGTGATGACGGCGCTGGCGCTGTACCAGTTCGGCCGCGCGGACGTCGACGTGGCGGTGCTCGAGGTCGGAATCGGCGGGCGCTACGACGCGACCAGTGCGGTCAACCCCGTGGCCAGCGCCGTCACCAGTGTCAGCCTAGAGCACACGGAGCTCCTCGGGGAGACGGTCGAAGAGATCGCCCGCGACAAGGCCCAGGTCGCCCCGGCCGACGCGCCGCTCGTGACCGGCACGAGCGGGGCCGCGCTCGACGCAATCCGCGCCGAGACGGACGTCGTGACAGTCGGGGCGGCAGCCGCCGACGCGAGTGCGCGAGCGGGCGCGAGTACGGCCGCGGACGGAGGAAGCGGCGTCGACGTGGTGGCAGTCGAACACGGGATGTGCTCCGACGTCGAGAGCAGAGTGACGATCTCGGGTGGGGACTGGGGGCTCGAGACGAACCTCCAACTGCTGGGCCAACACCAGGCGACAAACGCCGGCGTCGCCGCGACACTCGCCAGGCAGGTTGCCGACGTGGACCCGCAGACCATCGCGACCGGGCTCCGGCAGGCGACGCTCCCCGGGCGGTTCGAGATCGTCGACACCGACCCGATGACGGTGCTCGACGGCTCGCACAACCCCGGGGCGATGGCGGCTCTGGGTGAGCTGCTGGAGCGGTTCGACTACGACGGCCTCCGCCTCGTCTTCGGCGCGATGACCGACAAGGACCACGCCGCGATGGCCGCCGAGCTCCCCGCGGTCGACACCGTCTACCTCACCCGGCCGGGCGTCGATCGGGCGGCGAGCCTCGAGACGCTGGCCGCCGCGTTCGAGGGCCGTGCCGCCGACGTCGTCCGAGTCGGTCCGGTCGCCGAGGCCACGGAGCGGGCGGTCGCGGCCGCGGCCGACGACGACCTCGTCCTCGTCGCCGGATCGCTGTACGCGGTCGCCGAGGCCCGAGACCGGTGGACGCGCCTGGTCGTTCCAAAGACCGGGGGGAGGCGGCGCTCGCGCGGCGACAGCGGGGTGTTCTCCAGCGCGTCGTTCCCGGACGTCGGGACCGCCGACGTCGACGGCCGCGTCCTCGCGACGCACCTCCGCCCCGAGCAGGCCGAGCGCGTCGCCGCCGAACTCGAGACCATCGGGGGAGACTGCTTCCGGTCTTCGACCGGCGCACCCGGACGGCTCGTCGCGACGGTCCTCTCGGGAACGAAAAGCGAGATGGCGACGCTCGCCGACGTCCTCGGGGCCGACGGGAGCGGGCTGTCCCACGTCGCCGACCGGATCGAGTGGGTCCTCGACGGGCCGTCAGACGCGGATGCGACGGCGCTCTCGCCCCCGCGTCCGGCCCCCCTCGACGCCGACGGGACGGCGGTCATGGGCATCCTGAACGTCACCCCGGACAACGTCTACGACGGGGGGGCGTCCGACGAGGTCGACGCCGCGATCGCCCGCGCCGAGCAGCTGATCGCGAACGGCGCGGACATCCTCGACGTCGGCGGCGAGCGCACGCGCTCGGGGGCGGAGCCGGTCGCTGCCGGAACGGAGGTAGAGCGCGTGGTCCCGGTCGTCGAGGCGCTCGCTGACCGGGACGTCCCGGTTTCGGTCGATACGCGCAAGGCGACCGTCGCGGACGCCGCGCTCTCGGCCGGCGCCGACATCGTCAACGACGTCTCCGGCCTCTCGGACCCGGAGATGCGGTTCGTCGTCGCCGACCACGATGCGTCACTGGTACTCGTGCACGGCCTCTCGACGCCCGTCGATTCGGACCGGTCGCGAACCTACGATGACGTGGTCAACGACGTGCTCTGTGACCTCTCCGAGCGAGTGCTACTCGCCCGGCGGGCCGGCGTCGACCGCGACCGGATCATCGTCGACCCGGGCTGTGGCTTCGGCAAGAACGCCCGCGAGTCGTTCGAACTGGTCGACAGACTCGGGGAGTTCACGGCGCTCGGCTGTCCCGTCATGGTCGGGCACTCCCGGAAGTCGATGTTCGCCGACGCCGCCGCCCCGGCCGCGGATCGCCTCCCGTCGACGCTGGCCGTGACGGCCGCGGCTGCCGAGCGCGGCGCCGACCTCGTCCGAGTCCACGACGTCGCCGAGAACGCCGCGGCCGTCCGGACCGTCGACGCGATTGGCGGCCGGGGGCCGAGCCCGGTCCGGTCGGGGACGGACCCGTGACTACTCGTTCCGTGACTCCGTGAGCCGCGAGACCGCCGCGGCCGCGTCACGCTCGGCCGCCTCGAGACGAGTCCGCGCGTCGTCGAGCCGGGAGTCAGCCGCCTCCAGGTCGGGCCAGAGGTCGAGGTTGGTCCGGACGATTACGGCGGCGGCCGCCGTCGCGGCCCGCGCAAGGTGCGCGCCGACGACCGCATCGGTACGCGCGTTCGTCGTGCCGTCCTCGGCGACGACGACCGCGCGCTCGGCTACGTCCGCGGCCGCCTCGGCGATTCGGAGGGGCACCTCGGTCGCTCGCGCCAGAGCCGCCTGTCTGTCTTCTGCGTCCGTCTCGTCCTCGAACGCCGTCCCGACGGCGTCGATCACCGCGGCGTCCGCGTCCGCGAGGTCGAGCAACTGGTCGCGCCGCTCTGCCAGGTCCGCGCGGGCGGTCGCCAGCCGGGGCGACGTCTCCGCGTCGGGCGTGTGGATACAGACCATCTCACAGAGCGACCCGGCCATCGCACCGGTAATCGCGGTCACGGCGCCGGCGCTCGGCGCGACGTTCGTGGACGCGACGTCGTCGAGGAACCCCTCGACGGGCTGGTCGGCGAACGTCACCGCCGTGAACCCTCCGGTCGCCGCGTCGCTCCCGCTGCTCGCTCGGAGACGCCCCGTGCGCCGGGCCGCTCGGAGGCCGCGGCCGCGTCGGCTCGCTCGAGAGTTGCCAGCGTGTCGCTATCGCCGGCCGTCCGTGCTCGTCGGTCACGTCGGGTCACGCGCGCTGGTACGGGCCGCCCGGACCTAAGTGGTTTCCCGCCGGCTGTCGCGTTCCATCGGGCCGGCCGTGGCCGTCGTCGCGCGTCGAGATGCCGTCGGGCTGGCCCCGACAGGTGCGACTGTCCCCGGACCAGTCGAGGACGAGTATCAGAACTCCGAGACGACTCCGAGTTCCTGGACGAGTTTCAGCGTGTCCCACTGGGCGTCCACCTCCGTGATACGCCCGTCCTCGACGACGAACACGCCGATCCCGTTGATCCAGAACTGCTCGCCGGTCGACTCGATGTCGTACAGGTCCCGCTCGTGGGTTCCGGTCGCCGACCACCGGACGCGGACCTCGCCGCCGCCGACCGAGACGTCTTCGATGACGTACTGGAGGTCGGGGAAGGCGTCACGGTAGGTCTCGACGAACTCCTTGATGTCCGCCGGCCCGGTTGCGTCTTGCGGGCTCAGGCTCTTCGGACCGCGGTACTCCAGGTCCGGCGCGACGATCTCGTCTGCGACCGCCAGCTCGTGCTCGTTGAACAGCTCCTCGAACCATCGCCGGACCACCGCTTCGTCGTCGGAGGTGGCATCAGGTTCGCTCATGACACTTCATCACACATCAGCCGCCGCACCCGATATAAACCTGTCCGCCCCCAAGGGCCGACCGACGGAGGGCGGGGCGATAGTCACACCAGACCGGAGCAAGTCGTCGGTCGCTCTCCACGACCAGTCGGATTTCCGAGGGGATCGGTCGCCGGGGAGGCGACCGTCTCGTCCTGTCGACCGGTAGCTTTTCGGTATCCCTGCTCGACGAGTGGGTCATGCTCGCGGTCCCGGCACCGGGAACCGGCGCCGGATGGCTCCCGCTGCAGGCGGTGGATGCGTCGACGGTCGTCAACGCGCCAGCGGCAGCGAAAGCAGTAGCGGCGTTCTGCCTGACGGTCGCCGCCGGCGTCACGATCGGCTACTACTACGGCGACCGCGTCGACCGCGCGGTCGAGGTCTCGATGTCGAATCCGCTCGTCTCGGTGATCTACGGGGTCATGGCCTACGGCCTCGTCTTCTTCGTGATCGGCTACCTGTCCAGCCAGGTCGCGAGCTACGGCCTCGGGTCGCCGCTCCTCTGGTCGGCAGTCTCCGTCGCGGTTGTCCTCGGCGTGCTGGGACTGTGCGGGTACGGGTTCGTCGTCGTCGGCACCTGGGTCGCCCGGACCGTCGGCACGCGGGACCCGTGGCTCGGTCTGGTCGGCGTCGGCGGAGTCGGCGCGCTCGCCTGGCTCCTGTTGCCGCCCTTCGCCGCAATCGCCGTCTGGTTCGGAATCGCGGCGATCGGCATCGGCGGACCGACGCGCCTGTGGATCCACGAGGACGTCTCGGAGCGAACTGACTGACGGCCGGCGAGACGCCCTGTTCGCCGGCGCGGACAAGACTCATAGACGTGGAGGTCGAAGTGTTGTTGTATGGTCGTGACCGCTCAGGTGCTCCAGGCAGGCGTCGGCGCTGGCCTCGCCGGGACCGCGGCGCAGTTAGCTCCCCTCGCCGGGTCGATTGTCCTCCTGCTGTTGCTCGTCGGACTCGGCGGCGTCGCGTACAAGCACTTCCGCGGCGACGGAATCCGCTGGCCGGACGAGCAGGACGACGAGGACGACGCGGGAGTCAGCCGGACCGGCGACGACACGGAGTGGAAGTACTCCTGAGCGCGCCACCGCAACCGAACTGCCGACCGAACTACTAGCTGAACACCGGCCGAACTACTGGCTGAACACTGACCGAACTGTTGGCTGAACACCGACCGAACTGATTCTGGTGACGCGGCTACGCGGGGAGAGAACGGAACGCGAGAAGAGACAGCCGGAACAGCGTCGACGCGGAGAACGCGTCAGTCGGTTCCCTCCGCGTCGCTGGCGCTGACGTCGGTGACCATCTCGTCGCCGGCAGTCACAACGTCGACGTCTTCCTGGTCGGTCATGTCCTCGATGCGCTCGGCGAACTCCTCGGACTCCAGGATCTCGTACTCGTTGTCGAGTCCCAGATAGACCGTATAGCACATCAGGACGAGGATGACCGCGAACGGCAACCCGGTCGTGATGGCCGCGGTCTGCAGGGCGGTCAGGCCGCCGCCCCACAGCAGGAGCGCCGCGACGGCACCCTCGGTGACCGCCCAGAAGATGCGCTGGACCTTCGGCACGTCGTGCTTGCCGCCCGAGGTCAGGTGGTCGACGACCAGCGACCCCGAGTCAGACGAGGTGACGAAGAAGGTGATGACGAGCAGCGTCGCGAGCGACGCCGAGATGGCGCCGAGCGGATACTGCTGGAGCATCACGAACATCCCGAGCGTCTCGAACGCGGCGTACCCCAGTTCGTTGTAGGCCGCCACGACCGCGCCGGCCCCCTCGCTCGTGACGGAGGGAGCCAGTGCGCTCCCGCCGAACGTCGCCAGCCAGAGGGTCGAGAACAGCGACGGGAGGAACAGGACCCCGAGAACGAACTCGCGGACCGTCCGCCCCTTCGAGATCCGAGCGATGAACATCCCGACGAACGGCGACCACGCGATCCACCAGCCCCAGTAGAACACCGTCCAGGCGGTGACCGTGCTGCCGCCGGAAGCCATCGCACCGCGGAAGAAGCCGAGCTGGACGACGTTACCGAAGTACTTGCCGAGCCCTTCGACCCACGCGCCGAGGATGAAGATCGTCGGGCCGACGATGATGAGGAAGCCCAGCAGGGCGAACATCAGGTACAGGTTGATCGTGCTCAGGCGCTTGACCCCGCCGTCGAGGCCGGCCGCGACCGACAGCGTCGCGATGCCGGTGATGCCCGCGATGAGCAGCATCTGCGTGAACGTGTTGTTCGGGAAGCTGCTCAGGACACCGAGGATGTCAGTGCTGACGTACTGGAGCCCTCGGTTCACCTGCGCGACGCCGAGCCCCAGTGAGGTCGCCAGGCCGAACAGCGTCGCGAACACCGTCACGAGGTCGATGATGTGGCCCGCCCAGCCGTAGATACGCTCGCCAAGCAGGGGCCAGAAGATCGACCGGAACGTCAGCGGCAGGCCGCGGTTGAACGAGAAGAACGCCAGTCCGAGCCCGACGAGGCCGTAGATGGCCCACGGGTGGAATCCCCAGTGGAAGAACGTCTGGGCCATCGCCGCCGCCGCCGCCGCGCCGGTCTGTGCTTCAGCCCCCCAGAACCCCGGAACGCTGTTGAAGTAGAAGACGGGCTCCAGGACGCTGAAGAACATGAGACCGATTCCCATGCCGGCGCTGAACAGCATCGCCATCCAGGCGAAGTCGCTGAACTCCTTTTCGGCCTCGACGCCGCCGATCTTGATGTGCCCGTACTTGCCGAACGCGAAGTAGAGCAACACGACGATGAAGATGTTCACCGCCAGCAGGTAGAACCACCCGAAGGTGGACCCGATGAAGTTGAATATCGCCGTGTACGCCGACGCGGCGTCCTGTCCCAGGATGATCGTCGCCGCGACGAACACGGCGATGATCGCCAGCGCTACCGGGAAAACGACCGGGTGGACGTCGAACCCCCACTTCTGGATGTTCGTGTCACCCGGCTCCCGGTCGGACTCCGGGTGGAACAGTTCCACCTGGAGCCCGTCGGACATCTCGCCGGTAGTTTCGTCGTGCTCAGCGTCCGCCATGGGCTATCCCCTCCGTACCAGTTCGGCGTATGTTGGTTCTCATCTTCCTGTCTGTCGTTTGGTGGCTCGATTGTCGAACGGTTCGGTCACGGCCGTGTCGAACACGGGTGCAGCCCACGTACAGCCCACCTTGAGCCCACGTCAGCTGATCCCGTGCGTGGTGAAGACTCACACTACGTCGATGTTACGATGAGCAGGATCCATATTAAAGTTTGTCCGCTTGTCCGACCTGAGCACCGACGACCCGGGCCGTACGCCGCCAGATGAGCGGCGATATCAACACAACACCGAGGATACGGCGGCTACCGTGCCCCGCTCGGCCGATCCAGCGGCGGAAACGACGCGCCACTGTCGTGGTCGCGCCGACCAGATAACCTCGGGGTTGGTGGGCAATTTAATGTTGTGGACGCCCAAGGGCGTAATAGATAATGGGCGAAATTCTACATGTCGTGTCACGCCATCTGCGGGCGGCAGCCGAAGCCGTCATCGCCCCGCTCCGGGCCGGAGACGGGCCCAACAAGTTCAATCTCTCCGCGACGGACACAGCGACGACGACCTACGAGGGGGACGTCGGGTGGGGTTCGCGCCCGCCGGCAGTGCTGGAATGTCCGCGCTGCGAGAGCGAAATCCTCCAGCACCACGCCCGCGACAGCATCGACTGCCCACACTGCGTCGCAGAGTTCGACGCCGAGGAGTTCGGTGAACTGGACCTGCTCCGCATGGGATGTCCGCGGTGCAAGTCAGACATGCTCCACGGCCAGCGCCACCCGGACCAGTTCGACTTCCCCGAGTGGGCTACCTGCGACGCCTGTCGCTACCACTGGGAGTTCAAACACTCGTATTAATAACCTGATAATTCCCCGATATTCCAAATATTTCTATAATTCTACCTATATTCTGAAGTATCGGTAGATATACGAGTTATATCGGAGAGACGGGAACGAACGAGACGGGAGCAGTAGAGCCGAGGGGGAAGGTGGGGATTTTTGCGCTCTGCCGGGGGAAACGAACGCATGGTGAACGTCCTTGCGACGGGGGCCGCGCTCCTGGCCGTGGGCCTGTTTGTCGTTGCCCTGTTCTCGATGACGACCGGCGACCTGCGGACGGCGGGGTTCAGCTTCCTCAGCGCGAGCCTCGTCATCTACATCCGGGAAACGCGTCTCGTCTGATACGGTTTAGTGTAACAGTTTACCGGTGCGTCGGCCGACCGGGGCGCCGATGCGCCGGGAACGATTTACAGTAAACCGTATGAGGCGCGCGTGCTGGCGCCCGGCCCCGCGCTGTCGCCCAGGGGTACGATAACGCGAGGGATGGGATACGCGAGACTTGTCCGTCACCCCGTATCGGCGTCAGATCTCGTCGGCGTGCATCCGCTGGGTGATGACCGGGACTGTCGCCGTGCGAACCACCTTGTCGGTGGTGCCGCCGATGAGCGATCCGAGTTTGCCGCGGTAGGCCGACCCCATCACGATGGCGTCCATCCCCTCGTCCTCGGCGTAGTCGACGATCTCCTCGCTTACCGACCCCGTGCGGATGGCGGTGGTGCACTCGACATCGTGCTCGGCGGCGAGGTCGGCAACCGCCGACACCGCCTCCTCGCCGTACTCCTGGTACTCCTGCCGGAGTTGCTCTTCGTCGTCCCGTAGCGCGAGCGCCCGGGGGACCCCCGGCAGGTCGGCGACGTAGAGCGCGTGAACACTCGCGCCCAGCGCATCCGCGAGACCGATTCCGTGCTCGGCTCCTTTTTTCGCCTCGTCGCTCCCGTCGTAGGGGATCAGTATCGTATCGTACATGACGGTCTACTCCTCCACTCCCCCGTGCACGACGGGCCGGCAAATAGCTTTTCCCGGCTGTACGGCCCGCAGACGGGACTGCTGGGTCGTGACCGACCGCTTCGGGCGATGGATCCCGCCGGTCAGTGGGTCTGGGAGAGGTCGTCGACGGGGTAGCCCGCGTCCCGGATGGCGTCGACGATCGACTGGGCGTGTTCGGCGCCGCCGGTCTCCACATTGAAGACGAGATACGCCTCGCCGACGTCGAGGTCGTCGACCGAGCGCTCGTGGCGCACGCCGTGGATGTTCGCGCCATGGTCGGCGATGGTCCCGGAGATGTCCTGCATGACGCCGGGGCGGTCGTCGATCCGGACCCGGAGACGCAGGAGTTGCCGGCGCTCGGTCATCGCGTGGATGAGAACCTCTCTGAGCCGTGTCATGTCGAGGTTCCCCCCGCACAGCAGCGGCATCACCGTCTCCCCGCGAACGTCGAGGTCGTCGCTGAGGATGGCGGCCACCGACGCGGCCCCGGCTCCCTCGACGACCTGCTTGGCCCGCTCCATCAGGAGGAGGATCGCCCGCGCGATCTCGGTATCGGTGACGGTCACGACCTCGTCGACGTTCACCTCCATGATCCGCAGCGTGGTCTCGGAGATTCCCCCCGTGGCGATCCCGTCGGCGATGGTATCGACCTCGTCGAGCGTCACGGGCATCCCCTTGTCCAGGCTCTTGTGGACGGTCTCGGCGCCGGTGGCCTGGACCCCCACGACGCGGGTGTCCGGCGAGAGGTGCTTGATCGCGGTCGAGACGCCGCTGATCAGCCCGCCGCCGCCGATGGGGACGACGACCGTGTCGACCGAGGGGCAGTCGTGGTACATCTCCGTCCCCAGCGTGCCCTGTCCGGCGATGATGTCGTGGTCGTCGTAGGCGTGGACGAACTCCGCGTCGGTCTCCTCGACGGCCTCCTGGGCGCGGGCCATCGTCTCCTGGAAGTCCTTCCCGACGAGTTCGACGGTGGCGCCGTAGCCCCGCGTGGCGTCGACCTTGGCCTGTGGGGCGTCCGTCGGCATGAAGATGGTCGCGTCGGCACCGCACTTCGTCGCCGCGAGGGCGACGCCCTGCGCGTGGTTGCCGGCGCTCGCAGCGACGAACTCCTCGACGCCGCGCTCGACGTCCTGTTTGATCTTGTTGTACGCTCCTCTGGTCTTGAACGAGCCGGTCCACTGGAGGTGCTCCATCTTCAGATACACCTCGCCGCCGACGAACTCGTCGAGCGACGAACTCCGCTCGACCGGCGTCTCCTTCACGACGGTCTCGTCGTCGAGTCGCTCCCGTGCTCGCTCGACGTCGGCGTAGGTGACCGGCAGGCCTTCAGCGTCGGACCCGCCGGACCCGGACTCGGACTCTGTCATGCGTGTGTCACCTGAGTATCTTGTCGCGTCCCGGGTCGAACAGCGGTTCGTCCCGGACCGTCGCGTCGTACGTCTCGCCCTCGCACTGGACCTGGACGGCCGTCCCGGCCTCCGCGTGTTCGCTGGGGACGTAGGTGTACGCGATGGACTCACCGATGGTGTAGCCGTAGTCGGCCGCCTGGACGTAGCCGATGGCCTCGCCGTCTTTCAGAACAGGACGACCACTCAGCAGGATGTCCGTCGAGTCGTCCAGGGTGAGCGGGGTGATGCGGCTGTCGATACCGTCTGCGCGCGCTGCCTCGAGGGCGTCCCGCCCGACGAAGTCAGTCTCCATGTCGACGGCGAAACCTAGTCCCGCCTCGAACGGATTCGCGTCGGTGTCGATGTCGGTCCCCCACAGTCGGAATCCCTTCTCGAGGCGCATCGACTCCAGCGCGCCGCCGCCCATCGGTCGGACGTCGAGGTCCGTTCCGGCCTCCCAGAGGGTCTCCCACAGGCGCCGGGCGTACTCGCTGGGGGCCCACAGCTCCCAGCCGAGCTCGCCGACGTACGACACCCGGAGGGCGACGACGGGCACCTCACCGACGTACAGCTGCTTGGCGCTGAAATACGGGAAGCCCTCGTCGGTCACGTCCGCGTCCGTACATCGCTGGAGCAGCAGCCGCGAGTTGGGTCCCCACAGCCCGATCGTGCTCCGGGCCCCCTCCTCGACGGTGACCGACACCGTCTCCGGCGCGTGCTCTTCGAGCCATCCGCCGTGGATCTGTGGCGAGTTGCCGCCGCCGGTCGTGACCATGTACTCCTCGTCGTCCAGGCGGACGACCGTGACGTCGGCGAGGATGCCGCCCCCCTCGTTCAACAGCAGCGAGTACCGAACCTGCCCGACGTCGATGTCGACGTCGTTGCTGCACATCCGCTGGAGGAATGCGCCGGCGTCCGCTCCCTCGACCACGATGGACGAGAAGGTGGTCATATCGAACATCGAGACCTTCTCGCGGGTGTGGAGGTGCTCTGCGCCCTCGATCTGCGAGCGGTTGATCGCCTGCCAGCCGTCCTGTTCGGGTATCTGGTCCTCGTAGCGGTCCACGAGGTCGGCGTTGTGCTCGTAGTACTGCGGGGACTCCCAGCCGCCCGACTGGTAGAACTCCGCGCCGAGCTCCCGCTGGTGCTCGTAGAACGGGCTCGTCCGGAGGCCGCGGTGGTCGTCGGGCTGCCAGCGCGGTTCGACGATGCTGTACACCTGCTCGTAGCG
>JBDGSA010000065.1:8515-17618 GCA_042217755.1 Haloglomus sp. | reverse complement strand
TGAGTCGCTGTTCATGTTGGCCGATCTCCTGCTTGGCCTCGGTCAGCGAATACGCCTGCCGCAACATGAGCGAGATGTTCATCGGCGTATCCGCGTCCGCCCGATACTCACCTGGGGGGATGTAGAACGGATTCTCGCAGATTTGATTCCGGTAGATGATCTTCTCGTGCGTCCAGAGGGCCTTTGCTGCTGAATCCTCTCCGAATCGGGAGAGGTCGTACTGGCACAGTGCGACGACGGGGAGTTCGGGACAGATGGCGTCGAAGTCGGCTTCGAAATCGAGGATGTGATCGAACGAGTGGTCAGTGTGGAAACACCAGGAGTTCTCCCCCGCGACGTACAGCCCCTCGTACCCATCGGCGAGGCTCTCTTCACAGGCGGCTTCGAGCGTTTCGATCATCCGGTTCGGATCGAACCCGGAGTCGAGATAGACGTCGGACGCGTCACACAGCTCGAGCGCTCCGGTTTCGCGGTAGTGTTCCACGTCGACGGTCGCGGTACTGAGCGCGTTGTGGATCTGTCGAGCGGTACTGATGTCGTAGAGGTAGAGGCATTTATGTTCCGTCGACAGACCGTGCTCAATGAACGCGGTAACGGCGTCTAACTGGGTAGTCCTGTTTTCGTAGAACAGCGCGAGATGTCGAGGGAGGTTCCGATTTTTGAATTCACCTCGTAGCGCGGCGCGATGTTGTCCCTCGTTTGGCGGGACCATATCCGTAAGGGACATCTTCTTCGCCTAACGTTATGGTGGGTAAATGAGTTTGGGTGCACCCACAGATCAAACGGGCCAGAGAGTCAGATCCGTGAGGCGGGGTCGGACGGCGCGGAGTATTTTATTTTCCCTCTTGCTGAGCAATTTTTCCGATATTTTTCTAATTGGATAACTACTAAGAAACAGACGTCGCTGAGAAAATAGCGACCGCCACCAGCTGAACGCGCGCTTTACCGCCTCGGGACGAGCTTCGCCAGTGCTACCAACGATCCGCGTCCCAGGAACGAAAGTATATTCTGTTCCTCATCGTAGATACCTGGAATTCTAATCACATATCGCGACTCTGAGACCGAATTCGTTCCAATTCAGCTGCCGAGTTGCTTGAGGTACGGTGCGGGGTATGGTTTTCCGCAGGTGCACTTAGGAACACTCCCTCAGGGGGGGTTCCCGCACGGCGGGAACGACAGCTGACTCCGCGGGTCGCTGTCGAAGCAAAAAGTGGGGAAGGGGTGGGGTGGGGTGTGGGGATCGTGCCCGACTATGCGGGCAATTCGAGAGATGCGGGGTGATTACTTAAAACGAACGACCAGGTCGAC
Organism: Haloglomus sp.; assembly: GCA_042217755.1. Taxonomy (GTDB): domain Archaea; phylum Halobacteriota; class Halobacteria; order Halobacteriales; family Haloarculaceae; genus Haloglomus. The sequence goes on along the minus strand of JBDGSA010000065.1, from coordinate 16,310 downwards.
AGTGTTGCCGCCACGCCGTCGCTCAGCGAGGAGCGTCGCGGCCTTCGACATCTCCCAGCGCCCCCGATTCGACCACTCGACGAGGCGGCGGTCGAGCCACCGGCCGGGATCCTCGCCGATGTCGGCGGCGATGGCCTGGCGCCACTCGGGGAGCGCCTCGCCGTCGGCGCCGGCACTCTGGAACTCAGAGGGAACGGCCACACACCTCCGCGTGGCTGCCGCTAACAGTTATTTGCGGACGTGAAAATTAGAATATAGCCACGGGTGGGATTTGAACCCACGAATTCTCGATTACAAGTCGAGTGCTTGAACCGCCCAAGCTCCCGTGGCGCGGGCGAGGGTTATCCCGGGTGACTGGAAACCTTATCGGTCGGAGACGCCCGAACGGAGTCAGTCGTCGAGGTCCTTCTGCAGTTCGACCCGGTGGTTCTCGTAGCCGTGTCGGCGGTAGAAGCGACGGGCGGACTCGTTGTCGGCCAGCACCTCCAGCGAGACGACTGCTGCCCCCTGCTCGCGGAGGTACGCCTCGGCGGCGGCCAGGAGCGCGGTCCCGATGCCGCGGCCGCGAGCGGCGGGGTGAACGTAGATGTTCTGGACGACGCCGCGGTCGGCCGTCTCGGCGAAGTCGCCGGTGGCGAAGCTCGCGGTGACGAACCCGAGGATCTCCGCATCAGTAATCACGTCCTCGGCGTCGCCGGCGTCGGTGCGACGCGCCACGAACAGACCGCCGGCGACGGCGTGTCGGATGGCAGCTTCCCGTGCCGCGTTCCGGTTCCGGTCCGCGAGCAGTCGCGACCCGTGGTCACGCTGACTCTCCGCGAGTTCGACCCAGTAGTCCGCGACGGCGTCGGCGTCGTCGGCGTCTCCGGACTCGATACGGACGCCTGGCGGCGCGGCGTCGCGGTCGGTCACGCGCCCGGATCTGGGGGGCGCTCGGCCCGCCAGTCCTCGCGGAGCGCCTCGACAGCCGGGAGCGACTCCCCGGTCAGCATCCGAAGGGCCGCACCGCCGCCGGTGGAGATGTGGTCGAACCCCTCGATGCCGAGTTGCCGGAGCGCGGCGGCGGTGTCGCCGCCGCCGACGATGCTGTACTCGGCCCGCGTGGCGGCCTCGAACAGTTCCCTGGTACCCGTCGCGAACCGGTCCTCCTCGAAGACGCCGGCCGGGCCGTTACAGATGACCGTCCCGGCCTCGTCGATGACCTCGGCGTACGCGGCGACGGTTTTGGCCCCGATATCCATGGCCGCCTGCTCGGCGGGCAGCTCGTGGAGATCGAGTTCGACCCGCTCGCCGCCGCGCTCGACGGCCACGTCGCGGGGGAGGTGGATACGGTTGGCGAAATCGTCGAGCAGGTCACCCGCGCGCTTTACCGCCTCGGTCGAGCGTTCGTTGACGACGTGGGCACTGGCGGCCCCCAGCTGGATGCCGTCGGCCAGGAGGAAGGCGTTGCCGACGACGCCGGAGACGAGCACGTGATCCGCGAGTCCCCGCCCGAGGACCGAACGGGCGACGTCGAGCGAGTCGACCACCTTCGCGCCGCCGAGCGCGTACACGCGGGGTTCCGGCGTGGACTCGATGTTCCCCAGCACCGCCAGTTCCTCCTCCATCACGCGCCCGGCGTAACCCGAGACGCGGACCGGAAAGCCGACGAGCGAGGGCTGTGAGCGGTGGGCCGCGGCGAAAGCGTCGTTGACGTAGGCGTCGAGCGCCGGCGCCAGTTTCCGCACGAGGAAGGTGTCCGCCGCGACCTCGGGGTCGAACTCCATGTACTCCTCCGAGTAGAAACGCGTGTTCTCGAGGACGACACACTCCCCGTTCTCGAGGGCCCCGACGCGGTCGCGTGCAGCGGCGGTGAAGGTAGCATCGCAGTAGTCGACGGGCGCGTCCAGCAACTCGTCGAGCCGGGCAGCGTGCGAGGCGAGATCGGCGAACTCGTCGCCGCCGGGGCGTCCCTGGTGGGCCAGCACCGCGACCCGGGCACCGCGGTCGAGCAACTCCGAGAGGGTGTCCAGGTGGGCACGGACCCGCGAGTCGTCGGCCAGCGTCCCCCCGTCGAGGGGGCTGTTGATGTCGACCCGCACCCCCAGGGTGGTCCCGGTGGCGTCGAGGTCCGCCAGCGTCCGTAACATATTCGCCGCGTCCCCCGGGCGAGCCAAAGGTATTGCGTTCCCCCGTCGTTCGGAGCGTGCCCGGAGCCGTCTGGCGCCCCGCTCACACGGAGCGATACTTCTTTTACTGACGCCCCGTCATCTCGGCTGTGAATCGTATACATGGGCGTCGCTGAGTCATCTGCTGCCGAGAGACTCCGACAGTACGTGGAGCAGCCGACGGTCCTGCTCCTCGCCGTCGCCTGTCTCTACCTGCTGGTCGATCTGCTGACGAAACTCGCGGGCGTCAGAATCGCACCGGGTGGAGTCTACCTCATCGGCGGCCACGTGCCCGTCTCGAACGTCGTCGGATTCCTCATCGACGGGCTCATCCTGGGCCTCATCATCGGGCTCGCGGGCGTCGGCCTGTCGATGACGTACAGCATCCTGAACTTCGCGAACTTCGCTCACGGGGACTACCTCACCGCGGGTGCGTTCTCCGGGTGGGCCGCCGCGTACCTCGTCGCGATGATAACCCTCCCCGGGCTCCAGGAACAGACGAAGCTCGGTGAGATCATCCTGCTGAACGCCCCGTCACTGGTATCGGTGTGGACCTCCCCGTTCGCCGTGATCGTCGGCCTCGTGGTCTCCGCGATCGCGAGCGTCGCGCTGGTGCTCGGCATCGATCGGATCGTCTACAAGCCGATGCGTGACAAGGAGGGCATCTCGCTCCTCATCGCCTCCATCGGCGTGGCGCTGGCGCTCCGGTACAGCATCGTGTTCATCTGGTCGACGAGCACCCGCGGCATCACCTCCACGAATCCCGCGTCGCTACCGTCGTTCAGCTTCCGGATCGTCGACGGCACGTACACGCTGAACCTCCACGAGATCACCATGATCGTCGCGGCGGTGTTGCTGATGCTGGGCGTCCACCTCCTGCTCCAGCGAACGAAACTCGGGAAGGCGATGCGGGCGATGTCGGACAACAAGGCGCTCGCGCAAGTCACCGGCATCCCGACCGAGCGCGTCGTCCGCGCGACCTGGATCATCGGCGGCGGGCTCGCCGGCGTCGCCGGATTCCTCATCATCCTCGAGCGGGGCGTCCTCTCGTTCAACTTCGGCTGGCGGCTGCTCCTGTTCATCTTCTCTGGGGTCATCCTCGGCGGCATCGGCTCCGTCTACGGCGCCATCGGCGGCGGTCTCATCATCGGCGTCGCCTCGCGCATCGCGCTCGTGTGGATCCCTTCGGGCTTCCCGCGCGTGGCGGCGTTCGGAGTGATGATCCTCGTACTCCTCTACCGTCCACAGGGCCTCTTTGGAGGGGTGACCACCGCATGAGTATCGCACAGCGCGCCTGGGACGCGGTGCCCGCGACTATCAAGGACGACGACACCACCCTCATCGCCGTGCTCCTGCTCGTCACCGGCCTGCTCTACTTCTTCATCGGCGGCCTGCAGGCGCTCCTCGCGGGCGCCACGATCGTCAACGCCGCCTTCCAGACGTTCCAGTCCATCCTGTTCCTGTCCGGCGTGTATGCCATTCTCGCGCTCGCGCTGAACCTCCACTGGGGGTACACCGGCCTGTTCAACATCGGGGTCGCCGGGTTCATGGCCGTCGGCGTCTACGCCATGTCCATCCTCGCCGGACCGCCCGACGGACTCCCGCCGGGGCTCGGACTGCCGGTGCCGATCGCGATCGTCGGCGGCGTGATCGTCGCGGCCATCGTCGGCGGTATCGCCGCACTCCCGGCCCTCCAGCTCGACGCGGACTACTTCGCCATCGTCACCGTCGGCTTCTCGGAGATGATCCGCCTCACCCTGCTGGCGGACACCTTCTCCGGGACCGTCACCGACCCGAGTTCGAGCCAGTACAACGTCGTGAACATCTTTGGCATCGAGTTCGGGACGGGCGGCGGCCGCGGTATCGGCACGCCGCTCGGGACGCCGCTCAAGTTCCTGTTCGACGGCCCGCTCCAGCCGGTCGGCGACGTAATCGTCGCCGTCGGAACGTCGCTGGGCATGATCCCGCAGGTCGCCGAGGCGACGACATACACCGCGGTCATCGTGCTGGTGGTGTTGCCGGCCTACTACCTGCTCGTTCAGCGAGTCGGGAACTCGCCGTTCGGCCGCGTGCTGAAAGCCATCCGCGAGGACGAACTCGTCGCCCAGTCGCTCGGCAAGGACACCCGGCTGTTCAAGATCAAGGTGTTCATGCTCGGGACCGCGATGATGGGACTGGCCGGCATCCTCTGGCAGGGCACCTACGGCTACGTCAATCCGAACACGTTCCGGCCGCTCGTCACCTTCTACGTGTTCACGGCGCTCATCGTCGGCGGCGCCGGCTCGAACACCGGGAGCGTCGTCGGCGGCGCGGTGTTCGCCGCGTTGCTGCTGCAGGGACCGCGTCGGCTCGCCGGGCTCATCAACGCCATCGCGCAGTATCTCACCGGCGGAGGGCTCCCGACACCGGCCAACATCTGGGTCGCACTCACGTCGCTCGACCCCGCGATGTACGTCGGCTACGTCGTCTCGCAGATGCCGAACCTGAAGTTCGTCTTCCTCGGCGTCGTGCTCGTCTACCTGATGCAGAACCGCTCGCAGGGGCTGCTCGGCCACCGCAAGGAGATCGCCTCCACCGTCGACCTCTCGGAGCGACCGGATGCGACGGACGAGTCCGGCAAGCCCGGTGGCCGTCCGGCCGCGGACGGGGGTGATGCCGATGAGTGAGCAGGAACGCGCCGAGGACGGAGGGGCCCCGGTCGAGACGAACGTCCCGGACGACGTCGACCTCGAGGACATCGACCCCGAGAGCGAAGACTCGAGCGTCGAGGAGTCGGCGAAGACCGTCCCTCGGGGGCTGCCGCTCCGCGTGCAGAACCTCCAGAAGCGCTTCGGGGGAATCACGGCCGTCGACGGCGCGAGCTTCGAGGTAGAAGAGGGGTCGCTGACCGGGCTCATCGGCCCGAACGGCGCCGGAAAGTCCACGACGTTCAACTGCATCACGGGGGTCCACGAGGCGGACGGCGGCACCGTCCTGTTCAAGGGCGAGGACATCACCGGACAGCGTCCCCACGAGATCGCCCAGAAGGGGCTCGTCCGCACGTTCCAGATCGCACGCGAACTCGACGAGATGACCGTCCTCGAGAACCTGATGCTGGCGCCCCAGGGACAACAGGGCGAGAAGCTGACGAACGCGGTTACGCCCGGACTCCGCGACGACGTCAAGCGCGACGAGACGGCGATCCGCGACGACGTCTGGGAGATGCTCGACTTCTTCGAGATCGACCACCTCGCAGAGGAGTACGCCGGCAACCTCTCGGGGGGACAGCGCAAGCTGCTCGAGATGTCGCGTGCGCTGATGACCGACCCGGAGATGCTGCTGCTCGACGAGCCGTTCGCCGGCGTCAATCCGACGCTGGAGGAGAAGTTGCTCGACCGCATCCACGACCTCACCGATCAGGGCTACACGTTCCTGCTGGTCGAGCACGACATGGACCTTATCATGCAGAACTGCGAACACATCATCGTCATGCACCAGGGTGACGTGCTGGCCGAAGGCACGGCGGAGGACATCCGGAACAACGAACAGGTCGTCGACGCCTACCTGGGTGAGGACGTATGAGCGCGGAGACGGAGAACCGCCACCCGGTGACGCTGAACGAGGGCATCCTCGAGGTCCGCGATCTCGATGCCGGCTACGGTGACCTCCAGATCCTCGAGAACGTCGACCTCGACGTCGCGGCGGGAGAGTACGTCACCATCGTCGGCCCGAACGGTGCCGGCAAGTCGACGCTGATGAAGAGCGTCTTCGGCCTGACCAGCTATATGGGCGGGTCCATCGAGTTCGACGGCAAGGACATCGCCGGGATGAAACCCGACGATATCATCCACGAGGGACTCGGCTACGTCCCGCAGAACGAGAACATCTTCGGCACGCTCTCCGTGCGCGAGAACCTCGAGATGGGGGCGTACATCCTCGACGAGGTTCCGGAGGAACGCATCCAGACCGTCTACGACTACTTCCCCATTCTAGAGGAGCGCGAGGGCCAGCAGGTCGGCTCGATGTCCGGCGGCCAACAACAGATGGTCGCGATGGGGCGGGCGCTGATGCTCGACCCCGACCTCCTGTTGCTCGACGAGCCGTCGGCGGGACTGGCACCCGACCTCGTAGAGGAGATGTTCGACCGCATCGACCGCATCAACGAGGACGGAACGGCCGTCCTGATGGTCGAACAGAACGCCCAGGAGGCGCTGCGTCGCTGTGACCGCGGCTACGTCCTCGTCCAGGGCCGGAACCGCTACATGGACGCCGGCGACGCACTGCTGGACGACGAACAGGTGCGCCAGGACTTCCTGGGCGGCTGAGCCGGCGCCCCGTCACTCGGAGAGTATTTACAATATATCGATTATTATTCGATTAGCCGCGGCTTGGTCGGCTTATTTTTCGACGAAAATTGAAATCCCGCGGTATCGAAAGAGCGAGTGGTCTGTCGCTCTCGGTGTCCGGGCGACCGCTTCGTCGCAGTCTCCGAGTCTGGCGTCGAGAAGCGAACGGCGGCTCTCGTCGCGGTCGCTACTGGCCGAACGCGACGGTCTCGGTCTGCTTGAAGTCGCGGTTCTTGATCTTGTAGATGCCGTAGGAGACGGCCTTCATGTCGCCCTTGTCGTCGAAGTTGCAGGCCGAGGAGGCGCCCTGGTAGTTGATCTCGTCGCCGGCCGCGGCGGCCGCGAACGCCTCGGCGAGGTTGCTGGCGTTGAACTTCTCGCCCTTGGGGTTGGCCGCCTTCCGCATGTTGTCGCGGACAGCCTTGCCCGTGTTCTCGCCTCCGTAGATGTTGGCGAGCAGACAGATGGCCGTCGCGTCGTAGGCGTGAGCGTTGAAGACTCCGGGTTTGCGGCCGTACTCGTCCTGGTACAGCTGGTTGAACGCCTTCCGGCCCGGCCCGGACGCCTGGGGTGCCGTCCCGGTGACGTTCTTCATGTCGTTGTCGACGTTGTCCGGCAACTCGTCGGATATGAGGCCGTCAGTGACGATGATGTCCTGGCCGGAGTCGAAGCTGTTGTAGTAGTCACGGAACAGCTGGACGCCCGAGGCCGGGTAACCGATGACCACGAGCGTCTCGGGGTCGCCGCTGAGTGCCTTCTCGAGCTGGGAGCTGTACGAGGACTGCTCCTTCTGGAAGGCGACCTGCTGGAGGACTTCTCCGCCGCGGTCTTTGAACGACTGGGCGAACGACTGGGACAGCGCCTGCCCGTAGGAGTTGTTGACGTACATCGTCGCGGCGGTGGAGTTGCCGAGATTCTCGCGAGCCACCTGCGCGATGACCTGTCCCTGCAGGGCGTCCGACGGCGCCGTCCGGAAGATGTAGTCGTCGTCCTTGAGGTCCGTCACAGCTGGCGACGTCGAGGACGGCGAGCAGCCGACCGTGTCGTTGGGGATGAGCGCCTCCCGGGTCACCTGGAGGTTCACGCCGGAGGATGCCGGACCGGTAATCGCGGGGTAGCCGTTGTTGATCAGGGTGTTGGCCCCCTGGATGCCGGCCTGCGGATTGGTCTCCGTGTCCTCGACCTGGATGTCGATGGTGAAGTTCGTCTTCCCCTTGAGCTGTGCCTTCGGGAGGATGGCCCCGTCACGGATCGGCTTGCCGAGCGAACCGAGGTCTCCCGTGAGCGGCAGCAGCACGCCCTGCTTGAGGGTGCGGCCGCCGC
>JBDGSA010000065.1:0-8505 GCA_042217755.1 Haloglomus sp. | reverse complement strand
ACCATCGCCACCGCCACCATCGCCACCGCCACCATCGCCGCCGCCACCATCGCCGCCGCCACCATCGCCGCCGCCACCATCACCGCCACCGCCGTCGCCACCGTCGCCGGTACAGCCGGCGAGGGTAACGACGGCGCCGAGTCCAGCAGCCCCCTTCACTACGTCACGACGTCGGTATTCCCGTGTCATGTCAATGGCTCTCTTCTCTCTCCCAACATATAAAATCTGTTAAAGATGAAATCCAGATTTCACCCTACAGCGGTTCGTTTGGTAGTCTTTTGGGAACAGCGACGAACGTGCTCTCTACTTAAACGAGCAGTCAGTCGGCGAACTCGACCGTCGTCTCCTCGTGGCGGCAGGTCTCGAGTGCGTGCTTTGCGGCCATCCCGGCGTCCTGTGCAGTCCGTGCGCGGCCCACGCCGACCTTCAGGTCGACGCTCACCTCGCCGGCGACGTGGTCGATTGCGTCTCGGTAGGCGGTCCGGTCGAGGTCGGGACAGACCGCAATGACGTTGTCTCCGCCGACGAAGAAGGACAGCGAGTCGTGGGCCAGTCGCATGTGGCGCATCAGTTCGGCGTAGCCCTGCTCGATGTGGATGAACGAGTCGAACGCGTTCAACCTGTCCGTGTACTTCCCGGTGGCGTCGTTGACGTCGAAGTGGGCGATCTGGACGTCGTCGTCGGTCCGGTCCGTGTCGCCGAGGAACTCGCCGCCGAGAATCTGGGTGCGTTCTTCGTCCTGAGCGCTCCCGGCAGCCTGCAGGAGGTCGGTCGCTTCCCCCAGCGCGGCGGCCGGCGAGGGGTCGGTTGCGACACCGAGCGACACCGTCACCGGGTAGCGGTTGGCGACCGATTCCTGAACGAGCGCGTGGGCGTCGCGGTCCAGCCCGTTCGTGACCGCGATCATGTTGTCGAAGCGGGTGAAGAAGACGTACCCCTCACGGTTGCCGATGAGCTGTGAGAGGTCGGCGTACAGCCGGGACTGGAGCGTCTGGAGGTCGACCTCGCGACGCGGCTCCGGCGTGACCGTCCACGGCCCGTAGTTGTCGATCTGGACGAGGGTGACCTGCGTGTTCGTCACTGTCGAAGCGTCGGGGAGTTTGTAATAAATGCGTTACCGTTCACGATTCGGAGACACGACCGCGGGCGGGCAGGGGAGACGAGACATCGAATCGCGGTGGCCGCGGGAAGGGCTATTGGCCGATCTCTCCGGGTTCGATCTCCCACAGGCCGTTCTCGCGCATCGCCCGCCCGACGGCTTTGTGGAACGCGACGAAGTCCTCGAACTCTGCCTCTTCGACGCCGTCCATGATGTCGGCCACGCTGACGACGCGCTGGTGGTTCAGCCGGATCGGGTGGTCACCGTACTCCTCGACGAACTCGTCGCGGTCGAGGGGGAAATCCTCGTCTTCGTCCAGTTTCTTCGCGAGGATGGCCTGCCCGTACTTGCGCATCCCCTCGCTCCCCTTCTCGCCGTCGGGATCGTGCGGCCAGTCGCTCATACCACCGCGTCGGACTGGCCCGCGCATAGTCGTTATGCTCTGTGACTCGCCGCTCTCGACAGGGACACGCCCTGCTCGACATCGGGCGCGAGAATCGGGCGGGATCAGGAGCGGTCCGACGGCTCGCCAGCGAACGAGATCGCGGTCTCGAGTCGCTCGGCGCTGCCGTCCTCGACCAGCGGCGCCGCGTTGTCCGCCGGGAGGACGACCACGTCGCCGGCCGCGAGATCATACGCCCGGCCGTCGACGCCGAATATCTCGCCGACATTCGCCGTGACCCGAACGAGCGTCCCGGCCGGTTCACCGGGGTCCGCCGCGGCATCGGACGACTCGCTCGCTCCGGTCGACGGCTCGCTCGCTCCAGTCGACGGCTCACTCGCGGCCGGCGGCTCGCTCTCGTCGGACAGCCCGGGTTCCGGCGGCTCGCTTCCGCCGGACGGCCCGCCCCCATCCGTGCCAGGCCCGGTTGGCGCCGAGGCGTCAGCCGTGGATCCGGGGGCTGTGCTGGCCGTCGCAGACGACTCGAGTCGCTCGTCGAACGGCGGCGAGCCGTCGGGGACGCTGCCGGGGACGTCACCCGATCGACCGGGGGCGTCGCCACTGCCCCGGTCGCTGCCGGCGGTGCCCATCGCGGACGCCGCATCCATCGCATCCCCCGACTCCCCCCCGGTCCCGGTGCCCGAGTCATCCGGCGCGCCGACCGAGCTGTCCGGAGCGCCGTCGTTCCCGGTGGGCCGTCCGCTCCGGGCGTCTGCATCGCCGGGCGCGTCTCGACCGAGGTCGGCATCGCTCTCGCTGTCCGGTGCGTCGGCGTCGGCGCCGCTCCCGTGGTCCGGTGTGTCGGCGGCCGCGTCCGTCGCCGCTCCCTGCCGATCGTCACCCGACGCCGGCACCGGTTCGGGTGCCGATTCCTCCTCGGGCGGCCGAGCCGCCGCGGGGGGGTCGTCATCGGCGGTCGAGACCGGGCTCTCGGTGGTCGGCTCCGAGCCGATGTGGACCGGTTCCTCCTCGGTCGGCGGCGTGGGACTCTCGCCGGACGCCGCGCGCTGGTCCGCGGCATCCGGGGTCGCGTCGCCGGCCGTCCCGCTCGCCTCCGCCGAGGACGGCTCGTGACCGTCAGGTTCGCTCGCCTCCGCCGAGGACGGCTCGTCGCCGGCCGTTCCCGCGAGCGCGTCGAGGACGCGCGCGCGATTTGCCTCGATGTCGCCGACGAGCGTCTCGAACAGGTCCGTCTCCTCGGCCGTCAGGCCCTCGGCGTCGACGGCCATCCCGGCGGCGTCGAACGAGGCCATCTTGACGACCTTGCCGACGCGGCGCTCGTACAGCGACTCGACGACCTCCTCTGCGGTCTGGATCTCGTTCGTCAGTCGCTGGACCTCGGGGTCGTCGTAGGGAAACGAGTAGTCGCTGCTCGCGGCCGCACGCTCGCGCTCGGTGCGCAGGCCCCGGATGAAGCTGGCGGCCTCCTCGTAGAAGCCGTCGCGCAGGTGCTGGAGCTGAGAGGCCTGTCGCTCCCGGCTCTGCGCGCTTCGGAGTTCGTCCAGGTCCATTATCTTATCCGGTCCTCATTCGGGTGCCTTCTCGGCGCGCCCCCCCGCCATGAGGAAGACGCCCCGCGCCTCTGTCACTTGACGCTCTCCCTCCTCTATGGTAAACTCTTCGCCGAGCAACTCGACCGGACCCGCCTCGGTGACCTCGATGCGGATCTCGTTGTCGCGGAACGTCTCCGGGACGGCGTCGGCGAGCGGATCGAACGACTCGATGGCGTCGCGGTCGATGGGCGTAACGACGAGTCCACTCCCGCCGTGGAGGCTCCCCGGGAGCCGGATGAGCCGGTTGATATCCGTGGTGACTGGTTCGTCGATGGGCGCGCCCGCGCGCTCGAGTTCGTCGGCCAAGAGCGTCCGCGCCACGCTGAAGAAGGCGGGATGGACGTCGACGTTCCCGCGCTCGATTGCCTCGCGGTTGGTCTGCATCGCGTGCAGTGCGCTCGCGGCCTTCTTCTCGCCGACGTTCTCGAACTCGCGCAGCCGTTCGACAGCGGCCGCCTCGTCCAGCGCGGTCACCTCGTCGACGAACGACAGCAGCCGGTCGTGGAGCCGCCCGCTCCAGCCGCCCGCCGGCGGCAGCGTCCGCTTTTCGGCCGGCGACGTGCGCCCGGCCACCCCGCCGACTGCCTCTGTGCGGACGAGGTCCTCGAATGCGATCTCGGCGCCCCGGACGTACGTCGCGATCTCCCCGCGGGCCCTCCGGTCGAGCGCCTGTACGTCCTCGCGACGCACGTGGACGTGGTACCCCCGTCCACCCGAGAACACGGCGTGCGTGTCCGTAAAGTCGAAATCGGTCTCCAGGATGTCCAGTAGCCGGAGGAGCGCGTCCTTGCAGGTCGCGAGCATCTCGGCGTGCGACGTCTCCTCGGGGTCGACGCCGGGCAGGTGGTCGGCGTCGAGATCGAACACGAGGTCCGAGCCGCGCCACCCCTTCTTCCCCATCGCGTTCGCGCCCGGGTCGTCGTAGCTCCCGGCGGAGTAGTAGACGTGCCGCGGCCGGACCGACTCGTCTGCGAGGGCAGCGGCCAGGTCGTCCGCGCCGCCGACGAGGTCAATCCATGCCCGGTGGCGGACCATCCGCGTCCCGCCCTCCGAGAACGGGATGTACCCCCACTCGCGCTCGTTGGCCCGCGGCGGTGGCTCGATGGAGACCCGCCGGTAGTGGTCGCCGAACCGGCCCCGGAGGTACTCCCGTGTTCGTTCGTTCATCGTGTCGATTTGGCCTGGTTTCTGCTGTCGCGTTCCGGTCGTGGGACCGCCCGCCGCGGCCCCGCCGCGTCCTGACTGACGGATGCGGGTGCCCGGTAAATGAGTGTTCCTTCGTGGACGCGGCGGGGAATCGGTGTGAGATCGTATCTATTTATATTGTTCATATATTAAATTTATCTCAGTTCTATTATTTGAAATTGGGTATTTTATATTGAAATTAGATTTTATATTGTGTAAGCCACTATTATCTCTAAAATACACAACACGACAGACCCGCGGAGAAAACCCCCGCCCGCTCTCCCTGTGACAGCGATGACTGAACTCTGTTGAAAGCCCCCGCCCGCTCGACCGTCCGCGGCTCGTTGCGCTCCTCGCTCACTCGCGTTGCTCGTTCGCTGTGGTGCTTACGTCGCCGGGGCCGGGTCGAGCGGGCGGCCCCTTTCAGTCCCGCCCTGTTGCTTGTTGGGCCGCGCGTTCGCACGTGGTGGTTCCAGCGGAGTGCTAGTGGCCCCACACCTCCCCGCGCTCGCGCCGGGCGTGTTCCGGCCCCTCGCCGCAAGGGCTCGGGAGCCTCCACAGCGGAGGCGCGAGCGCGCTTCCTGTCACCGGAACCGGCCGGTCGACCCAGCCGTTCGGCCGGTGCGTGTCAGCCCCGTCAGTCCAACTGGCGCGCGCTGGCGGCTGTGCCCGCAGGCCAGCCGCCGCTTGGCGCGCGAGGGCCGAGACGCACAGGCCGAAGCGAAGCGGAGGCCGAGCATCGCAGGCGGCTGGGGAGGGACGAGGCCCACGCTACCTGACTGACCGACGTTCCTGGCGGACTTCCGAAGCCGAGCCGAGCGGAGTCCTCGTGAGCAGCGAACGAGGGCCGCGTCGGAGCGCCCCGGCTAAGTGAGGCGAAGGCCGGAACAGGAAGCGCGGCGAGTCGCGGCACCACGAGCAACCGAGGGCTTCGGAAGGTGTCGCTGTCGCCGTCCGCCCGCCGAGAGCTTCGAGCGCAGTCCCGCCACGGACCTCGTCGCCAACCTCGTGTCACGTCATTTAAGCCGCACCGAACCGGGAACGGTGACATGCAACGAGTCGACGTGGCCATCGTCGGCGGGGGGCCGGCGGGCAGTTCGGCCGGGCGAGCAGCCGCCGCCCAGGGTGCCGACGCCCTCGTCATCGAGAAGGGCGTCCCGCGGGCCGACCGCGAGGGGCTGGGCCCGGACTCGACCGACGCCGCCGGAATCCTCGACTACTGGGTCGACATCATGGACCTCGACGTACCCATCCCCGAGCACGTCAAACTCCGCGAACTCGAGGGCGCGGACTTCATCGGGCCGAACGCCTCGGTCGGACTGGAGACGACCGGCATCGATTCCTCCTATCCGAACTTCGGGTTCACCTTCCACCGCGCGCGGATGGACGACTGGCTCCGCGAGCGTGCCGAGGATGCTGGCGCCGAGTACCGCGTCGGGACCGGCGTCACGTCCGTCGAGACGGACCTCACCGGCGACCCGAGCCATCATCTCACCCTGAAAGACGGCACCGAGATCGAGGCCGAGTACCTCATCCTTGCCGACGGCCCGCAGCGCACCGTCACGGGGCAGGTGCTCGAGCCGTGGCTCGGAGACCGGTACGACGGCCTCGTGTCGACGACGGCCAACCACATCGCCTACCAGGAGTACCGCGAGATGCCCGCGGAACTGTTCGAGCCCGACCGGCTGAAGTTCTGGTGGGGCCACATGCCCGGCCACACCGCCTACCCGTGGGTGTTCCCCAACGACGAGCGCGTCGCGCGAGTGGGCCTGACGATGCCCATCGGCCTCGACCTGAACGCCGTCGAGAACCGCGACGCGTACGCGCTGCTCCGCCCCGAGGATGAGCGCGTCCCGTCAGGCAAGGAGTACATCCGCCGGCTCCTCGAACACGCCTACCCCGGCTGCGACGAGGACGACTTCCCGCTGCTGGAGGACCGCGGGAAAGCGAAGGGCACCGAGACGTACCCCATCTCGTCGACCCGGCCCATCGAGTCCCCGACGAACGCCAACGTCGCCGTCGTGGGTGGGGCGATGGGCGCCACGTCGGCGTTCCACGAGGGCGGCGACCACGTGGCCATCCGCACGGGCACGGAGGCGGGACGCCTGGCTGGCCTCGGGGCGCTCCGGGCGTACAACTACGAGTGGAAGCGCGCCATCGGCGACGAGGTCCGGCGGAACGTCGTCCTCGCGGACATGGTCCGGGACTACGGCCCGGCGGACTGGGACCGCGTCTTCGGCGTCGCCAGCGCCATGCAACCCGACCCCGGCGAGGGGCGCGCGGGCTGGCTGGACGCGCTCCGAGCGGGCCCGAGCGCGCTCAGACTGTTCGGCCAGTACCAGTACGGCAAATACCAGAACCGCGACGGCCGCTACTGCCAGATCCGCGAGGAGGACTACTCCGTCTGAGCGGCGGCAGGACGGTCGGCCGAGGCCGCACGCTCGGCCGGCGAGACGGCCCCGTCGTCCGTCGCGAGGAATCGCTCTCGCAGGTCGGCGTCCGGCACCATGCAGGCCTCTTTCTGCCCGAACACGTCGTAGCGCACGCGGGCGAGGAAATCGTATCCGGCGTCGCGCACAATCCGCGGGACGAATCGGAGGTGCCACGCCAGTCGATACGGGAACTCGAGGTGGCGCGCAATGTGCAGGGCGCCGTCGGACTTCGTCGAGACGCCGTCGGCACCGATGTAGACGAGCGAGTCGAAGTAGTCGGGGTCCATCCCGTGCTGTGCGAGGAGATCGGCCCCGACCGCGGACTGCAGCGGCGCAAAGCGCAGTGCCCCGTCGTCGTGAGCGTGGATGAACCAGACGCTCCAGGCACAGAAGTTGCAGACCCCGTCGAACAGCACCACCGGTGCGTCCACGTCGTCGACCGGCGACCCCGCACGCTGATCGGTCATGCTCCCACGTAGGCACTGGTACCACCTGACCCTTCCGGGCACGGGCAGCGAAAGCACCTCCAGAGATGGGGCCGAAACACGGAAACCCGGCGACCGGGAAGTAGCACCCGCGTGCCTCAGTCCCCGCCCGAGACCCCGGCAGGGCGCGATGACGCGCGGAGAACCCGGGCACGCGACAGTCAGACACCGCCTCGGCGGCTGACGCCGCCTCGGCAATTGGAGGCGCGAACGCCTCCGGCTCGACGGCTCTTGCCGTCTCGCCACCTGTGTGCGCCGCCAGGCGCGCACCGCCCGGCACGAGGGTTTCCCGGTCGACGCGGCACGCCGCCACGGGATGAGACCGGACGTTAGTGTTCCGGGCGTACATTTCATATATTCAATGAAAAAGACCTCTATAGCCAGTTCCGACTCACGTATTCGAGCGTCACCTCGGACTGGTCTACGTACTCGGAGAGTTCGTGGACGATGTCTCCGACCTCTTGAGCCGAAAGCGTCTGATCTTTCTGGAAGAGAATGCCAGCAGTATCCCCAATATCCAGCTGGGTAAAGAAGTCGTCATCTTGTGTTAGAATGAGGCGGTTTGTCTCGCGTCCGTACGTAGCGAGCGATCCATCGTCAGCCCCGAGGCCGAGTTCTTCGACATCTCCGATCCATTCGACATCGTGACCGTTTCCGCCGGTAGTTGATTGTCGCCTGCTCGATGTTTTCGTCAGCGAGGATGCGATACCCCATTAGTCACGCACATCGTCGGGGTCGGTCGTCAGGTGGTCGTGTTCCTGGATCGCGGATTGTCGCTGGCGCTCGATCGTACGCATCTCTTCGGGATGGTCGTGGTAGTACGTGAGCGCCCGATAGACATCGGCCACGTCGAGGTCGTGGCGATCGGCGACCGTTCTCGGGGTGAGTCCCCGCTCTTCGACCTGTTCTTTGATGAACTGAACAGTAATCCGTCGGCCTTCGAGATGTGGCTCGTCGTGGAGTTCCCGCACGATACGTCTCGTCACCTGCCCCATACCACACGGTACGCCGCCACCGTACTTGAACATCTGGGCCGGACTTCCATTCGGTTTTCACTTCCACCGAGCCTACCAGTGGAAACTCGCCGGTAGTGTTCCAGTCGTACACTTGAATCGTGCTACAGATCGAATTCGCGAGCGATTCTGTCCGCCACATATCCCGAGGAACTCTGAGAAAACGAAATCACCATTTATGGGCGCAGAAATCAAGTATAATATATTTCTAGTGCGATTAAAATTATAATGAGACTGATATCCTCTCATACGGTTTACTGTAAATCGTTCCCGGCGCATCGGCGCCCCGGTCGGCC
>JBDGSA010000032.1:0-17769 GCA_042217755.1 Haloglomus sp. | reverse complement strand
GGCGTCCACAACATCAACACCGGCGAGGTGTACAACATCTACAAGCGCCTCTGTCAGGAGATCGACGCCGACGTTCTGACCCAGCGCCGCGTCACGGACCTCATCTCCGAACTCGACATGCTCGGCATCGTCAACGCCGTGGTCGTTTCCAAGGGACGGTACGGCCGGACGAAGGAGATCTCGCTCTCGGTGCCTGTCGAGGAAACCGAGGCCGTCCTCCTCTCTGACTCGCGCATCGGCGAGGTCGAGGACGCTCAGCCCCTCGTCCAGACGCGATTCGACAACTGAGAACGCGCTGTCTGCTTCTAATAAATCGAAAATTTCTCATCCGTGTCGGAAATACGTGTACGAGATATTGAATAAACTTATTTATACACTAACGCCCTCCGCTTCTGGAAAATTCAATTCCAGGCGCACTGCGCCGGAGCGTCCGCGGCAGCAACCTGAGTGGGCGATTCGAGCGCTGTCTGCGCCGCCCAGAGCCGTATTTTTCCGAGCCACGGGATGCGGAACTCGGCGGTTCCGACGACCCATTCGGGTTTCACGGGCTCCGAGAGCCCGGACACCTGGTCGTAGCGGCTGTTCGCGTCGCCCTTCGTGATGAAGCCCGCGTGGGGAGCGGGACACATCTCGAGCTGGCCGCAGCTCGTTGCTCCGCCGAGATACGCGGGCTTAGCCTTCCCGTTGGCGACCCAGTTCTCGCTCTCGTTGACCCAGAACCGGGCCCGGTGGATGATAGGCGTCACCCGCGTCCGGCCGTCGGGCTGATACACGATGACGTCACCGGGGAGCTGGAACTTCCGGTAGCCGACGCGCTGGCCGGTCTGGTAGGTGACGACGCCGGTTCCCTCGTGGGCTGCCGCTGGGGGGAACCGGTGTTCCTCCATGATGAACACGAGGTCTCCGCGCTGCATGTGCGGATACATCGAGCCGGATTCGACGGCGACCATCGGCGGCCAGATCCCGCTGATCGCGAACAGGAGCAACCCGACCAGGAGAACGAGGCCGACGCTCGAGAGGACCTCCCGGAGGTAGACCACAGCGCCGCTGTCGGTCCGGAAGAACCACGTGATCCACTCGGTCGGGGTCTCGGGGCGCTCGGGGCGCTCGTCTCCATCGCGGCCGGCGGTCGTTCCGATGTCGACCGAGGGACCGGTCGCTCCGTCGTCGGTGTCCAGCTGGTCGGGATTGCTCCCTTCGCCACCAGGTCCGCCCGGGTTCCTCCCGTCGCCGTCGGAACCGCTCGCCTCGGCGCTGTCACCGTCTCCCCCGCCGGGATCACTCATCGCCCCGGAATTTCGCCCGACGGCGTTTCAACGTTCTGTTCGCACGGTGTCCGTCGTCCGTTCGACCTAGATCCGCCGGCACTGCTTCGTCGCGATGGCCCGCAGCGTTTTTGCCGCCGCCCGGCTACCTGCTGCTGTGCCACTCGAGGAGCCGGTCGCGGTCGCGCGGGCGCTCGCCAGCCGCGGGTTCAACGCCGACCGCGAGGCCGTCACGCTACTGGCCGACGCGCCCGACCCCGAGGGGGCAATCGCGCATGCCGTCGACGCGGCCTCGCCCGGGACGACCAGGCTCACCGCTGCCGATGTCCGTCCGGCTATCGAGGCGACCACGGGCGGGACCGAGGCGAGCGAGACGGGGACTGCCGACCGGCCGGACACCACCGGCGAACCCACCGCGGGCGACCGTGGGGCGACGCCCAGCGACGGGGGTGCCACAACGACCACGGACTCGCCGTCCGCCGACGCGACGGCCACCACGTCGGCAGAAGACACATCGGCTGGCCCGGACTCCGCGGCCATCGACGGAGCGCCCGCCGACTGGGAATCTGCCTCCGACGAATACCCCTCTGTTTCAACTGGAACTGATTCCGAAAATCGAACCGATTCGGCCTCAGATACTGGTTCAGTCGAAGTGTCTCCAGTCGAAACGGAGGGGTCGGCCGTCGGCGACCGCGACCCATCTCGTCGCTCGGTCGAGGTATCCGGTGACGTCACGGGTCGCTCCACCGGGACCGGTCGGTACGAGGACTTCGTTGCCGTCTTCCGCGACCGTTACGAGCGGCTCTCGCGCCTGCTGAAGGGTCGGGTCAACCACCGCTCGACCGACACGCTCGCGAACGCTGCCGGGGGCGGCGAGGCCGGACTCGTCGGGATGGTCGCCGAGATCAACTCCACGAAGAGCGGCCACTGGATGATCGACCTCGAGGACACGCGCGGGACGTTCCCGTGTCTCGTCATGAAGGACAAGGACATCGCCGAGCACGTCGACGAACTCCTGCTTGACGAGGTCATCGCCGTCGAGGGGTCGGTCAGCGGCGACGGCTCTATCCTCTTCGTCGACGATATCCACTTCCCCGACGTGCCCCGGACGTACCGGCCGAACACGGCCGACCGACCTGTGCAGGCCGCGCTCATCTCGGACGTCCACGTCGGCAGCCAGGAGTTCCTGAGCGACGCGTGGTCTCGCTTCGCCGACTGGCTCCACACCGAGGAAGCCCGGACCGTCGAGTACCTCTGCATCGCGGGCGACATGGTCGAGGGCGTCGGCGTCTATCCCGACCAGGACGAGGAACTCGACATCGTGGACATCTACGAGCAGTACGAGGCCTTCGCGGAACACCTGAAGGAGGTCCCGGGCGACATGGAGATCATCATGATTCCGGGGAACCACGACGCCGTCCGCCTCGCGGAACCCCAGCCGGGCTTCGACGAGGAACTCCGCGACATCATGAGCGTCCACGACCCCCGCATCGTCGGCAACCCCTCGATGGTGACCATCGAGGGCATCAACCTGCTGATGTACCACGGGGTCTCGCTGGACGAGGTCATCGCCGAACTCCCGGACGAGAAGGCGTCGTACGACGACCCCCACCTCCCGATGTACCAGCTCCTGAAGAAGCGTCACGTCGCGCCCCAGTTCGGCGGCCACACCCGTCTCGCCCCGGAGGAGCAGGACTACCTCGTGATCGACGAGGTGCCCGACATCTTCCACACGGGCCACGTCCACAAGTTCGGCTACGGGAAGTATCGCAACGTCCTCGCGGTCAACACGGGCTGCTGGCAGGCCCAGACGGCCTTCCAGAAGTCCGTCAACATCGACCCCGACACCGCATACGCGCCTATCGTTGACCTCCACCGGCTCGACCAGCCCGATCCGATGGCCATCTACGATTTCAACTAAACATTTCTTCGCGCTCGGGTGTCCTTGGCCGGCGGCAAGCTGCCGGTCTGTGGGCACCACTCGAGCGAGGAATCGGATAAAGAAGCCGGCCTTCGCCCCGCTCGGGCCGGAGAGCGGCGCGCCCACGGCGCGTCGATGCAGCGCGGTGAGTCTCGTCGCCCCGAGCAACGCGTTGAACCCTGTCACCTCGAGCAACGCGTTGAATGCCGTCGCCTCGAGCAACGCGTTGAATGGGGTGTTGACGCCGCTCGCCTCGAGTGATGTGTCGAACGGTGTTCACTTCGGGCAGTGAGTCCAGCGCCGGTGAGGGTAGGGAGATGGTGAATATTTATAAAATAACTCATGAATTCGAGTCTGCGTCATACACTGGTCGAAATAAACGGCGTGCGGGACGCACAGCGCATGACAGTCACCGATCACCCATCTCTGTCAGCAACACTACTTACTGCTCTCGCTCCTCGATGCCCCCAGTAATAAAGCCGTATTTCAGCAACGAGACAAAGATGGTGCCGCCGATGACGTTCCCGACCGTCGCAATCAGCAGAAAACGAGCATAGTCAGACACCGTGATAGACGGAGACGTAAGTAAGCCAGCGAAGACTTCGACGTTACCGGCGATGGAGTGAGGCAGGTGACCGAACCCGATAATAGTGGTGATAGCGACGACCAGTATGATCCGCGCAGCCGAACCTCTGACCGACGTAACCATCCACGAGAGCAATCCCATCAGCCACCCGGCCAGGACCGCAGCAAAGAGTGTCGATGCGACAGAGTGCGAGAGGAGTGACTCGGCCAGGCGAACGAACGCCGTCGAAGCAACTATTCCGTATTCTGAGCCAAACAAGACTATTCCAGCAGCGAACACGGCCCCGCCGAGGAGGTTCGTGCAGTAGACCACACCCCACAGTCGAGCGAGGTCAGCAATCGTCGCATCTCCGTTCAACACCGGCAGGACCGCAAGAGTAGTGTGTTCGGTGAACAGCTCTGAGCCACTGAGAACGACGAATACGAATCCCAGAGAATAGGCGAGTCCGGTTGCTACCTGCAAGGTCGGCTCGCTCCAGACTCCAGCGGCAGTGGTTATGAGCGCGGCCGTAAACAGGGGGCCGAACCCGATATCGAGTCCGGCCGAGAGACCGGAGAGCGCAAGTCCGCCCTTCGGCCGTGAAAGCTCTTCCTGACCGACTTCCAACTGGGCCCGCAGTGCGTCTTCCTGCGAAACGGGGGTATGTTCGGACTCTTCACCCTCCTCGACTACTGAATCATCATCGGTGGTTCCCGCTTCACTGGGCTGTGGATTCACGAATCAAGCAGTCTACGAGGGGACACGCGGACCTGTTCGCGGCGACGAATAAAATCTGTGCTACTATTCCACACGTGGAGCCGTTCGCACAATCCACGTCACCCTCCCGATGAAGTGAAATATCTAAAATGCACGCGGACTCGTGATCGATGCATCCTCTGTATCGGTCGCTCTCACCCCGATATATATTAAATCTATCACAGCGGAACGTACGAAGCCCTGTGCTACTCCCAGCGAGAGCCGCGTTGATTTTGCCATCATCGGGCGTCACCCGGCCGCAATCGGGACTGAGTTCTGCCCTGCTCCCGCCGGTTCCGCCGCTGATATCTGCCCCTCGATTACTCTAATATTTCGCCAATTAATTTATTAAATCAGTCGTGCTGTAGATACCACGCGGGCTGATACGTAATCGAAAATTCTGATGAGCAATATCGAAGAAGAGGCGATAGAGGTATCCTCACTGCGTACCCGCGTCGAGTGATTCGCGCGGCGACTGGACGCCTGAGCGTCGAAAAAACCCCGCTTCGCTGTTACGCTACCCCACCGGACTCGCTGTTACGCTACTGTTCTACGCGCGTGGACTCGTGCCGGTAACGGATCGTCGGCATCCCATCGAACGAGGGGCCGCGTCCCTCGTTCCGGAAGCCGGCGGCCTCCGCGAGGTCTCGCTTCTCGTCGGCGGCCTCGCTGACGAGCAACTCGACGGGCATCTCTTCGCCCCGGCCGAAGCGAATCGGCTCGTCGAGTAGCCGCTCGCACGCGTCGAGTGTCCCCTCGAGCTGGGTGATATGAACCACGCCGTTCTGCGCGTCGTAGCTCACGAAGCCAACGACGCGGTCGCTCTCCTTGTCCTCGCCGTCTACCGGCTCGACGGCCACTCTGACCGTCCGGTCGTGAACGAGATTGCGCATCACGTCCGCGGGCTGGTCGGTCAGCTCCGCCAGCCGGTCGGCGTCTGCCTCGACGGCGTCCCGCACGTCCATGTGGAGTTCGACGGGGTGGAGATAGTTAAACCCCCGCACGCAACCTTGCAGTGGCGCGGTTTTGAGACGCTCCCGACGCCGGCTCGCCGACAGCAGAGCGGACGCAGCCGACACCCACATGTCCGTCCCGGCCCCATCTCGCCGACATGGACGCGGCCGCGGTCAGGGAACGCGCTGCCGATCTTCCGGCGAGCCCGGGCGTCTATCAGTTTGAGGACGCCGACGGGGCCGTCCTCTACGTGGGGAAGGCCGTCGACCTGCGCGACCGGGTGCGGTCGTACGCTGATCCGCGGGGCGAGCGCATCCGCCGGATGGTCGAGCGCGCCGCGCGCGTGGACACGGCGGTCACGGACACCGAGACGCAGGCACTTTTGCTGGAGGCGAACCTCATCAAGCGCCACCAGCCGCGCTACAACGTCCGCCTGAAGGACGACAAGTCCTACCCGCTCGTGCAGTTGACCGACCACCGGTTTCCGCGCATCGAGGTGACCCGCGACCCCGATCCAGACGCGACGGTCTACGGCCCGTTCACGAGCGTCGGACGCGTCGAGACCGTCGTGAAGGCGCTTCGCGAGACCTACGGGGTGCGGGGCTGCTCGGACCACAAGTTCGAGGGACGAGACCGCCCCTGTCTCGACTACGAGAT
Source organism: Haloglomus sp. (assembly GCA_042217755.1). Classification (GTDB taxonomy): domain Archaea; phylum Halobacteriota; class Halobacteria; order Halobacteriales; family Haloarculaceae; genus Haloglomus. Next base: position 11,651 of record JBDGSA010000032.1, on the reverse strand, counting down.
GGGTCTTTGTACGGCCCCGTGCACGGGCGAGATCGACGAACCCGGGTACGGCGGCGACGTCGAGTCCGTGAAGCGCTTCTTCGAGGGCGAGACGGGCGTGCTCGCCGACCCGCTCCGCGATGCGATGGAGACCGCGGCCGCGAACCAGTCGTTCGAGCGCGCGGCCAACCTCCGCGACCGCCTCGAGGCCGTCGAGGCGTTCCACGGGAGCGGCGGGGCGGCCGTCCACACCCGCGACGAACGCGCCGTCGACGTGCTCGGTGTCGCCGTCGAGGGCGGCGAGGCGACCGTCGCGCGGCTCCACAGCGAGGACGGCAAACTGGTCGACCGCGAGCGCCACGCTCTCGCGGCGCCCGAGGACGAAGACCGCGTCGCGGCCGTCCTCTCGGCGTTCATCCCACAGTACTACGCCGAGCGCGACCTTCCGGACGCGCTCTTGCTCTCCGAGCGCCCCGACGACGCCGACGTCGTCGACTGGCTCGAGACGGCGGGCGTCGCCGTCCGCGTGCCGGGAGCGGGACGAGAGGCCACGCTCGTCGACCTCGCGCTGAAGAACGCCCGCCGGCCGGGCGGCGGCCGTGACGGACTCGCCGCGCTCCGGGACGCCCTCTCGCTCGACCGCCGTCCCCGCCGCATCGAAGGATTCGACGTGAGTCACGCGAGCGGGAAGGCTGTCGTCGGCTCGAACGTCGCCTTCGTCGACGGCGACGCTGCAACGAGCGAGTACCGGCGCAAGCGCCTGACCGACGAGAACGACGACTACGCCAACATGCGTCGGCTCGTGGCGTGGCGCGCGGAGCGGGCGGTCGAGGGCCGGGACGACCGCCCTGCCCCGGACCTGCTGCTCATCGACGGCGGCGAGGGCCAACTCGGCGCTGCACGGGACGCGCTCGCGGAGACGGGCTGGGACGTGCCGGTCGTCGCGCTCGCGAAGGAGTCGGAGCTGGTCGTCACGTCCGACGGCGTCCACCGGTGGGACGACGACGCGCCGCACCTGCACGTGCTCCAGCGGGTCCGCGACGAGGCTCACCGCTTTGCCGTCGCCTACCACCAGCAGGTCCGCGACGAGGTGGCGACCCCGCTCGACGATGTCGACGGCGTCGGCCCCGAACTCCGCAAGCGACTGCTCCGCCGGTTCGGCAGCGTAGACGGCGTTCGCGCGGCCTCTCGTGAGGAACTCGCCAGCGTCGACGGTGTCGGTCCCGCGACGGCCGAGCGCGTCGACCGGGCGCTGTAGCGCCGGTCCGGCGTGCTGACCTGTCCCCGTCGCTCGCGGCCGCTGCTCTGTGCCGGGCGTGCTGTGGTCGGGGTGCAGTTTTATTGCCCGACGGGCGCAACTAGGGGGCATGCCCCGCTCCCGGTCCCCCTCCGGCGACGACTCGGCCGCCTCCGGTTCGTCCTCTCGGTCCTCTGCCTTCGATTCCGGCGGCATCTTCTACGAGCTCGGGAAGCTCTCTCGCGAGTTTTCCGGCGGCGACGATGACACCGACGACCGGATGCCGGACCCGGGCAGCGACGCCTCGGCTGGCCTCGACCGGGGCCCCGGCGCCGGGCGACTCGTCTTCCTTCTCGTTCTCGCCGCCGCGCTGCTGGGGCTGTTCCTCGGGCAGCTCAACCTGACACCTGGGCTCGTCATCGGCCTCGCCCTCCTGTGGGTCGCTATCGCCGCGGTTTCCTCCTCGGTCCAGATCGTGCAGGCCTACGAGAAGCGCGCCCTGACGGTCTTCGGCGCGTTCGAGCGTCTGCTCGACCCCGGTATCCACTTCGTCTATCCCTTCATCACGGACACCTACCAGTTCGACATGCGGACGGAGGCGCTGGACGTACCCAGCCAGGAGGCTATCACCCGCGACAACTCGCCGGTGCGAGCGGACGCGGTCGTCTACATCCGAGTGATGAACGCGGAACGCGCCTTCCTCGAGGTCGGCGACTACCGCCGCGCCACCCTGAACCTCGCACAGACCACACTCCGGGCGGTCATCGGCGACATGGAACTCGACGAGACGCTCAGCCAGCGCGAGCGCATCAACGAACGCATCCAGGACGAACTCGCCGGCCCGACCGACGAGTGGGGCGTTCGCGTCGAGGCCGTCGAGGTCCGGGAGGTCAAGCCCTCGCAGGTGGTCACGGACGCGATGGAGGAACAGACCTCCGCCGAGCGCCGGCGCCGGGCCATGATTCTCGAGGCGCAGGGCGAGCGCCGTTCGGCCGTCGAGCGCGCGGAGGGTGAAAAGCAGGCCAACATCATCCGCGCGGAGGGCGAAAAGCAGTCGCAGGTGCTCGAGGCGCAAGGCGACGCGCTTGCGACCGTTCTCCGCGCCCGAGCGGCCGACTCGATGGGCGAACGTGCCGTCATCGAGAAGGGCATGGAGACACTCGAGGCCGTCGGGGCGGGCGAGTCGACGACCTTCGTCCTCCCGCAGGAACTCACGTCGCTCGTCGGCCGCTACGGGAAGCACCTCTCGGGGGGGGACGTGGGGGGCGTCGACCGGTCACTCGAGGGTCAGGAGTTCTCGACCGAGGAACGGGAACTGCTCGGCCTGGACGACATCGAGGACCTCGCGGCGGGTCTCTCTGGCGGCGAGGAGAACGGTCACGCTATCGACGTCGAGGTCTCCGAACTGGACGGCCGCGAATCCGAGGAAGCTGCCGACACGGAACGGCAGGACTGACCCGTATCTGCGGCGCTCGGGCGGACCGAAGACCCGACGCGTTTTTGCCGACTACCCCTGTATCCCCCGTGAGATGAGAGCGCTGACGCTCGGGCCCGCGGGGACGTACTCGCACCGCGCGACGCGAGCCATCGCGGCCGACGACGAGATCGAGTTCACCGAATCCGTGACGAGTATCGTCGAGGGAGTCGCCGGGGGTGAGTTCGAGCGCGGCGTCATCCCCATCGAGAACAGCATCGAGGGGTCGGTGAGCGAGTCGCTCGACGCGCTGGCCGACCGGAACGTCGCCGTCGTCCGGGAGATCGTCACTCCGATTCGACACGCCCTGCTCGCCCAGACCGGCGAGTTCGAGGTCATCGCGAGCCACGCGCAGGCGCTGGCGCAGTGTCGCGGCTACCTCGACCGCGAGTATCCGAACGCCACGCTGGAGGCAGTCGCCTCCACCGCACGCGGCGTAGCGCGCGCTCGCGAAGACGACACCATCGCGGCCGTGGCCCACCCCGACACCGCCGGCGAGGACCTCCGCATCCTCGGGGAGGACATCCAGGACCAGGACTCGAACGCCACTCGCTTCGTCGTCATCGCGCCCCAGTCCGAGCGGAACGACGCCGGCGGCAAGACCAGCGTCGTCGTCTATCCCGGAACCGACTACCCCGGACTCCTGCTGGAGTTGCTGGAGTGTTTCGCCGACCGCGACATCAACCTCACCCGCATCGAGTCGCGCCCCTCCGGTGAGCGCCTCGGCGACTACGTCTTCCACATCGACTTCAGCGCCGGCCTCTACGAGGAACGCGCCCAGGCCGCCCTCGAGGCCGTCGAGGCGATCTGCGACAAGGGCTGGGTGAAGGTGCTCGGCTCGTACGACACCGAGCACGCCCTGTAGCGGGCGTCAGTCGTCCGGTTCCCTCCGCGCCCGTTCCCGCGCTCGCTCGTCTCGAACTGCGGCTCTCCGTTCCGGTCGCAATCTCGGCCCGTCGGCCGTCTCCGGTGGCCCCCCGGTCGCCGCCCTCGTCGACCCCACAGCCCTTTTGCCGGCTACCGAGCAATTCACCCCTATGAGCGAGGACTTCGACCGCGAGGCCGAGCGGCGGAAGCTCGAGGAGAAGTACGGCGACGAGCAGGATGACCGCGAGCGAACCCAGCAGCTGAGCGAACTCCTGTTGAAGGGCGCGACGATGACCGACATCCACTGCCCAGAGTGTGGCGACCCCATCTTCCGCCACGAGGGCCGGCAGTTCTGTCCCTCCTGCCAGCGCGAGGTCGCGACCGACGAGAGCCAGCAGGCGACTGCCGGCCAGGCCGCGGCAGAGAATCCGCTCGACGAGGCGGCCGGCGCTGGCGACGCGGCCGGCGCCGACGACTCGGACGCCGCCGAATCGAGCGGGGACGGCCACGCCGTCGAGGTCGAGACGCCCGATTCCCCCGACGAGGCGGACGAGAGTGCCCTATCCGGGGCTGCCTCAGCCGAGTCGGCCGAATCGAGTACGTCGCCGGAGACGCCCGCGGCGTCGCCAGCGACGTCCGGGCCGTCACAGCCGTCTCCCTCTCCGCAGGACGCCCCGCAGTCGCCCGAAGCGAACCAGTCCGTGGCCCGCCCCACCAGCGCTCAGTCTGGGGCGCAGTCCGGGACACAGGCTACGCAGCCTACGGATGCGGAAACTGCCTCCGGCCTGATGCCCGCCCGGCAACACCTCACGCGGACGGTCAACCGGCTCGCCGAGCAGGCCGCCGCCGAGGAGGACCCCGGCCGCAAGCGGGAGTTCCTCGCGGCGACGCGGGAAGCGGCGGAGGCGCTGGAAGCTGTCAGAGAAGCGGAATAATTCGATTAAGAATGAATTCCAACTCGTACGTCGGATATACGCGATAAAAGCAGAAAATAAATAATTTCTGTCACGACGGGTCGTACGTGCCGCCTACGACCTCCCGGATGCGAGTCGCGGTCACGGTCCCGACGCCCTCGACCTCCTTCAGCGCCGCCTCGTCGGCGGTCATCACGGCCTCGACCGTGCCGAAGTGGTCGAGCAGGCGCCGGGCGGTGACGGGGCCGACCTCCGCCACCGAGGACACCACGTACTCCTGCTGTTCGGCCAGCGTCTTCGAGGACTTCTCGCCGTGGACCCGGACCTCGCGGTCGCCGCGCTCCTGCTCGCGTCGGGCGATCACCTCGAGCAGATCGGCGGTCTCGTCGGCGTCGCGGGTCTGGATGACGCTCGCGCCGAAGTCGACGGCGAGCGAGGAAAGCGCCCCGCGGATGGCGTTCGGGTGGACGTTGCGCTTCTCGTAGAGCCCCTCGCCCTCCAGCACGACGACCGGCCGGGCGTAGTGGCGGGCGGCGTCGCCCACCTGGTCGAACATCGAGCGGTCGTTCCCCAGCAGCGTGTCGAGGAAGTCGTCGACGTGCTTTCGCTCGACGGCGACCCGGTCCGAGAGGACGTAGTCCCCGACGGCCAGCGTCTCCAGGCGGGTCGTCACGCCGTCGCGTTTCGAGAGGTCGCGCGCGATGTGGGAGTCGAGTTCGCGCTGATCCGCTACGACTTCGATCGCGTCGGCGTCGGGGTCGCCGCCCGCCGTGGCGACGACGGTCTCGTCCTCGGCGCCCCTCTCGTTCTCGTCGCCCCCCTCGCCGTCGCCACTGTTCTCGTCGCCTCCCTCGTTTTCGGCCCCGCTCGTGCCGTCGCCCGCCGCGTTGCCGGCGAAGTCGCCGAGCCCCGGTTGCCCGTTGCTCGTCTCGGCTGCCGCGTCGTCGGTGGTGCTCCCCGGGTCCTCGTTGTCGGTGGTACTCCCTGGGTCCCCGTCGGTCGATGCGTCGGCGGTGTCCGCGCCCTCGGCAGACCCGTCGGTCGGCTCCGCGGCCGTCTCTTCGGGGGTGGCGCCCGCGTCCGCGTCCGCGCCTCCCGTCGCCACATCGTCGCTCTCGCTCCCGCTCTCGTCGCTCTCGTCGCCCCCGTCCTCGTCGCCCGCGAAAGAGGAAAGCGACTGCTGGGAGTCGTCGAGTTCCGCCTCGATGTCGTCCTCCGCGCTCTTCAGCTTCCGGAGTTCCTCCTCCATCCGCTTTTCCTCGTTCTTCGAGATCCAGTAGAACGCCTCGTCGCGGGTGTCGTTGGCGATGAGAACGACGACGCGGCCGTCCTGTGCGCGGCCGGTCCGGCCCTTGCGCTGGATGGAGCGCACGCCCTTCGGGACGGGCTCGTAGAACAGCACGAGGTCCACATCGGGAACGTCAAGGCCCTCCTCGGCGACGCTGGTCGAGACCAGGACCTCGAACTCCCCGTTCCGGAAGGCTTCGAGGGTCTCTTTCTGCTCGGTCTGGGTCATCCCGTCCGAGCCCTCCTTGTCGCCCTGCCCGACGAACCGCTGGACGTCGAAGCTCTCGCGCAGGAAGTCCGTGAGGGCCTCGGCCGTGTCCCGGGACTCGGTGAACACGATGACGCGCTCGCCGTCCTGGATGCCGAGCGTCTCGGCGAGCAGGAGCCGCGTCTTCCGGAACTTCGGGTGGAGGTCGCTGAAGTCCTCGGCCTTCCGCATCGCCTCCTTGACGCGGGGTTCGGAGACGAAGCGCTGAGCCGCCTTGGACGCGCCCGAGGAGCGGGCGGCGTTGCGCTGGCGCTCGAAGTACCGGCGCAGCGACTCGACGGACTGGGTCTCGGCGAGTTCGACCGCCCGCCGGAGCTTCATGACCTCGGCGTGGGCGCTCATCCCCTCGTAGCCCTCCGACTGGCCGTTCTCGATGAGCTCCTGCAGCTTCGCGCGGATGGCGTTCAGCTGCTTCTGGGACATCGAGGGGTCCGTCGAGGTCGTCACGCCGAGTTCCTTCAGTTGCTCGAGACGCTCTGCGATGACGTCGTTCAGGGCGTCCCTGATCTCGAGCACCTCGTCGGGCAGGTCCAGGTGTTCCCAGTCGACGTCGGTCCGGTAGGTGTGTTCGGCGACATCCGCGTCGTCCTCGGTCATCACCTCGACCTCGTCCAGCCCGAGGTTCCGAGAGACGGTGAGGATCTCCTCCTCGTCGCCGCCCGGCGACGCACTCATCCCGGTGACCAGCGGTCTGTCGGCATCGGCGTGGTAGCGCTCTGCGATGTAGTTGTACGCGTAGTCGCCGGTGGCGCGGTGGCACTCGTCGAAGGTGCAGTGGACCACGGGGCCGAGGTCGATGCGGTTGCCGACGAGGTCGTTCTCGACGACCTGTGGGGTTGCCATCACGACGCGGGCGTCCGCCCAGAGCGCGGCGCGGTCGTCCGGTCGGACCTCGCCGGTGAACACGACGATCTCGTCGTCCGGAATCTCCAGTCCCTCCCGGTAGAACGCGGCGTGCTGCTCGACGAGCGGTTTTGTCGGCGCGAGCATCAGCGACTTGCCCCCGTGCTCCGCGAGCCGGTGGGCCGTGACCAGCAGCGAGACTGTCGTCTTCCCGAGACCGGTCGGCAGGCAGACCAGCGTGTGGGTCTCGCTGGCCGCGTCGGCCAACCGGGTCTGGTAGGCGCGGTCCTCGAGGACTCCCGGCGTCAGGAGCGGTCGGTCGAGGTAGTCGGTCTCGCTCTCGGCGTCCGTGGCCGCCATCACGCCGACGTACCGCGTCCTCGTGGATAAGGGTTCGCTGGGCGGGGTGGAAGTGGAGTCGTGGGCGTTGCTCGGGCTCCGGCGCGACGCTCGCGGATCGCGTCCGTCACTCGGCGCTCGCTCGACCCCTCCGTTTCGTCTGGAGGTGCCGAGTGGTCACGCTCGCCGGCGAGGCGTCCGCCGGTCTCAATCGAGCGGAGTAAGTGTGCCGCTCTCGAACAGCGCGCATGGACGGCCGGACGGCGCTCGGGGGGTTGCTTGCGGCCTCGGGGGTGATGTTCGCGTACGTCGCCGCCCGGGCGCTCCGCCGCGGCGTCACGGGCGACGCCGGCACCCCGACGCTCTTCGCGCTCGGGGGAATCACCCTGTTCACGCTCACGATGGCGGCGCTCGGCGTGTCGCTGATTCTCCGTGGGAGACGGGTCGACCCCGCCGACGCTGGTGAATAGCCGTCAGCTCCGGCAGTCGTCAACGACTCGCTCTGTTGTCAGCTCCGCCGGTCGATGACGGCTCGCTCCGCCGTCAACCCCGTCGGTCGATGACGGCTCGCTCCGCCGTCAGCCCCGCCGGTCGATGACGGCTTTGGCCTCTTCGGCCGCCTGTTTCCAGCCGTAGCCGCGGTCGTAGACGTGTTTCTTGTCGTCGACGACCTCCTCGGGTGCGGATTCTTCCCAGCCGCCGCGGGCCCACGACCCGGACTCGCGGAGCCAGCTCACGACCTGCTCGCGGGTCTCGGGCCACGAGAGCCCGACCATCTCGTAGTAGGCGATGAGCGAGAAGACGCTGTGGTCGTGTGCGCCCGGGACGCTGCCGTGCTCGTAGATGGTCTTGAGGGGCTCGTGGGTCGGCTCCCGGACGAGGTCGGTGTACTCCTCGGCGGTCAGCAGTCGGAGGGGACCGTCGTCGTCGTCGACGACGCGGCGCTCGGCGACGAGTCGGTCCAGCGCGTCCGCGTGGAGGCCGTCCCACTCGCCCGGGACCGCATCGGGGAGCGCCTCGCGCTCGACCGGGCGACGCGAGAGCACCGAGACGATGTCCGTGTACGCGCGCTCGACGGTCGCGCGCGTCGTGCCGTCGTACTCGCAGTCGGCGTCGTGGAGGTTGCTCGTGGTCCGGCAGTCGGGACACGGATACGCAAAGCGCGCCACTGGTCTACTGCGGGGTGAGCGCTGGCGTGGGTATGAACGTGTCGGGAGCCGGGTGGCGGGGATTCCGGGGATTCTGGTTTCGACGACGACGGCGACGATCTCACGGACTCCTGGTGAGAGACCTCGCTCGCTCTCCCGACGGTGACAGCGCCGACGGAGTCTTGTTGAATGCTCCTGTCCACTCTCCCTGTGATGATGTCAGCCACCGCGGAGTCCTGTTGAAAGCCCCCGCCCGCTCGGGCCGCCGGGCCTCGCTGCGCTCCTCGCTCCGGTCGCTTCGCTCCCTCCGCTGCGGTGCTTACGTCGTCCGGGCGGCGCCGAGCGGGCGGCCCCTTTCAGTCCCGCCCTGTTGCTGGTTCGGCCGAGCGTTCGCTCGTGGTGGTTCCAGAGAGGCGCTAGTGTCCCCACACCTCCCCGCGCGGGCGCAGGTAGGCCTAGACACGCTCGCTTCGCTCGCGGTCTTGGCCGGGTGGCGCCCGCGCGCTTCCTGGTCCCGGAACCGGCCGGCCGACCAGCCGCTCTCCGGCCGGGAGCGCGTGGCGGAACGAAGTGGAGCCCGCGCGTGCCGGGGGACTCCGTCCCCCGTACCTCGCGGCGCAGCCGCGAGAACCCGGGGAAGGGCAGGGCCACCGCGCCTGTGGAACAGCCGACTCCTGGCGGACTCGAAGGGCGAGAGCGCGAGGGCTTCGGAGCTGTTTCTGTCGTCGCGGTTGTCAGAAGGGAGCGTGAGGGCTTCGTAGGTGTCTCCATCTCTGCTGCCGTCACTCCGCCCTTCGCCGCCAGAACGCCCGACCCATCCCGGCCGATTCGCCGCAATCGGGACCCCTTATGTGTGTCCGCCACCGATGACCAGTACCTATGGAGGTGTTCGCGGTCGAGGGGCTGCCGGAGGTCCGCGAGGACGACGACCTCGCGGCGCTGATACAGCGGCAGGTCGACCTCCGGCCGGACGACGTGGTCTGCGTCGCCAGTACGGTCGTCTCGAAGACCGAGGGCCGGACTGCCTCGCTCGACGACTTCCCGGCGGGCGAACGAGCCCGGCGAATCGCCGACCGCCTCGGCGCCATCCAGGGCGAGGAGAAGGACCCGCGGTTCGCCCAGGCGGTTCTCGCCGAGAGCGAGGAACTCCTGCTCGAGGCGCCGTTCCTGCTCGCCGTGACGCGCTTCGGACATATCACGGTGAACGCCGGAATCGACCGGTCGAACGTCCCGGACGCCGAGTTGCTGTTGCTCCCGGAGGCCCCCAGTGCCAGCGCCGCGGCGCTTCGCGAGGCGCTGTCGGCCGACCGCGTCGTCGTCACCGACACCTCGGGCCGGCCGTTCCGCTACGGGCAACGCGGCGTCGCCGTCGGCTGGGCCGGGCTGCCGGCCTCGCGGGACTGGCGCGGCGAGTACGACCGCGAGGGTCGCGAACTCGAGGCGACGGTCCAGTCCGTTGTCGACGAACTCGCTGCCGCCGCCAACCTCGTCACCGGCGAGGGCGCCGGCGGGACGCCCGTCGCCGTCGTCCGCGACTTCGCGTTCGGCGACCACGCCGGTTCGGAGAACCTGTTTCGCAGCGCGGACGATGACGTCGTCCGGCAGGCGCTCTGCGAGTGGACGTTCCCCGACGACAGTCACGAGACCGACGCCTGAAATTATTGACGAAATAGAATATTTCGAATTGAAATAGCGAAATAATCACGATAGCTCGGACATTATCGAAGTATGCTCGGAATCGAACTCACTCCGGAACATCCGGTCGACCGCATCGCCGACCTCGGCGTCCGCGCGGCGGACGCGGAGTTCGACACCGCCTTCGTCTCCTCGCACTTCTTCAACCGCGACCCGTTCGTCGCGTGCGACCGCATCGCCCGCGCCACGGACCTCCGTGTCGGGCCGGGCGTCGTCAACCCGTACGAGGTCCACCCCGCCACCCTGGCAGCGCGGGTCGCGAGCCTCGATGAGGCCAGCGGCGGCCGCGCGGTGTACGGCGTCGGGCCGGGCGACCCCTCGGCGCTTCGCTCGCTCGGCCTCGAGGAGGAGCGCGGCCTCCGCTCGGTGCTCGAGGCGTTCTCGGTCGCGCGGGACCTCTGGGACGGCGAGACGGTCGATCACGACGGGACCTTCCGGGCCAGCGGCGCGGAGCTGAAGTTCGTGCCCCCCCAGGGCACCTCCATCCCGGTCTACGTCGGCGGCGAGGGCCCGAATATGTGCCGGATGGCCGGCAAGCACGCCGACGGCCTGCTGTTCAACGGCTCGCATCCGGACGACCTCGCGTGGGCGCGCGACCGCCTGGAGGAGGGTCGAGCGGACCGCCCGCACGACGACGACCCCGACCTGGCGGCGTACGCCAGCGTCTCCGTCGCCGCGGACGCCGATGCGGCCCGCGAACTCGCCGTCCAGCCGGTCGCGTTCATCGCCGCCGGCGCCGCCCCGCCCGTCCTCGACCGGCACGGGCTGGACACCGACCGCGCAGAGCGCATCGGCGAGCACCTCTCGGCGGGCGACTTCTCCGCCGCCTTCGACGAGGTCACGCCAGCGATGGTCGACGCGTTCTGCATCGCCGGCACCCCCGACGCGGTCGCCGACCGGATGGCTGCCGTCCTCGAGCACGCCGACTCGCTGGTCGTGGGGTCGCCGCTCGGACCGGACCTCGACCGGGCCATCGAACTGGCCGGTCGCGCGGCTCGCGACGCAGGCCTCGACGCGTGAGAAGGCGGCCGCTCGTCGGCTCAGGACTGCTGCTCGCGCTGCGGCGGCTCGCCGCCGGGGGCGAGTTCGCCGAGTTGCTCGACCACGGCGCCCAGCGTGAGGTAGCCGAGGAGGAGCGACGACCCGCCGACGAGTAGCGCACCAGTCAGCACGAGCACGAGCGTGATGGGGTCGCTCAGGATGTTGTTCACGACGAGGTCGATGGCCTCCGCGGGCGTGATGCCGGTCTCTGCCATGCTCGTAGATTCCGCGCTCGTACCTTCAGTCTGTCTGTTACCGTGGAGTCCCGGCCACCGTCAGGGCTAACCCGTCGGCTCCCCTCCGCGTCGATATGGCCCGGGACGCCTCGCTCGACGAGTTTCTCGACGACGCGGACGGGGGCGACGACGGGGCGGACGACGAGAACGCCGCGGATTCCGAGTTCGCCCCCGCCGACGCCGAGCCCGCTCGCTCGACCTACGACTGGTCGCCCGAGGGCCCCGCGTGTGCGGCCTGTGGCGCCACCGTCGAGGAGCGGTGGCGCGACGAGGCGGGCCTCGTCTGTGCCGACTGCAAGGAGTGGTGAGGACACGTGGCGTGA
>JBDGSA010000115.1:3703-17776 GCA_042217755.1 Haloglomus sp. | reverse complement strand
TGACCGGCGGCCACGAGCGCCCCGAGTACGTCACCGACCTCGCGGACCTGGTGACGGAGGTGGGCAAGGAGAAACACCCCATCGAGGCGGGCCAGGGCGCCCGGAAGGGTACCGAGTACTGATGACCGACGGGGCGGACGAGCGCGCCGGTGACGGGAACGACAGTGCTCCAGACGGGGACGCCGCACCCGAAGGGACCGCGCGCACCCTGCTCGTCGCCGGCACCGCGAGCCACGTCGGCAAGTCCACCGTCGCCGCCGGCCTCTGTCGCTTGCTCGCCGATGCCAGCGTCGACGTCGCCCCGTTCAAGGCCCAGAACATGTCCAACAACGCCCGGGCGGTCCCGAAGGCCGCCGCTGTCGGCGGCGACGCCGGAAGCAGTGACGCCGACGCGGCCGAACCGGGGACGGGGAGCGCCGGCGCGTTCGGCGAAATCGGTGTCTCCCAGTACGTCCAGGCCCGAGCCGCACGCGTCCCGCCGACGACTGACCACAACCCGGTCCTCCTGAAACCGCGCGGCGACGGCGAGTCCCAACTGGTGCTGGACGGCGAGGCCGTCGCCCACTACGCGGCGGGCGAGTACTACCACCAGCACTGGGAGCGCGCCCGTGAGACCGCCCGTGCGGCCCACGAACGCCTCGCCCGCGAGCACGACGTCGTCGTCGCCGAGGGCGCGGGCTCGCCCGCCGAACCCAACCTCCGGGAGCGCGACCTCGCGAACCTCGAAACCGCTCGCTTCGCGGACGCGGACGTCCTGCTGGTCGTCGACATCGAGCGCGGGGGCGCGTTCGCCAGCCTCGTCGGCACGGTCGAACTCCTGCCCGACGACGTCCGGGAGCGCGTCGTGGGCGCGGTCCTGACGAAGTTCCGCGGCGACGAGTCGCTGCTCGACCCGGCCATCGCCGAGGTCGAGGAGCGCACGGGCGTCCCCGTCCTGGGCGTCCTGCCCCACGACGACCCCGGCCTCCCGGCCGAGGACAGCGTCGACCTGCCGGGAGAGGGCCAGCGCGCAGTTCGGGGCGGCGACGACGGCGTGCCCGTCGAGCAGTCGGTGACCGTCGCCGTGCCGCGCCTCCCGCGGATCTCGAATTTCACCGACCTGGAGCCGCTGGCCGCGACGCCGGGCGTCCGGGTGGCGTACGTCCCGCTCGACGTTACCCTCGACACCGCCGGGCCGACCGACCGCGGCGCAGACGCGGTCGTCATCCCCGGGACGAAGAACACGGTCGACGACCTGCTGGCGCTGCGCGAGGCGGGCTTGGCCGATGAACTGCGGGGCTTCGCGGGGCCGGTCGTCGGGCTTTGCGGGGGCTACCAGATACTGGGCGAGCGGATCACCAACGCGGACGTCGAGAGCACCGGCGACCGCGAGACCGTCGAGGGGGTCGGACTCCTGCCAGTCGAGACGCACTTCTCGGAGTCCAAGCGCGTCGAGGCGGTGACGCGCGAGTTGCGGGGTGCGGGCCCGCTCGCCGGCGCGCGGGGGACCGTCTCGGGCTACGAGATCCACATGGGCGAGTCGCGACTGCTCGACGACGGGGGCGTCGACCGCCCGTTCCCCGCGGCCGACGCGGGGGTCGCGACCGACCGCGTCCTCGGAACCTACCTCCACGGTCTCTTCGAGAACGAGGTGGCCAGGGAGACGTTCGTCGACCGCGTATCCGCCCACGCGGGAGTCAGGCGGCCGGAGCGCGGTGCGGACGCCACGTCGCCGTACGACCGGGCGGCGGCGCTGGTCGCCGGCCTGGGCGACGCGCTGGTCGACCCGCTGGGGTTCGAGGCGCTCGCGGGACACGAGCGGTAGCGGTGGCGCGGCGGACCTGAGACCGGCGACGCGCCGAACCTGTCTCTCGACGCGAACGTTTATACCGGAGGGCACAGCAATCGGGGCCAATGGTTGAGGCCTTCGCGGTCGCCAGCGGCAAAGGGGGGACGGGCAAGACCACGAGCACGCTGGCGCTGGGGATGGCGCTGGCCCGGGAGTACGACGTCACCGTCGTCGACGCCGACATGGGGATGGCGAACCTCCTCTTTCACGCCGGTCTCGCGGACGTCGAGACGACGCTGCACGACGTGCTCGTCGAGGGCGGCGCGCCGGTCGAGGCGGCCGTCTACGAGCGTCACGGAATGTCGGTCGTTCCCTGCGGGACGGACCTGGGCGGGTTCGCGGCGGCCGACCCGACGCGGTTGCGCGAGGTGGTCGCGACGCTGGCGGCCGAGACGGACGTCATCCTGCTGGACTCGGCGGCGACGCTGTCGAGTCGAGCGGCCGTGTTGCCCATCGTGCTCGCAGACCGCGTCGTCGTGGTCCTCGAACCGACGATTCCGGCGCTGTCGGACGGGCTGAAAGTCCAGGAGTACGCGAGTTCTTACGACACGGGGACGGCCGGCATCCTGTTCAACAAGGTGCGCGACGGGGACGCCATCGACCGGATCGCTCCCAAGGCCGAGCGCTACTTCGACGGGCCGACGCTGGCGTCGGTCCCGGCGAGCGAGGCGGTGCGGGCGGCCCGCCGGGCCGGGCAACCGTTGCTCGCGTACGCCCCGGAGTCGCGGGCGGCCGCGGCCTACCGCGAGGCGGCGGGCGCGCTGACGGTCAGGGACGGTGATTCGGGGGCGGTCGCCGACCGCTTCCGGAGCGCGGTCGTGCCAGAGTCGCCATGAAACTCCCCGAGGGCCAGCTGGTGCGCTCGCGGGTCGTCAGCGACCCGCGCACGGTGCTCGTCGACGCGCTGGACCGCGCGGTGACGGGCTACGCCGTCCTCGAACCCCAGGGGTCGCTGTTGCTCGACGACGACGGCCGGGGCGTGCTGACCTTCGAGGCGGGCGTCCCGGTCGTCGCCTACCACACGGGCAGCGAGCGCGGCGGGCCGCCGGCGTTAGCGGACCTCGCGGCCGGCGGGCCCTACGGGTTGAACCTCTATGCCGTCCGGCGAGGCGCGCTCGACGCTGTCCACGACCAGGGGCGGTTTCGCGTGCCGCCGGGGATGGCCGCCGAGCGCCTCGCGGGCGACCAGTCCCTCGCCGACCGGACGCGCGAGGCCGCACCGGCGGAGCGGGTGACCCCGGCGGAGGACGAGAGCGAGGACGCGACCGACGGGCGCGACGTCGGCGCGGTCGAGGCGTTCCTCGAGGACGAACGCAAGATCGAGGCGATCCGCGAGCAGGCCCGCGAAGAAGCCCAGGAACGCGCCGAGGAGTGGGGGTTCGACGTCTGAGTGCGGCGGAGTCCTCGCGGTCCCGCGGCGCTCAGAAGAAGAACAGTTCTTCGCGCCGCTCGTCGGTCAGCGGGGCACCGTACTCGGAGACCTCGACCGCTTCGGCGTGTTCGACGGCGTCGCCCTGTTCGGGGCCGTAGCGGTCGCGCAGTTCCTCGCGGAAACGGTCGGCGACGTTCATTTCGGTGTTCTCGGCCAGGTGACCGAGGCCGTCGTTCGCCAGCCACTCGCGGCGTGCTTTCTCGTCGTCGGGCACCGAATCGAGTTCGCCGAACGTGTAGGGGAGCCACTCGTACATCTGGGACTCGTGGCAGTGCAGGGCGTCTATCTTGCGGGATTCGACGTCCGTGACGTCACAGACGACGTCGGGTTCGAAGGGAGCGGGCTTCTCGAAGCCGTCTGCGACGTACCCGAACACCGGGTTCGAATCGAGGGGCGGCGTCCCGGGACAGACGTTCGGGACGATCAGCATGTAGGCGGCGTCCTGGAGGAGCTGTGCGGCGTAGCGGTGGTCGGGGTGGTAGTCGTTGGGGCGTGGACCGAGCACGAGGTCGGGGTCGACCTCGCGGACGAACCGGATGAGTCGCCGCCGGTTCTCGATCGTGGGTTCGAGTTCGCCGTCGGGGGCGTCGAACACCCTGTACTCGACGCCCAGGGTGTCGGCGACGGCCCGGGCCTCGCGTCTGCGCCGCGCGGCCAGTTCGGTCCGGCCCTGTTCGTGGTGACCGGCGCTCCCGTCGGTCAGCGAGAGGAAGGTAACCTCGCGGCCGTCGGCGACGTACTTCGCGGCGATGCCGCCGGCTTTGATCGAGGGGTCGTCGGGGTGGGCGCCGACGACCAGCAGTGACGTGTCGCTCACGCCCGCGCTTCGTCGCGTGCGGTGGAAACGTTTCGGGTGCGTTCCCCCGGACCAGACCCGGTCGGCACCGCCGTGAACCGAAAGGCTACGGTCGCGGCGCCCCACTCGCGGGGCATGTCCGATTCCTTCGGTATCGGCTTCGTCGGTGCCGGGTTCATCACCCGCGAGTCCCACGCACCGAGCGTCGCGTACCTCCCGGGCGTGACGGTCGCCGGCGTCGCCAACCCCACCCAGTCCCGCGCCGCGGACTTCGCGACGACCTGTCGCGAGGAAGGCTGGGGCGACCCCGCGGTGTACGACGAGACCCAGGTCGGCGACCTCGTCGCCGACCCGGCCGTGGACGGCCTCTGGGTGACGAGTCCGAACCATACCCGCGTCGACGTCGTCGAGGCCGCCGTCGAGGCGGTCGGGGCGGGCGCCGACCTGCAGGGCGTCGCGCTGGAAAAGCCGGTCGCGCGGACCGTCGACGAGGCCCAGCGAATACTGGAGTTGCTCGACGGCGCGGGCCTGCCCCACGCCTACCTGGAGAACTGGCCACACGAACCCGAGATCGCCGAGACGCGCGAACTGCTCTGGGAACGGGGCCGCGAGGCCGGCCGTCCGTACCTCGCGCGCTCGAAGGCCGAGCACGGCGGCCCGCACGCCGGGTGGTTCTGGGACGGCCAGCGGCAGGGCGGCGGCGCGCTGACGGACATGCTCTGTCACGCGCTGGCCGGCAACGAGTTCCTCCTGTCGGACCCCGAGCGCGGCGACGGCGGCATCGAAGCGGTCTCCGTGGACGCGGACACGGCGACGCTGAAGTGGGACCGGCCCGACTACGCACAGCGACTGCGCGAGGCGTACGGCGTCGACTTCGCCGCGGACCCGGTCGAGGACTACGCCCGCGCGACGGTCCGTTACGAGACGAGCGAGGACCGGACGGTCGTCTCGGAGGCGACGGGGTCGTGGTGTTTCGTCGGCGCGGGCGTCAGCCGCGACCTCGAACTCCTCGGCCCCGAGTACTCGGGGCAGGTCGTCACCGACGAGACCGCGTCGAGCGTGTTCTTCTCGGACGCGGTCGGGGAGGGCGAGGGCTGGGCGGAGAAACAGACCGCCACGAGCGGCCGGATGCCCGTCGCGGGCGCGTCGGTCGTCGACGGCGGCTACGTCGCGGAGAACCGCGACGCTGTCGCGTCCTTCCGGGCCGGCGAGAACGGCCGGTTCGACGTCGCGGACGGCCTCGACGTCGTCCGCCTGTGCATGGCCGCCTACCGCGCCGCCGAGACGGGCGAGACGGTCGACCTCCAGTCGGCCGACCTGGAGGGGTACGTGCCGCCGCCGGCCCGGGAGTAGCGGTTCGGCGGGTCGCCCCGGACAGTGGGTTTATTCGCGGACGGCCCGACCGGTCAGCCATGACCGACGACTCCGTCTACGCGGACCTCGGCGTTCCGACGGTCGTCAACGCCGCTGGGACGAAGACGCGTATCGGTGGCAGTCGCATCAGACCCGAGGCGCTGGCGGCGATGGACCGCGCCGCGGAGTCGTTCGTCCGCCTCTCGGACCTGCAGGCGGCCGCGAGCGACCGCATCGCCGAGGTGACTGGCGCGGCGGCGGGGTACGTCACGAACGGCGCCGCCGGCGCGCTCGTGCTCGCGACGGCTGCCTGCATCGCCGGCGAGGACCTGGGCGTCATGTCGCGCCTGCCCGACACCACGGGGGTCGCCGACGAGGTCGTCATGCCACGCACGCACCGGACGGGCTACGACCACGCCATCCGGGCGGCCGGCGCGACCGTCGTCGACGTCGGGACGAACGACCGGTCGCTCGGGACCGGGTCGCGCAACGTCGAACCCTGGATGTACGCCGACGCAATCGGCGAGGAGACGGCGGCGGTCGCCCACGTCTACAAGGCCCACGAGGGGCCGGCGCTCGCCGAAGTCTGCGAGGTCGCTCACGAGCGCGACGTGCCAGTGGTCGTCGACGCCGCCGCGGAGTTGCCGCCCGTCGAGAACCTCTCGTGGTTCACCGAGCAGGGCGCGGACCTGGTGGCGTTCAGCGGCGGGAAGGCGATCCGCGGACCGCAGACGACGGGCATCCTCGCGGGGCGCGCGGACCTGGTCGCGTCCGTCGCCGCTCAGCACCTCGACACCCACGCCGCTGGCGAGGTGTGGGACCCGCCCGAACGGCTCCTCGACCGCTCGCGGTTCGACGGCGTGCCCGCCCAGGGGATCGGTCGCCCCCTGAAGGTCGGCAAGGAGGAACTCGTCGGCCTGCTCGTGGCGCTGGAGTCGTTCGTCGAGGAGGACCACGATGCGACGCGGGACGAGTGGCGCGCTCGCGCGGAGGGCGTCGCCGAATCGCTCGACGACGTCGAGGGACTCTCGACGACCATCGCCGACGGTGCGAAGAACGCCGCCCCGACGGTCACGGTGGCGGTCGACGAGTCTTCGGCGAGTGTCTCGGCCGTCGACCTCGTCGGGGCGCTCCGCCAGGAGGACCCCCGCGTGTTCGTCGGTGCCGACGCGCTCGCGGAATCGCAGTTCACCGTCAATCCGATGTGTCTCACCGACGCGGAAGCCGAGTACGTCGTCGAGCGCGTCCGTGCGACCCTCTGAGTCGGGAGGTCACCTCCTCGTGCTCCGGCGGCCCGTCAGACACTAATCCTTGGCGCTCCGAACGTTGTGTATGGGTGACACACAGCACGCACTCCACACGCGTCGCGGACTCGCGCTGTCGACGCCGTCGGGCGAGGAGTTCCGCGTCGAGGCCGCCTGGTTCTGGGCCGGCCCGCCGGCGACGATGCGCGCCCTGCTCGACTGGCAGGGGTGGGAGCGCGCCGCCCGGGAGGGACTGTTCGGGCTCGACGAGGAGACGACGCCGACGGACCTGGTTCCCGACACCGACGTCGTGGTCGAGGCGCGACTCGACCCCTCGGCCGAGGCGACGGTTCCCGACGACGAAGAGTCGCTCCGGGCGCGCCTCGCCGACCCCGACGACCCGCTGGCGGGGACGGAGACGTGGGTGGCGACGGAGGTCCGACAGCACGAGCGGCTCCCTGACGCGACGGACCTGACCGAGGCGGTGTTCGCCGACGACCCCGACCGGCGGGCCGGCACCCGCGAGTTCCGACTGCGGCAGGTCAGTCCGGGCGTCCGCGTCGTCGAGGGGAAACCGGACACCGACGAGCACGGACCGACGACCGGGGACGCGTCGGCTGAGGACCCGTCCGTCGAGGACGAGAGCGGACGCGCCTCCGCGGTCGACGTCGGCGAACTCGTCGCGGCGGAGGCCACGGGGGACTCGGACGTCGCGCCGCCCCTCGAACCGGTGGTCGAGGAACTGGACGCGGAGGGGTGGCCATACGAGGTGGCCGCCGACGGGTCTCGCATCTCGCTGCAGGCCACGCTCGACGACCGGGAGTGGGTCCTCCACGTCGAACCCGCGGAGTCGGGCGAGCGCTGTACGGCCACGTCCGTCCATCCGGACCGGCTCACGGACGAGGAGCGCGACCCGCTCGCGGCCCGCCTGCTGGAGTACAACGCGTCAGTCGAGAACGGGGGGTTCGAACTCGCGACCGAGACGGGTGAAGTCCGGTTCCGGACGTCGTTCGTCCCCGGGACCGACCCGGTCAGAGACGTCCTCGCGGACCACGCGGCGGCGATGGCCGAGTGGTACGACCGCATCGCCGGGTGACACCGCCGGGAGCGCCACCGCCGGGAGCGACACCGTCGCGGACAATACTGCGGGTGAGCGCGGCGTTCAGCGGTCGACGTAGACGGGGATCCACCACACGCGACTCCGGCCGCCGACTTTCTTGCTCGTCACCTCGGTCGACTCCTGGAGGTCGTGGAGTCTGTTGAGTGCGGTCCGGCGCGAACAGTCCAGGTGATCGGCGATCTCGTTCGCGGTCAGCGGTTCCGCGTAGTCCTCGCGGGACTCGAAGACGCTCACGACGTCCGACTCCGTGTACTCGACCTCGCGTCCGGGGTCAACCATACCGGCGGTTCGCTCCCGTCGGGTTTGAATCTTCCTTCGAGGGAACCGACGAGTA
Source organism: Haloglomus sp. (assembly GCA_042217755.1). GTDB lineage: Archaea > Halobacteriota > Halobacteria > Halobacteriales > Haloarculaceae > Haloglomus. Next base: position 9,669 of record JBDGSA010000115.1, on the reverse strand, counting down.
CCTGACCGTCCGGATCAGTCGCTGGCGTTTGCGACGAAGGTCGTCCAGGTCTGGGAGTCCTCGGTCGTCACCGCCAGGTCGTAGGCGACGGCGAGGACGAGCGTCCGTCCCGCACGTTCCTGGACGACGACGCCGCGGTCCGCCTCGCATGGGCCGAATTCCCGCGCGTCGCCCCCGCCGGGACACTCGGCGCGGGCCCACTGTGCAGCCACAGTCTGGTTGTATCCGGTCCGGTAGACGACCCCTTCGCTCACGCGAGCGCGTTCGAGTTCCGCGAGCCGGGCGTCGAGGCGATTCCGCAGGGCGGTGACGGCCCGTCCGCGCTCGCTCCAGGGGTACTCGCCGCGCAGGGGACGTGCGGCGTCGTGCGTCGCACGTTCGAGAAACGCCCGGCCGTCGACCGTCGTGTGGCCGGTGTCGGTCGTCCGGACGTCCGCCGCGTAACCCAGCTGGAGGTAGGCGGTGAGCATCGCGACCAGTGCGAGCGCGACCACCACGCCCGCGAGCAGGACGAACTGGCCGCGGTCACCCTCCGGGCCACCGGGAGCGTCCGCGCGAGTCACGCGTACCACACCCGTATCGTCACGGGCCCGTGCCGCGTGGGCGTCGTCGCGACGCCGGTCGTGACGCGTGCGGGTTTGGCGAACCCGACCGCGCCGTGTGGCGTCTCGACGCGGAACATCAGGTTCTCCGGCAGGATGCGACGGACGCGACGCCGGAGCGCCGCGCGCTCGCGCTCCAGCGCCGCCGACGAGCGCGCCGCTTCGGCCAGGCGCGTCCCGTCCCGGTGGCGCGGCGGTTCGCTCGCGAGGATCGTCGCCGCGTCCTCTGCGTAGGCGTCGAGTTGCGGTTCGCTCGTGTCCGGTTGCGTGACGCCGAGGGCAAAGCCCGCGGCGACGCCGAGGACCAGGACGACGGCCAGCGCCCCCTCGACTGCCGGCATCGGGAGCTGTCCGCGCGCGTCGCCGGACCGGTCCCTTCCCGTCGTCGGTCGGCGTTCACTCATCGACGGTCACTCCCAGGACGCTCTTGTTCGTCCGCCAGGGATAGAGCGTGGCGGTCACGTCGCCCCGCGAGAGGCTCCCGTTGGCGTCGAAGCGAAACTCCACCGTTTCACGCCTGCTGACCTCCACCTCGTAGGTGCCGTCGAGGCTGTCGCCCGGACTGTACAGCACCGTGCGACCGTTGGCGCGGACGGCCTCGACGCTGACGTTCCCCGGCGGGTCTATCGCGAGTTCGACCCGCTCCGTCCGACGGGGCAGCGTGAATCGGTTGGCGCCCGAGAACCGCGGCCGGATCGTCACCTCCTGGGTGCGCTCGACGAGGACGATTCGGCGGACGGTCGTCCCGCCCGCGGGCCGGCCGGCGCTCGCCAGGGTTTCCTCGCCCAGCGTCACCCGGACTGCCCGGTCGTCGAGTACCGGATACCTGCTTCGCAATCGCGCGGCGGTGACCTCGTCGACCGCCCGACCGTCGACGACGTTGGTCCGGTTGGTCAGCGGCGAGTCGCCGGCCACCAGTCGGTCGGCGACCGCCGTCGCGGCGTGGCGCTCGTCGCTGTCTCTCGCGGCGCCCGCCAGGGCCCCGTCGGCGACGACGACGCCGACCACCATCGCGGTCGTCAGCGCGAACAGCGCCGCGACCAGCGCGAGGAGGTTCGCCTGTCCACGCCGTCCCTCGGGGCGAGTCAGCGCTTCGGCGCTCCCGGTCGGGGTCACGCTTTGCCCCCCGTTACCGGTCCCGGAGCGTTGATGTGGGCACGCGTCGACCCGCCGGACGTGCCACAGGAACTGACGTACGACTTCCCGCTTTTCGTCGGCGGGATGCTCGCCGCGGTCTGTCTCGCGGTCGCCGCCCTCGTGTACGTCGTCGCCCGTCCCGGGTCGCCGGCGCTCGCGCTGGCGTACGGCTTCGCCGCTCTCGCTGCCGTCTTCCTCGGTCTCGGCGTCCTCGCCGCGGGGGCCGTCGCCGTTCTCTCGGGCTGACTTCTCACGTCTCTCCCTCCTCGACGAGTTCGACGACCAGTCCGTCTTCGTCGCCGCTGACGACGACCACCTGTTCGGCGCCGCTCTCCCAGGAGCCCTCGACGCGGTCGACGCTCGACGGGAGGACGAGTCGAACGCGCCCCGCGACGGTCTCGTCGGGGTGGTTGAGGACGAGCCAGCGGCCGTCGACCGCGATTTCGTAGCCCTTGCCGGCGATGCTGGTCGGGAGGTCGACCGTCCGCCGGGCGTCGACCTCGCGGGCGGTCGGCGGGACCGCCGCCTCGACCTCCTGGCTCGCGGTCGCGAGGACGCGGTCGCCGAGTTGCGCACCGGTCGCCGCCCGGTAATCGGGGACCAGTCCACCGAGCAACAGCGTCGAGAGTACGGCGACGAACAGCACGACCAGTCCCGCCTCCAGTGACTTGCCCACTGCGGGCGTCACGGCCCGGTCGCCGGCGGGGAAGGCATGCGCGGGTCCGCTCGCGCCTCGGGGACTGTCTTCAGCCATCACGCACCTCCAGGCGCATGTCGTGGACGACGAGATACCCGCGCCGGACGCCCGGGAACGTCGCGACGACGCTCGCGAGGCCGTCGCCGTCGACGTCGCGTCGGTCGATGCTCGACGCGCCCAGTTCCTCGAAGGCAGTCTCGAAGGCTCCCGGGACAGTGGTCTCGACCGCGACCTCGTAGCTGCCGCGACCGAGATACCGGCGGTCGTGGCTGACGTTCGTCGCGAGTTCGGCTCGTATCCGACCGCCGCCGACCGACCCGTCGGAGGCGTTCAACATCGGGGCACCGACGACGAGTACTTCCGTCTGTTCGGACCCGACTATCGGCGGTTCGTCGACGGGCCAGGCGCTGTCGTCGCGACCACGCACGACCGCGCCCGCGACCGACCTGACGCGGCGGTCACCCCTGGCGTAGACGAGTCCACCGACCGGAACCGTCGCCTCGTGTGTGCCGTTTTTGAGGACGTGCAGGTCGCGTTCGACCGTCCGGAGCGAACCCTTCGCGAAGCGGACCTCGCCGGTCCGATGGCCCGTCGTCTCGACCGGGCGCAGGGCGTCGTCCATGTCCGCGGCGACCCGGTCGGCGTCGGCACGAGCGGCGTGGCCGCTGACGAGCGTTCCGACGCTCGCGGTCAGGACCCCGAGCGCGACCACCGTCGCTCCCAGGAGCAAGGCGACGCCGACGACGCTGGACTGCCCTCGTCGCCGTCGGTCCTCGACCGGGCCGGCCGCTCGGGTCATATCAGTCCCGCCCCCGCGAAGACGAGATACGCGAGGCCGACGAGGCCGGCCGAGTGGAGCAGCGCCTCGTACTTGCCGCGACTGGCCGTCCCGGCGAACCAGCCACACGCGAGCATCGTCGCCTGGGTCACGAGGTAAAAGCGCCACCGGTCGCGGGCGGGGTCGACTGCGTCCGGGTTCAGCGCCAGTCCGGCCGCGGCGTCGTTGCTGGTCGCCGAGACCGCCGCCAGTTCCGCGAACCCGTCGAGGACGTAGAGGTTGACCGCCACCATGATCCCGAGTACGAGCAGGCCGGTCGTCCAGCCGACGGCGACGTAGACCATCAGGGAACTCCGGAGTTCCTTTCGCTCGTGGTAGAGCCGGCCGATCTCGGTCTGGAGCGTCTCGAAGACCTTCTCCGCGTCGCTGCCGGCGTCGAGCGCGCCGACGACCAGTCCGATTGTCTGTTCGGCCATAGGCGTTCCCACGTCGGCGACGAAACTGTCGAGGGCGGCCGCGCGGACGTCGCCGTCCTCGGCTCCGGCGTCGGTCGTCAGCGAGAGGGCGAAGGCAAGCGACTCGACGTCGTCCTGGAGCGCGCCGTGGTCGACCTCGCGAGCGACGGCGTCGACCGCCTGCGAGAACGGACGGCCGAGCGCGACGTGGCCCGACACTGCGTGCACGAAATCCCGGATCTCCCGGTCTTTTGCGTCGTCGATGCGCGCTCGCCTGACCGCGACCGCGCCCACTGGGAGACCGCTTGCGACGTAACTCAACAGGAAGACGTTCGCCGGGCGGTAGCCCAGCAGCCAGAGCAGCCCGCCGAAGCCGAGCGCGAGCGGTGTGCAGACGACCGCGGCACTCACCGGATTGGTCGTCGCCGACCGGACGATTCCGGAGAGGTCCGACGGGAGCGAATACGTCGCCATTGCGTGTTGGGTCGGGCGCAGACTCGCGACGGCGCTGGCCGTGCCGGCCCCCACGCCCAGAACGAACGCGATGCAACTGTAGACGAACACCTCGCGGGTCGTCACCGTGCCCAGCGGGGTCGCGACGGTCCGTGAGAGTCCCGGAGCGAGGACGCTCATCACCGTGAGTATCAGCACCGTCAGCGCGGGGAAGACGAGCAGGACGACGAACAGTTCGGCGAGGAGTTCGAGGTAGCCGCTGACCCGGTCGTGGGTGCGCGACTGGCGGTGCGAGAGGAGATGGCCCTCCATGTCGAGGTACTCGGCGAGCGCGTCGGTCCCCTGGTTCGCGTGTTCGCGGTACTTCAACAGGAACGGCGCGAGCAGGTCCCGCGAGGGAGTGTCGCGGGCGACGAGTTCGAGGCCGGCGTCGAGACTGCCGGTCAGCGTCGCCTCGTTGAGCGCCCGCCGGAACGCGACGGCGGTCTCGCCGTAGGCGTCCTGGTCGGCCACCCGGCGGAGCATGGCGCGCTGGTCGTCGCTCCCGGAGGCGAGCACGCGCAGGTAGCGGACCGCGCCCGGGAGTGTCGACTCGATGTCGGCCCGGCGGGCGCGGGCCTGCCACCGCAGGTAGAGGCTCCCCAGTCGCACCGTCGCCCACTTGGCGAGCGCGGCAGCGAACAGCCCCGCAACGACGCTCATGGCCCCCGGCGGGACCACGGGGAGTGGAATTCTATCGAGAACCGGCAGTCCGTCGTGGAGAAACGCGACGGCGCCGTCGACGAACCCCCGTGGGAGCAGCGTGACGAACGTCACACCGACGACGAACGCGAGGCTCGCAGCGGTCCAGGAACAGCCGTACACGCGAGCGAGGTAGACGTCGAAACTGACGCCGAGGTTCCCGGCCCGGTAGTCGTGCCGGTCGCGCTCGTGGCGACTGCTGTCGGCGTGTCTGGAAAACAGCGCGTACAGGGCCCGGTCGACGAGCGTCACTGCACTCTCACCGACGCCGAGCCGCTCCACCCCCCTCTCAGTCGCCATCCTCCCCCTCCCGCCGCTCACCCGCCCCGGAAATCGCGTCGCCGTTTGCTGTCGGCGGGTCGGAGGCGGGGGTCGTCCGGTCGGGCGTAGCGTCCGAGCAGGCAGCGCGGTCGCCGCCGACCCCGGTTTCGCCCCCCTCCGGGATGTCGACCGACCGGCCGGCCGGGGCCGCGGGGAGCCGGTGCTGGAGTCGTTCGACCGTCGCCGCCTCGTCCGTCCGCAGGTCCGCGAGGAAGGCGAACAGTTCCTCGCCGTCGGTGACTCCCTCCCGCCGGAGGTACCGCACGTACCGGTGTTTCCGGTGGAACGACTCCTCGACGCGTTCGGGCGTGCTGTCGACCGCCTCGGCGATCGATTCGAAGACAGTCGTCCGGCACCGGCGCTCGTCGTCCCCGAGTTCGGGGTGGTCGTAGGCGAACGCGTAGGTGCCGTCGTGGCGGCGACTGGCGACCGTGTTCCAGTAGACGGTCGCGTCGTCCTTCCGGACGACGCCACAGGTCCCGTCCGCGCGCTCGCGGTCGAACTCGCGGAACCGCTCCTCGTCCACCAACTCGATGACCTCGCCGACGTAGCGCTCGCCGTCGACGTGCCGCGGGAAGACCAGCAGGTCGACCTCGTCCAGCAGGTAGGTTGGGACGTTCTGTTCGACGACGCGGTTGACCAGCGTCTCGACGTCGCCGGCGTGGGTCGTCCCGATGACGCCGTGGCCGGTGTTCAGGACTTCCGCGAACGTCTGGAAGCTCTCGGGGGTGTTGATCTCGGCGATGAGTTCGACGTCGGGATTGAGGTAGTTCGTCTCGGTC
>JBDGSA010000115.1:1776-3693 GCA_042217755.1 Haloglomus sp. | reverse complement strand
GACGTCGCCGGCGTGGGTCGTCCCGATGACGCCGTGGCCGGTGTATAGTCATTATCTATTAGTAGACGGAGATAGCAGTGTACGATGTGGAATGACCGACACCGATAAACAGCCGGCAATGACCTACCCCACGCCGGACCAATATGAGAACTGGAAGGCTGACGCTGAAGAAATGGATATGTCGGTGTCTGAGTGGATTCAGGCGATGGTCGAAGCCGGCCGGAAAAAATTTGATGCTCAGGTTGAACCCGACGAATCAGCCGAAGAATTGCGCAGGCAACGCAACGACCTGAAGGATGAACTCGAACGCGCACGTAACCGGATAGAAGAACTTGAGACGACGCTACATCATGGGGAGCGGGAGACGATTCGGCAATTTGTCGAAGATAACCCCGGGGCGTCGTTTGGCGAGATTGTCCAACACATCATTGACACAGTTCCAGAGCGTGTGAATCGGCATCTGGATACTCTGGAAGGTGACGCGTTGTACGTTGATGATGATGAATACTACCCAATGGAGGGAGAGTAATGCCAGAGGTACAACCACCGAACGACAGACTCGGTGTGTTCAAGGAACTATCAGAGGTTCCAGATGCTCGGAGGCTATACCAGTACAGCCGAACCTACGAAGGCAAAGACACATGGAGTGAATATCGGGCAAAATTCGACCTATCGAAGCGGATGAGCGAGGAATGGGACCGATTTGCTCGGCGCTGGAAAGAGCACATGACCGAACAGGGGCGACACCACGCTTTGGCCCGACCAGACGACGTTGAAACGTGGTCTGAATGGTTGCTATCCCAATTCAGTGTTGACCGGTCGTACCAGCATTGGAACGTGATTGAAGGTTTCTACGATTGGCTCAAGTGGCACACCGACCACCCTCACGCCTACAATCCGTTCCACATGGCCGCCCGCAAGGACGGGAGTAGCGCCCACAAAATATGGCAACGAAAAATGGAGAAACGACATGACTGAATCTGACCCACGACAAGAATTAGCAGATGCATTTGACCGCGATTTAGACCCGCTTGCAAAGTTGGCAGAGACGTTTGAGGAAATGGATGTTGACCCCTTCGAGGTGTACAAACAGGAACGGCTGGCTACGAAAGACCTGTCCGACGCGGCAGTTGGCGAGTATAACCGGACGTTCCGATACTGGAAAGAGTTCATGGAACAGCAGGGGCGGCATCCCGCGTGCCCAAACGAGGACCACGTCAAGGAGTTCATTAAGACTCTGCGTGATGAACACGGGAACGCACCAGGAACAATTCAGAACCGATTAATGTACCTCAACCAGCCGTATCAATATTGGCAAGACGACGCTGCATTTCCCCATCCAACTGATTATAACCCTATTGAGATAGCCAAGGATGCGGTTGATTATGGGGGACAAGAACTGAAAGAGCCACCCCGGTTGACGGTAAACGAACTACGGGAAAACATCCAGGCAGTCACTCATATCCGAGACCGAGCGATAGTCCTTATGCAATTAAAACTCGGACTCCGGGCAACTGAAGTGTGTAATATCAAACTCTCAGAAATCACTATACGCAATAGCGACGTACAGGACCACTATGAACAGATGGGTTCAGTTCGGGCGTTAGAAGGCCGGAAGAACGCGGTCTATATCCCACATGACCGTGACGGGAACAAGTCACGACGCCCGCGTGTGCTTCCACTGGATGATGAATTACGGGCAGCACTCATTCGATATCTACTCGTTCGCCCGGATAACGGCAAACCATGGCTGTTCCTCACCAAAACTCAACGCGGGCAGATGCAGAAACAAGATGTGAACCCTATCTGGAAAGATGTATTCCATCCAGAGTATGCAGAAACCAAGAATCACCGAGCAGTTACGTCCCATTACGGACGACATTTCTTCACGACCTTCTGGCGAGTTGAACAAGGGCT
>JBDGSA010000115.1:0-1766 GCA_042217755.1 Haloglomus sp. | reverse complement strand
CGGGAGTTAATTAAGTATATGCGTGGCGATACTGCTGGGTCCGCAACGCTGGATGACATGGGTGCTATTGACGAATACATCCATACCTATTACGAAGACATTGAATCCATCTACCGCGAGAACATATTTAAGCTGAACGTCTGATAGCACAGTGAATGAGTTCAGCGTTCTGTTGCGTAATCACACCGAGTCAGTATCATCTCTTGAGATGCTAATTCGTCTTGATTTACGCAACAGAGTTCTATAATACCTTGAGGAATAATTAAATAATAGTTAGATAGGTATTGATATGTTTGTCAAGTTGGATTTGGTGACGACAAACGGGATGTCTTCTTTTTGGAGTTTGTTGATGATGGCCTCAAAGTCATAGCCCGAGGAGCCGAGTTGGCGTGGGTCTTCAAGGTAGAACTGGTACGACCACACCGTCTCGGCCACCTCGGGCTCCTCGTCCTTGAACGATGGCGATTGCGGGACCACGCCGGGCGCGTCAGCCTGCGTTTTGAACGTGTTGATGACCTCCTTCGTCTCCTCTTTGGCGTACTTCGGGGTGATGATTTCGACGGCGGAGTGGTCCAAGTCGTTGGCCATAACCTTCTGGCCGCGCTCCTCCATCGTGTTAATCCACCGTTCTGCCATCTCCGCGTCAGAACTCGCCGGGCTCTGCGCTTCGTACCCGTCGCCAGCGGCGGCACCGGAGTCGTCACCGCCGTCGTCTTCTGTCGTTTCTTCGCCGTCCAACCCCTCGGATATGTCCTGTCCGAGTTCGTCGGGCGAGACGCCCATCTCCTCAGCAATCTCGCTGACGCTCTTTCTCCCTACTTCGTCCGGGTTTGCCGTACAGGTGTTTGGGTCTACTGACGCCTTTGGGTCTTGTGTTCTTCCAAGTTCCCGTGCCTCTATCAGTTCCTCTTTCGTTAACGGGACGCTCTCAACATCCGCATTCGGGTCCTCCAGTGACTTGGCGATGTCTTTGACCCGGGAGAGGGGGTTGCCGAGAGCCCCCGCCAGCCGTGCAACGTCACGGGCATCGCGTGGGTCGCGCGACCCGATGGCGTCGTAGACGAGTTGCGCCACCTGCCGGGCGTCCTGTCCCTGCTGAATCCAGTCGATAACGTCGAGCAGTAGCTTCTCGCATACGTCCAGATACTCGTTTGGGCTATATTCCTCGAACTCGATGACCCGGAACCGTGACCTGATGTCTTCCGGGATGGCATCGAGCGAGTTGGAGGTGGCGAAAATCTGTGTGTCTACTTCTTTCTTGTAGGATTCGGTCATGGTGGACTTCGAGACGAACCCGTCCTCCATGGCCGTGTTGAGGGCCGAGAAGGCGTTATTGTTCATTGCATCGGCTTCATCCAGTGCGAGGATTTCGGGGTCCTCGGCCAGCACGTCTCTGAGCTTTGCCTGCGTGAATCCGGAAGCGTCTCGGTAGACTGACCCTGGGACATTCTCTTCGATGGCGAGGAGTGCAACTGACTTGCCGGATGCTGGCGGCCCAACCAGCATGATGTCTACGTCCCCTTGCCTGAGTGCGGTGCGGAGGACAAGTTTCGCTCCCTCATGGCCAATGAGAGACGAGAAGATGCCTTCTTCTCCGTTTGGTATGTCGTTTGATTCACGCATTATTCCTATCCATCAATCCTGCTCATGGAGTCTGTCGATAGCCTCTTCAAGCGGTTCGCTGTTCTCACCTTCCCATTCTTGAATAATCTCTTTGATTGCCTCAAGAAGATTCAGTCCTTTTCTCGCCCTTGAGCGGTCTGTCT
>JBDGSA010000097.1:0-18009 GCA_042217755.1 Haloglomus sp. | reverse complement strand
CGCCCCAGAACTCCACGCGGACGGCGTAGCGGCCGTACATCGGGAACACCTCGACCGTGTCCCCGCGCACGCGGAAGGTGCCGTTGGTGAAGTCGACGTCGTTGCGCTCGTAGTTGAGGTCGACCAGCCGCGCGAGCAACTCGTCGCGGTCGATCTGCTGGCCCGTCTCCAGTCGCATCGCCATCTCGACGTAGTTCTCGGGGTCGCCCAGCCCGTAGATGGCCGACACGGAGGCGACGACGATGACGTCGTCGCGGGTGAGCAGCGACCGGGTCGCGGAGTGGCGCAGGCGGTCGATCTCGTCGTTGATCGAGGCGTCCTTGTCGATGTAGGTGTCGGTCTGCTCGACGTAGGCCTCGGGCTGGTAGTAGTCGTAGTAGCTGACGAAGTACTCGACGGCGTTGTCGGGGAACAGGTTGCGGAACTCTTCGTACAACTGGGCCGCGAGCGTCTTGTTGTGCGCGATGATCAGCGTGGGCTGCTGGAGTTCCTCGACGACCCACGAGACCGTGTTGGTCTTGCCGCTTCCCGTCACCCCGAGCAGGGTCTGTTTTGTCATGCCGGACTCGTAGCCCGCGACGAGTTCCTCGATGGCGTCTGGCTGGTCGCCGGCGGGGTCGAACGGTGCGTCGACGCGGAACGGGCGTTCGGCCTCGGGCTCGTCGGGCGAGAGGGCACCGCCCGCTGAATCGCTCATACTTGTGGCAGGGGGCGAGCGCACTTGAGCGGCGCGCCCGCGGCGCGGTACCTTCGCCTCCGGGGTTCAGTCACTCCCGGCGGTCACACTCGGGGTCGCGGTCGCGTGGACGCGGCGGTGGAGCGCGAGCGAGCACGCCAGCGCCACCAGCCCCGCGAGCGTCGCCAGGCCGAACGCGACCTGGTACCCGAACTCGGTGTAGACGCGCGCGCCGGCGACCGTCTCGCCGGTCCAGTAGGCGTCGAGGATGACGCCCATCGCGACCGGGAAGACCGCGGCTCCGGAGAATCCGATGGCGTTGACCGTCCCCATCGCCACGCCCGAGGCTGCTGCATCGTGTTGCTCCTTGACGACGGCGTATCCCAGCGCGAACGCGCCGCCGAGCGCACCCGCCGTGAACAGCACGGCGCCGACGACGAACTTCGGCGGCGTCCCCGCCGCGAGGAGGGCGAAGGCCCCGGTGTAGACGACGCTGCCGGCGACCATCAGGCTCGTCCGGCGCTCCAGCCGGTCCGAGAGGCGGCCGATAAGCGGCGGGCCCAGCAAGAGCCCGGCGCTGCCCGCGAGCGCGTACGTCGAGGCCTCGGTCACGCCGACGCCCTGGTAGGTCTGGACCATGTACGGCACGCCCCACAGCCCGATGACGGTGAGGTTGACGCCGATCTCACAGAAGAGGGCGACCCCGACGAGCCAGGTGTCGGGGCCGCGCAGGACCCGCCGGGCGTTCGCGACGACGCCCGACAGCGAGAGGTCCTCCGCCTCCGGGACGCCGCGGATAGGCGAGAGGCCGGCGGCGGCCGGCGAGTCGCGCGCAGCGACCGCGACGACGGCGCCGGCGACCAGTCCGACGAGGCCCAGCCCGAGCATCGCCGTCCGCCAGCCCGTTCGCTGGACGAGCACTGCCAGTGGCGTCGTGGCGACGATGCCGCCCAGCCCCGCGATGGCGATGGTGACGCCGGACATGGTGGCGAACTCGTCCGGGCGGAACCAGTTCGCGCAGAACCGCAGCGTCGCGATGAAGACGACGCTCCCGCCGAGGCCCACGAGGAGCCGCGCGGCGAACGCGACCGGGAACGTCTGTGCGAGGGCGAACGCCACGCCGCCGATGCTCATCACCACCGTGCCGACGGCGGCGGTCCACCGGATGCCCGCTCGGTCGGCGAGGACGCCGGCGACCACCTGGAGCGGCGCGTAGACGTAAAAGAAGGCGGCGTGCAGGCTCCCGAGCTCGGCCGCGGTCGCGTCGAACGAGCGCGCCAGTTGCCCGGCGAGAACGGCCGTCGACAGGCGGTGGACGTTCACCAGCAGGAACGCCGACGCGAGGACGGCGAACACGAGCCATCGCCGCCGTTCTGGGTCCCGGAGGAGCTTCACGGCTCGAAGGCCGGGGGGCTCGGACTTGAATTGACCGACCGTGACCGACTCGGGGTGTTCTGGACGACGGTGCTGGCCGGACCGATACGATTTAGTATAAATCGTTCCCGGCGCGTCGGCGCCCCGGTCGGCCGACGCACCGGTAAACTGTTACACTAAACCGTATGAGGGAACGCGTGCCCCTCGGTGACTGCTTTCGGATCGGGAGCCCGTGGCCGAACAGTGTGGAACGGCTTCGCTCCTCCGGCAAACGTCGTGCCGTGTGTGCACCTCGGGATCTATCACCAGAATATTTGTAATATACTTCATAAAATTTAATTACAGCAGATATATTTATGTAAAGGGACAACAAATCAATTGTACCTGGATTTCAGAATTCCTCGACGTGCGGCCGCAGATCGAGTTCTAACGTCCACGTCGAGCGGTCCTGCTGGACGAGGTGCCAGTACTCCTCTGCGATGGCGTCGGGGTCGAGGTACTCGTGTTCCGGGCGGTCGGGTGCCGGGCCGTCCGGCGGGCGAATCTGGCCGTCGATGACGACGTGGGCGACGTGGACGCCCTCGGGGCCCAGTTCGCGGGCCATCGACTCGGCCAGGCCGCGGGCGCCGAACTTCGCGGCGGAGAAGCCGACGGCACCCTCCCGACCCCGTCTGGACGTCGTCGCGCCGGTGAAGATGACCGTCCCACCGTCCCCGTCGACCATGTCGGCGACGGCCTCCTGCGAGCAGTGGAACGCGCCCTCGACGTTGACCGCGAGGGCGCGGCGGAAGTCCTCGGCGCTCGCGTCGAGCAGGCCCTGCCACGACGCCGCGGAGGCGTGATTCACGAGGACGTCGACGGGGCCGAAGGCCTCGCGGACGGCGCCGAACGCTTCCTCGACGGCGTCGCGGTCGCTGATGTCGGTCGGGATAGCGAGTGCCTCACCGCCGGTGCTCCCGTTGAGTTCGATCTCGAGCTCCTCGAGATAGTCCGCGCTCCGGGCGAGCAGCGCGACCTCGCAGCCCTCCTCGGCGAACCGGCGCGCGAGCGACTCTCCCAGGCCGGGACCGACCCCGGCGATGACGGTCGTGCGTGTCACGCTCGTCGACCACTCCCGCCCGCGGGATAGCTCTTGGCCGACTTCCCGCCGTGGGCCCCTCCGGCCTCGCCGACGACGCCCACCGGGCCGGCGACGCCCGCCGGAATCGTCGCCACACAGAGCGACATCGCCTTCCGCTGCTGGAACGTTCTTGTATCATAGCCGACATCGTGGCATCGTTTCACACAGTATCATTATGTGAAATCCAGTATATTGTCTGCCCGTATGCCGGAGTGCCAGAACTGTTCTTCGTTCGTAACGGCAGCGTACGCGCGGGTCTTCACACCGAACGGGGTCGAGAACCCCCGCGTATGTCCCCAGTGTAAGGACAAGATCCGCGACGGCGCGGACGTCCGAGAAGCACGCTCAACCCGACGGACCTGAACAGCGTTCCGGTCCTCCTACGTGCCGTGTGCATTCTCCACCAGCGACAGCGCCGTCTCCTGGAGTGCGTCGGCCCGGTCGGGGTCGCGCGCCTCCGCGGTCACCCGAACGAGCGGCTGGGTGCCACTCGCCCGGACGAGGAACCAGCCGTTGCCGTGGTCGACCCGGACGCCGTCCAGCGTCGACACCGCGTCCGGGTCGTGCTCGGCGGCGACGGCTTCGCGGACGCGCTCCATGACGGCCGTCTTCGCGTCGGTCTCGACGGACGTGCGGCGGATAGGATAGGTTGGAACGTCAGCGGCGCGGTCGGTCAGTGGGCGCTCGGCGTCGAGCGCCGCTAGCCGGCAGGCCGAGAGCGGGCCGTCCGGACAGAGCGTCTCCTCGGGCCAGATCCACGCGCCCGACGGTTCACCGCCGAACGCGACTCCCTCCTCGGCCGCGGCGGCCGCGACGTAGACGTCCCCGACGGGCGTTCGGACCGTCTCGACGCCGCGCTCCGCGAGGAAGTCCGCGACCGCGAGGCTCGTGTCGACGGGCACTGCCACGCGGTCGCCCGCGTCGGCGGCGTCGGCCGCGAGCACTGCCAACAGGACGTCGCCCGAGAGGAAGGTGCCGTCGCCGGCCACCGCACGCATCCGGTCGGCATCGCCGTCGTGGGCGACGCCGAGGTCGGCGTCGGACTCGCGGACGAGCGTCGCGAGACTCTCGCAGTTCTCGGCCGTCGGCTCCGAGGGCCGGCCCGGGAACGACCCGTCCGGCTGGGCGTTCAGGGTCTCGACCTCGCACCCCAGGTCGGCGAGCGCGTCGGCGGTAACGCTGCCGGCGCCGTTGCCCACGTCGACGACGACCGACTGCTCGCAGTCGGGCACGGTGCCGCGCAGCGCCGCGCGGTGCCGGTCGGTCGCGTCGGCCGTGCGGCGGGCTCCGAGGCTGTCCCACGCCGCCAGGTCGGGGTCGTCGGCCCGCACCCGGGCTTCGATTTCCTTCCGCAGCGGCTCGTCGAACGCCTGCCCGGAGGGCTGCCAGAGCTTGATGCCGTTGTCGGGCGCGGGGTTGTGCGAGGCAGTGACCGAGATGCCGGCGTCGGCGTCCTCCCAGGCGACCGCCCTGGCGACGGTGGGAGTGGCGGCCTGTCCGAGGTCGACGACGTCGACCCCGCACTCGCGGCAGCCGGCGGCGAGCGTATCCACGAGCAGCCGCCCCGAGTCCCTTGGGTCACGACCGACGACGACGCGGTCGCGGTCGCCCAGCGCACGTCCCACCCGGAGCGCCAGGTCGGCTGTCACCGTCTCACCGACGGGGCCGCGAATCCCGCTGGTTCCGAACATGGTCGCGTCCCCGCCCGGCGGGGGCAAAACCTTCCCGGCCGCCGCGGGGCGCGTCGGGTTCACGCGCCCAGGGGCTGCTGTCGGTGGCTTCTATACCCGCGCCCGCGTCCCCCCAGGCATGAAGTCGAACGAGGGGGCCGAGGCCGCCAAGCGCCGGGCGGGCGAGTCCGCCGCTGACCGGGTCCGCGACGGGGAGGTCGTCGGGCTCGGGACGGGCAGTACGGCCGCCCACGCCATCCGGACGCTGGGGCGGGCAGTGGATGCCGGCCTCGACGTCCGGGGCATCCCGACGTCCTACCAGTCGCGGACGCTCGCCCGCGAGGTTGGGATTCCGCAGACGACGCTTGAGGACGCCACGCCGGACGTGGCCATCGACGGCGCCGACCAGGCCGCCCCTCTCGGAGCGGCTGACGTCGACGAGGCTGGGCGCGCTGGCGCGGACGTGTTCGACGGGTCCGATGGGGCGGTGCTGGTGAAGGGCGGCGGCGGCGCCCACGCCCGAGAGAAGGTCGTCGACGCGGCCGCAGACCGGTTGCTCGTGGTCGTCGACGAGTCGAAGCTCGCCGCCGCGGTGGACCGGCCGGTGCCGGTCGAGGTCCTGCCAGACGCGACGCCGACGGTCCGCGAGCGGGTCGCGGAGCTCGGCGGCGACCCGACGCTCCGGGCTGCCGAGCGCAAGGACGGCCCTGTCGTCACGGACAACGGCAATCTGGTGCTCGACTGTGCGTTCGGGACCGTCGACGATCCGTCGGCCCTGGCCCGCGAGTTGGACGCTGTTCCGGGCGTGGTCGCTCACGGGCTCTTCTGTGACCTGGCCGACGAGATCCACGTCGGGGCCGACGACGTGTCCGTCCACGAGTTCTGAGTGCCACGGCGAGCTGGTCGTTCCGCGCGTCGAGGCCGGTCGGTACGACAGCCGCGGTCGCTGCTCGGACACGGATATCGCGACCCCTGGCCGCTCGCGCTGGTTCGCCCACGACAGCGACCGCTACGCGGCGTCGTCGCGAAAGAAATTCGGAGGGTTCCGCCGACTTACAGGTCGCGCGGCTGGACCGTCTTCCGATCGTTTTCCTCGGCACGTCGCGCGGCATCCTCGAGGAGTTCGTCGACCTCGTCGTCGAGTGCGTCGTAGAAGTCGGATGCCACGTTCATGTCGTCCAGTGCGTCCTTCACAGCGGCCTTGACGATCAGGTCTGCCATACGAGTGAGCGTTGACAGGCCCCCTTTATAATAGTTCCTGAAGACGGGTGGTTTCGCCGCTTCTATCGCCCGTTTTGGGGCCACTGAAACGTCGAACCGCCACCGCGTGCCTGGGTTTTATATATGCTTTGCGGCTACTGGTCGGGTCGGCCGGGCGGCGACGGTAGAGAACCGACAGACACGTCCGCTCGCGCGCGCACAGACTGGAATATGCGTGACTTGCTCGAACAGGTCGCCCAGGGTGAGCTCAGCCCGGCCGCCGCCGAGGCCGAACTCCGGGGGTACACGACGCTCGATGCGGGTCGGTACGATGCCGCCCGCGAGCGGCGGACCGGCGTCCCAGAGGGGATTCTCGCCGAGGGGAAGACACCCCCCGAGACGGCGGCACTCGCGGCGACCGCGCTGGAGACCACTGAGCACGCGCTGGTGACTCGTGTCGACGCCGACGACGCGGCCGCAGTCCGGCGGGTACTGACGGCCGAAGCGCCGGACGCAACCGTCGCGTGGGATCCACGGGGTCGGACCGTCACCGTCCACGGTGCTGGCTACGAGCCCCCGTCGCTCGACGCCAGTGTGGGCGTCGTGACCGCCGGGACCTCCGACGCGCAGCCCGCCCGGGAAACGGTGACGGTCGCCCGTGAGATGGGGGCCGACGTCCGGCTCGTCGAGGACGTCGGCGTCGCCAGCATCGACCGGCTACTCGACGCGCTTCCGGAGATTCGCGAACCCGACGTCCTGGTGGTCGCGGCCGGTCGCGAGGGCGCGTTGCCGACGGTCGTCGCGGGGCTGGTCGACGCGCCCGTCATCGGGCTTCCCGTCCCGACGGGCTACGGCCACGGCGGCGCCGGGGAGGCGGCGCTCTCGGGGATGCTCCAGTCCTGCACGCCGCTGACGGTCGTCAACGTCGGCGCTGGATTCACTGCTGGCGCGCAGGCGGGACTCGTCGCCCGCGCCGTCAGCGCGGCCCGCAGAGCGGAGTGAACCCTCGTGGGCCACCCAGCGGAGTGAGCCCCCGCGGGCCATCCAGAGGTGTGTGACCACGCGGCGAGGGAGTTTTACGCGTCGCCCGCGTAGATTCGACTGCCGACGAGGGGCCTCTGCCCGAGTCGGTCACCAGCATGCCAAAGTGCGACCACTGTGATGCGCACGTCTCGGACCGGTTCGCTCGTGTCTTCGCCGACGAGCGTGGCGATATCCACGCCTGTCCGAACTGCTCGGCGAACGCGGGCATCGCAGAGGTCTCGAGGGAGCGCGCACACGAAACACGGTCTTGACTGGACCGTGGAATCGTGCAGCAATCACAGGGTGCCCTCATCCTCTCGGCCACTCGACCAGTGACTCACTACGCGTACCTCCTGCGGTGTGCTGACGGAACGTTCTACGCCGGCTATACGACCGACCCGGCGCGCCGTGTCGCCGAGCACGACGCCGGCGAGGGGGCAAAGTACACGCGCGGTCGGACGCCCGTGGAGTTGGTCCACCTCGAGACATTCGAGAGTCGGTCGGCGGCGATGTCGCGGGAGTACGAACTCAAGCAACTCTCACACGACGAGAAGGCAGCGCTCGCAGAGCGCGATGCAGGCGTGGATACCGGGGCCGCACTGGAGGGCGGGGAATAGTGACTGGGAGAGGGTCGACTCAGCGGTCGATGTCGAGGTCGTCGCTGATCTCCTCGAGAAAACCCGACTCGGAGAGTTCCTCCAGCCGCTCGCGGAAGTGCTCCTCGCAGAGTCCGACCTTGATGCCGTCCTTCTCGACGGACAGGGCGGCGTCGTCGTCACAGTAGTGACACTGCATGCTCGATACTCGGCTGGCGTCCCGCTTGAGTCCTGCGGGTCCGGCAACCCCGATCGCGGGTCTGACTCCGGAAACCGCGCTCACGGGTCCGGCTCCGGCAGTCGTGCCCGCACGCGCGTCCATTCTCGTCTGTCGAGCCCCGCGCGGCCGAGCCGGCGGCCGTGGGCATCGCTCCCGCCGGTCGCCAGCAGGTCGTGGGCCTCGATGGCGGTCTCGACGGGTGCGAGGTCCGGGTCGAACTCGTAGGGATAGGAGCGCTCCACCGCGTCGAGATCGGCTGTCAGCGAGAGGGCCGCCTCCGGGTCGTCGTACCGGAGCGGGTGGGCGAGTCCGACCAGTGCGCAGGCGTCGGCCAGCACCTCGTGTCCCTCCTCGAACGTCGGGACGTCCCGGGCGACGTAGCAGGGGCCGCCGTCGTGGATGAGGTCGTCGAACACCTGGTCGACCTCGTACTCCGTCGCCGCGGCGACCGCGCGAGCGAGGTCCGGCCGGCCGAATCCCGGCTCGACGGTCACGTCGAGATCGATGCCGAGGTGGGCCTCCACCTTCGCGACCATCGCCTCACCCCGCTCGACGCGGTCGCGCTGCAGATGGTCGATCCGGTCCGTCAGCGCCGGTGTCTCACGGGCGCCGTATCCCAACAGGTCTACCCGCCCCGCCGGGCTCTCGACCCGCAGTTCGATTCCGTGGACGACGGTTACGCCGGCGCGCTCGGTCACTGGCGCGTCCAGTTCCGGATGGAGTCGGTCGTGGTCGGTCACCGCGACGACCTCGACGCCCGCCTGACGTGCTGCTGCCGGAATCTCGGAAAGTGTCAGCTTCCCGTCCGAGTTCGTCGTGTGCGCGTGGAGGTCCGCGACGACCATGACGTGAACTCAGGTTGCTGTGACAAAAGCACCGGCATCCGCGAGGGGCGCTCTCACCGTGTCCTAGAATATCATTATCTTCCTTCCAGATTCATGTGCCATTTGTAGAGAACATTTATGAAGGATTCGCGTCCACGTCCAGCCACGATGCGCCTGATGAACGACGTCCGAGAAGAACTCAGCGCCCACTCCTACCCCGCGACGACCGAAGAACTGGTGGAAGCCTACGGGGAACTGGAACTGGAACTTGCAAATGGAACGGCCACCTTCGGCGACCTCATCGAGCTCCTGGGCGAGCAGACCTTCGCCGGCGCGGATGAGGTCCGACTCACCGCGTACTCGGCCCTCTCCGAGAAGGCCGTCGGCCGCGTCGGCTACTCCGACCGTGACTCGCCCGGCATCGGCGAGGACGGCTACGAGCAGGTTTCCTTCTAACGCACCTTTTTTGCGCTCGGGTGTCCTCGCGGCGCGCGGAGCGCGCCGCTGTGGGCACCACTCGCGCAAAAAATCTGCACCAAAAAAGCCGCCACTCCGGTCGCCTCCGGCGACCTCCGTGGCGGTGAACCGCGCTCGCTTCGCTCGCGCGGATGCAGTGTCACATATTTTCAGAATATAATATGATTTTGCGCTCGCTATGTCTGATATTAAAATAATATCTTGAATATTAAATTTGTAGTAATTATAGCTGTTGGCGATTGCTCGTCCCGCTCGCATAGGTTCAAGTGCGAGAACGCCACCAGCGTCCCCGTGACCTGACGAGCCACCGCGGGGCGGGTAATAGGGGCGCGAGCCCCGAGTGCGGGCCGGAATCGACCGGCGCCGCGGGAAGCGTGCGGTCCGTCGCCTCGCGTACGGGAGGACCCGCCTGTTCGCTCTCTACTGAGTTGGGGACTGCGCCTCGATGTCCACTCCGTGCTCGGCGAGCAGCTCCTCGAACGCCGCCTGGTCGATGACGGGAACCTGATCGGCCTCGGCGTCTTCCTGCTTGCCGGTCCCTGGGTTGGCGCCGGCCACGAGGTAGTCCGTGTTTCCGGAGACGCTGCTGGTGGCGTTGCCGCCGTGGCGCTCTACGAGTTCCTGGGCCTCGTTCCGGGTGAAGCCATCGAGCGACCCGGTGAACACGAAGGTGAGGCCGTCGAGTTCGTCGCCGGTCTCGGTCTCGGCCTCCCGGGGTTCGACACCGCGCTCGCAGAGCGCCTCGACCACCTCGCGGTTCCGGTCGCTCCGGAAGAACTCGTGGATCTCCGTCGCGACGATCGGCCCCACGTCGTCGACCGTCTCGAGTTCCTCGATCGAGGCTGCCATCACGGCGTCCAGCGTGCCGAAGTGACGCGCGAGATTCGCTGCAGTCGTCTCTCCGACCTCGGGAACGCCGATAGCCGCGAGGAAGTCCGCCAGCGGCGGCTCCTTTGCGGCCTCGAGTTCTCGGGTGAGATTCTCGGCACTCGTCTTCCCCCACCCATCGAGCTCGGCGAGTTCATCGACCGTGAGGTCATAGAGGTCCGGGATGCCGGAGACGAGGCCCTCGTCGATGAGTTGCTCGACGTTCTTCTCGCCGAGTCCCTCGATGTCGAGGCCCGCGCGGGCGGCGTAGTGCTCGACCGCGCGCTGGAGCTGCGCCGGGCAGGCCAGCCCGCCGGTGCAGAACGCGTTCGGCCCATCACGCTCGACGGCGCTGTCACACGCCGGACAGTGGTCGGGAAACCGGAAGTGCCCCTCACTCGATTCTGCTGTGACCTCTTCGACGTACGGGATGACGTCACCCGCTCGCTGGATGCGGACGCGGTCGCCCACGTCGACGCCGAGGTCGACGATCTGGTCGGGGTTGTGCAGCGTCGCGCGCGAGACGGTGACGCCGCCGACTTCGACCGGGTCGAGCAGCGCGACTGGCGTCAGCCGCCCCGTCCGACCGACCTGAACGGCGATCTGCCGGACGGTCGTCTCTTCGGTTCGTGCGGGGAACTTGTAGGCAAAGGCCCAGCGTGGCGCCCGCGCAGTCGCGCCGAGCGCCTCGCACGCCGCCAGGTCGTCGAGTTTGATGACGACCCCGTCGACCTCGTACGAGAGGTCGTCGCGCTCGGCGAGCAGGCGGTCGCGGTAGGCGAGCGCCGCCTCGATGTCGGTCACGCGCTCGACCCTCGCGCTGGTTTTCAGTCCCCACCTGGGAAGCTGTCTGACCTGCTCGGCGTGACTCTCGAACTCGACGTTCGACTCGAGCACGTCGAAGAACACACAGTCGAGCGGCCGCTCGGCGACCGTCGAGGGGTCCAGCTGGCGGACCGTTCCCGCGACGGCGTTTCGAGGGTTGGCGAACGGCTCCTTTCCCTCCGCGACCCGCTCGGAGTTGTACTCCGAGAACGGTTCGCGCGGCATGAACAGCTCCCCGCGGACGGCGAGGTAGTCCGGGTGATCCCCGCGCAGTCGCTGCGGGACGGAACCGACCGTTCGGACGTTGGCGGTGATGTCGTCGCCCTCGTCGCCGTCGCCACGCGTAACCGCACGGTCGAGTTCCCCGTGGCGATAGACGAGTTCGACGGAGATGCCGTCGAATTTCGGTTCACAGAGGTAGGCCACCTCGGTGTCGGTGTCGATGTCTACGAGCCGGTCGCGAACCCGGCGGTCGAACTCGCGAACTGCCTCGGGGTCGCCCGAGGAGTCGATGGACAGCATCGGGGCGACGTGTTCGACGGTCTCGAGTTCGTCGAGCGGCTCGCCCCCGACGCGGTTCGTCGGCGAGTTCGCCTCGTCGAGATCGAAGGCGTCCTCGAGGGCCTGCAGTCGGTCGAAAAGCCGGTCGTACGACCGGTCGTCGATGACCGGATCGGCCTCGATGTAGTATCGCTGGTCGTGAAATCGGATGGCCTCGCGGAGCCGCGCGGCCTGTTCGCTCGCTGCCTCACGTTCGAGTTCCGTGGCCGGCTCGAAGTCGGTCGGCGGATCTCGGAGGTAGGGGTTGTCGTCGTTCGTCTGGGCGGCGTCACTCATTATCAGTCGATAGGATTTCCCCAGTCAAAAACCCGGCTTCCCGACCCGGCCGTCGAGCAGACTGCGTGTTCTCGCTGGTGGGCGATGACAACAGAGTCGGCGGACCGAAGCGGAGCCGGTCGACGCCCGGACGGCGACCACTGAGTCTGTCCGTACGGTGGGGAGATCGCCGCACTGCATCCCGATGCCGATCACTTTCACTTCGCGGAGCGAAGGTTCATACCCGGTGCCGCACAATCGCCCGTAATCGATGGCGATGGACCGCCCGGACAACACCGAGATCATCGACCGGTTCCTGGAGTTCTACCGGACCTACTGTGCCGACGACATCGGACAGCTCGCACAGGCCTATCCGAACGATCGGAAGTCACTCTACATCGACTGGGAGGAGCTCTACCGGTTCGACCGCGACATGGCAGAAGACTACATCGCCCAGCCCGGCCAGATGCAGGACTACGCCGAGGAGGCGCTCCGTCTGTACGACCTGCCCGCGGACGTGAAACTCGGGAACGCCCACGTCCGGATGATCAATCTCGGTGACACCACCGGCATCCGCGATATCCGCGAGCGTCACCACGGCAATCTCATCGCCATCCAGGGCACCGTCAACAAGGCCACCAGCGTCCGTCCGAAACTGCAGGAAGCGGCCTTCGAGTGCCAGCGCTGCGGAACGCTCTCGTACATCCCACAGCACGGCGGCTTCACCGAACCTCACCAGTGTGAAGGCTGCGAGCGTCAGGGCCCGTTCAACATCAACTTCGAACAGTCCGAGTTCGTCGACGCCCAGACGCTCCGGATCCAGGAGTCTCCGGAGGGCCTGCGCGGCGGCCAGACCCCGGAGGACATCGACGTCAACATCGAGGACGACATCACCGGCGAGGTGACTGCGGGCGACCACGTCCGCGTCACGGGCATCCTCCGCCTCGAACAGCAGGGCAACCAGCAGGAGAAGTCGCTGATGTTCGAGAAGTACATGGACGGGGTCGCTGTCGAGGTCGAGGACGAGGAGTTCGAGGAGATGGACATCACCGAGGAGGACAAACAGGAGATCATCGAACTCTCCAACGACCCCGACATCTACCAGAAGATGGTCGACTCGATGGCCCCCTCCATCTGGGGCTACGAGACCCACAAGCAGGCCATCATCTTCCAGCTCTTCTCGGGTGTCACGAAGCACCTCCCGGACGATTCGCGGATCCGCGGAGATCTCCATATCCTACTTATCGGGGACCCTGGTACGGGGAAGAGCCAGATACTACAATACGTGAAGAATATCGCTCCAAGAAGCGTCTATACGTCTGGAAAGGGATCGTCGGCGGCCGGGCTCACCGCGACGGCAGTTCGCGACGACCTCGGTGAGGGGGACCAGTGGTCGCTGGAGGCCGGTGCCCTGGTCCTCGCAGACAAGGGCATCGCCGCGGTCGACGAGCTGGACAAGATGGACGCGGGCGACCGGTCTGCCATGCACGAGGCGCTGGAACAGCAAAATATTAGCATATCAAAAGCTGGAATAAACGCCACACTCAAATCCCGTTGCTCGTTGCTCGGCGCGGCCAACCCCAAGTACGGCCGGTTCGACGAGTACGAGGCCATCCCCGAGCAGATCGACCTCGAACCCGCCCTTATCTCCCGGTTCGATCTCATCTTCACTATCACCGACAAGCCCGACGAGGAGGAAGACCGGAAGCTGGCCCGCCACATCATCGAGACGAACTACGCCGGCGAGCTCCACACTCACCGGGAGAACGTGCCGACGGCGAACGTCTCCGAGCAGGAGGTGGTGACGGCCACGGAGGACGTAGAGCCGACCATCGACCCAGACCTGTTCCGGAAGTACGTCGCGCACGCGAAGCGGTCGTGTTATCCGACGATGACCGACGCGGCGCGGAACGCGATCGAGGAGTTCTACGTCGACCTGCGCTCGCAGGGCGAGGGCGAGGACGCCCCGGTGCCGGTGACCGCCCGGAAGCTGGAGGCGCTGGTGCGCCTGGCCGAGGCCAGCGCACGCGTCCGGCTGTCGGACACGGTCGAGGAGAGCGACGCCGAGCGCGTCATCGACATCGTCCGCAAGTCACTCGAGGACGTGGGGATGGACCCCGAGACCAACGAGTTCGACGCGGACATGATCGAGGCGGGCCACTCGAAGAGCCAGCGCGACCGCATCAAGAGCCTCAGGGGCATCATCGAGGAACTGGAAGACGAGTACGAGGAAGGCGCTCCCTTCGAGGAGGTCCTCGAAATGGCCGAGTCGAACGGCACCGACCGGGACAAGGCCGAACACGAGATCGAGAAACTGAAACAGCGCGGCGAGGTGTACGAGCCCTCGCAGGGACATCTCCGGACGACGTAGATGGACCGCATCTCCGCGCTCCGCAACGTCGAGGAGGCGCTTCGGGACTACGAGAACGGCGAGTGCGACCTATCGACGCTGGAGCGCCGGGTCCGCGGCACGGTCCGGACGTACGCGACGGCGTTCGAGACCGACGCGAGGGCGCCGTACCGCGTCACCGGCGACACCGAGACGGTCGTGGTGGTGGCGAGCGACCCGGCAGACGCCCGCGAGCGGGCCGCACGGCTCGCGGGCCTGGATGGCGACCTCGCGGCGGAGCAGTTCGATTGATCGGCTGTAGCCCGGCCGCGTCCCGACACCACAACCCTCAGTAGCGCGCCCGGAGGAGGACCGGCATGGAACTCGGCGTCATCGGGCTGGGCCGGATGGGTCGCATCGTCGTCGATCGGGTGCTCGACGCGGGTCACGACGTGGTCGCGTTCGACGTGGACGAGACGGCCGTCGCGGACGCGGCGGACGCCGGCGCGGTGCCGGCGACGTCGGTCGAGGACCTCGCCGGGCGGCTGGGTGAGGAAAAGCGGGTCTGGCTGATGGTGCCGGCGGGCGACCCCGTCGACGCCGCACTCGACGACCTCGAGCCGCATCTCGACGGCGAGGACATCGTCGTCGACGGCGGGAACTCCCACTTCGAGGATTCCGTCCGTCGCGCGGGCGCAACTGAGGCGGCGTACCTCGATTGTGGCACCTCGGGCGGCCCGGCGGGTGCGGAACTGGGCTTCTCGCTGATGATCGGCGGTCCGGCGTGGGCGTACGACGAGCTGACGCCGGTGTTCGACGCGGTCGCGACGGGCCCCGATGGCCACGACCGGATGGGCCGCTCCGGCGCGGGTCACTACGTCAAGATGGTCCACAACGGCGTCGAGTACGCGCTGATGCAGGCGTACGGCGAGGGGTTCGAACTGCTCCACGAGGGGCGCTATGACCTCGACATGGAGTCGGTCGCGCGGACGTGGAACAACGGCGCCGTCATCCGGTCGTGGCTGCTGGAACTCTGTGAGGAGGCGTTCCGAGAGGAGGGGCCGAATCTGGGCGACGTGGCCGACCACGTCGCGGGCGGCTCTACGGGTACCTGGACGATGCAGGAGGCACTCGCCCAGGAGGTGTCGATGCCGCTGGTGTACGCGGCGCTCGCCGAGCGGTTCAACTCGCGGGCTACGGGCGACGGCGAGGGCCGGTTCTCGCGGCGGCTCGCCAATCGACTCCGCTACGGGTTCGGCCGCCACGAGGTCGCGCGCCGGGAGGAGTAACATCCCTGGAGCATCGACACGAGACGGCGCGGGCAATCACAACGGCTTTGAATCATCTTTCCCAACCGCGCCTATGGTCGAAGCACTCGCCGTCGCGCTGGGGGCGGCGCTGACCCTGGTCGTGGTCGGCATCCACTTCTCTAAGGGGACAGAGAAGTCCATCCCCGACGACATCGCACAGGAGGTCATCGAGCGGCGCGCCGAGACGGTGCCGGAGACCGACTTCTCGGAGCCGATGAACCGCTCGATCGGCGGCGGCGGCGTCGCCGCCATCGGTGGCGGCGCCGAGGGTGAGGCCGCCGGCGAACTCGGCGAGGAGGAAGCGGAGGTCGACCCCTCCGAGGATCCGTCGGTCATCTCGGACGACGAGGCCGAGGCCTTCGAGGTCGAGTACGTCAAGGAGGGCGAGACCATCGAGGTCAAGGAAAACGAGACGCTGCTCGAGGCGGGCGAGGACGAGGGCTGGGACCTCCCCTACGCCTGCCGCGAGGGCCAGTGTGTCTCCTGTGGCGGCCACGTCACCGACGGCGCGGCCGACGACTACGTCATCCACTCCAACAACGAGATGCTCGGCCAGGAGGAACTCGACAACGGCTACGTGCTCACCTGTGTCGCCTACCCGACGGCGGACCTCGCACTGGAGACCAGCGAGACGCCCTGAGCGCGGTTTGATATTTCTCTTATTTTTCGTATATTGCCGACTTTTTTCGACAATCTGTCAAAAAAGACATCTATTCAAAAATTTAACAACTTATATCCGGAGTTAGGCCTCACGTGGCCTCGGGACAACACCAACGACGACCACCACTACGGAGCCCTCGCGCGCTCCCACGATGACCGCGGCCACTGAGACGGCTCCGAAGCCCTCGCGCGCTCAGGTACCCGCGACTTGCTGTCGCCGAAAATTGGAGATTTTCGAGATCACGAGAGAGCTCCGCTCTCTCGGACGACGCTCCTCACTCGCTTCGCTCGCCCTGCGGTGCTTGCGTCGTCGGGGGCACGCTGAGCGCCCTCACCCTTCGAGTCCACGGGGAGTATGGGAGTATGGTTGTTCAAGCGTCGCGCGTAGTGGTTCCGGCCTAGTAGGGTGGCCCCACCCCTCCCCGCGCTCGCGCTGTGGTATTCCGGCACGCTCGCTGGCGCGAGCGGCCTCCACGGGAGATCGCGAGCGCGCTTCCTGCTCCCGGAACCGGCCGACCAGCCGTCCCCCGGCCGGGAGCGCGTGGCGGAACGAAGTGGAGCCCGCGCGTGCCGGTGGATTCCGTCCCCCGTACCTCGCGGCGCAGCCGCGAGAACCCGGGGAAGGGCAGGGCCACAGCGCCAGTGACACGTTCTATTCCCTGGCGGACTCGAAGGGCGAGCGCTCTCGACGTCTTCGTGAGCGAAGCGAACGAAGGCTCGTCAGAGCTTGCTCTGACGGCGAAGCACGACGACGCAAGCACCGCAACGAGCGAAGCGAGTGAGGAGCACAGCGAGGCGCGCGAGTCGAAAGCGCGAGGGCTTCGAAGCTGTCTCTGTCGCCGCAGTTGTCCCGAAAGAGCGCGAGGGCTTCGGAGTCAGTCCACGCGAGCCGCTGCCGAGGCTCGACCTCGAAGATGCCGATAACGCGGCCCGCCTCCTACCGCGCGACGACGATGTGGTCGCGGACGGCCTGCACGTCGCCGATCGGGACGAGGAAGTGACCGTGGTCGTTGCGCTCGAAGGGCGACTCGCGGGGGCCAGACTCGCCGGGATCGACGATGAGGTTCTGCAGAGTCCCGGTCTTGAGATCCATGGTGACGTTGTACAGCATGCCCAGTTCCGCCCCATCGGCGCCCATGACGGTCTTGCCGGAGAGGTTCTCGGCCAGTATCTCTGACATACCCAGTCGGTGCCCGCGACCCCACTTCAACGTTCCTGGCGCGTCAGACGGTCGTCAGTCGTCCGTCGCCCGGCGCGGCGGCGGCAGCGGATGGTTCCGGGCCGAAATCCGGTTAACCCTTTTCACCTCGCACCTCCGCTAGCGGATGTGAACCGACGCCGATTCCTCCGCGGGGCAGCCGCCGCCGGGATACCGGTCGCGCTCGCGGGATGCACCAACGACGGCAGCGATGGCAGCGGCGATGGAGGCGACGGGAGCGCAGACCAGTCACCAACCGACGGCTCCACCGCGACGGCCACCGACTCGCCGACTCCGACCCGGGAACCGACAGACAGTCCGACAGCCACGAACTCGCCGACCGACAGCCCCACCGCGACGGACTCGCCGACCGCGACCGAGGAGCCCACACCGACGCCGACGCCCACCCCACGGCCGAACCAGCGGGTCGCCGTCGGCGTCGGGCCGAATAACAGACGATTTAATCCGGAGACGTTCACCATCTCGGCCGGCGATACCGTCCTCTGGGAGTGGGAAGACAGTGGGCACAACGTCAGCCCCGGTTCTCAGCCAAACGATGCGAGTTGGCCCGGCGACGACGAGAATCTCTACTCTAGAGGCCATACCTATGTTTACACGTTCGACGTGAAAGAGGAGTACGAGTACCACTGTGACCCACACCGGTCGTTGGGGATGCGCGGCTCCTTTACCGTCGAGTGACGACGGGCCGCGCCGCCGACGGCCGACGAGTCGGGTTGGACAGGTTCAAACCCCCTCGGAACGGACCACTCGGCAACGAGCCTTCTCGGGTGATCTCCATATGTCAAACGCCGACGCCGACACCG
>JBDGSA010000146.1:0-18032 GCA_042217755.1 Haloglomus sp. | reverse complement strand
CCATCTATCGGCGACGCATACGCCGTCGCCACCGCCATAGATCTCGACAACGGCGGCGATCGGAATGTGACCCTTCTCGTCGGTGCCGACGACGACTACGACGTATTCGAGGACGCAGAGAGGTTCGAGCACCTCGTCGAACGCTTTCGAAATGCGCCAGGGTAGTGTCTCGAGTGCGATTTGATCGACAGGATTACCGGCGACGGCTCGCCACTCGCTCTTCAGCGGTCTCCTCGGAGACGAGCTCGTAGAGGATCGCCCGGTCGCGGTCCGCGGTCGGTCTGAGAAGGCGCCCCAGTCGTTGCGTGAACTCCCGCTCGGAGCCGCTCCCCGCCAGGAGCACGCCGACGTTACAGGCAGGCACGTCCACGCCCTCGTCCAGCACGTTCGCGGTGACGACACGCGAGTAGTCGCCCTCGCGGAACCGCTCCAGTATCTCGCGGCGTTCGGCCGCGCCGGTCTCGTGGGTGATCGCCGGCATCAGAAAGCGCTCCGACAGGCGATAGACGAGGTCCGTGTACGCTGTGAACACGATGACGCGGTCCTCGCGGTGACGGTCCAGTACCCGCTCCAGTTCCCTGACCTTGTTCTCGGCGTTCATCATCACCTCGCGGGCGCGCTGCTTCGCCAGCAGCGCCTCTCGCGCTCGCGGGTCGTTGCCCGAGCGCTTGACCAGTTCCTGGTAGTCGCTGCCCGAGCGCAACTGGAGGCCCGACTCCGCGAGGTAGTCAGTGAACGTCCCCTGGTACTCCTCGTAGCGGTCGCGCTCCGCCGGCGTGAGTTCGACCGCGATGCGCTTGACGTCGAAGTCCGCGAGGTGCTCGCCGGCGAGATCTGCGGCCGAGAGCCGGTGGACGACGGGCCCGACCAGGTCCGCGACGACCTCGTGGGCGCCGTCGGGACGCTCGAACGTGGCGGTCAGTCCCATCCGGGCGGGCGCGGCGAGCAGGCGGGCGATGTCGCGGTACCCCTCTCCTCCGAGATGGTGGACCTCGTCGAAGACGACGAACCCGAAGCGGTCGCCCAGTTCGTCCGCACGCAGGTACGCGGAGTCGTACGTCGAGACGGTCAGCGCCTCCACGCGCTGGTGGCCGCCGCCGAGGCGACCGACCGGCACGTCGAACTCCGCCTCGAGTTCGCGTTCCCACTGGTCGAGCAGGTCGATGGTCGGAACGACGACGAGCGTCGGGTCGTCGCGCGCGGCGATGGCAGCGATGGCGACGACGGTCTTTCCGCTCCCGGTCGGGAGTTCCAGCACGCCACGCGAACCGGCGTCGCGCCACGCGTCGAGCGCCGCTTGCTGGTACTCGCGGAGTTCGTAGGCGGTCGTCAGGTCCGGCAGGTCAGCCGGCGCCAGGACGCCGTCGTCGAACGGCACGCCCCGCTCGGCGAGTGCGTCACGCACGTCCGCGTACCGGTGTGCGGGCGCGCGCCACGTCTCCGACCGCTCGTCGTACCGGGCGCCGGGCAGGTCCGCCACGACGGACTCCGGACCCTGGAGTTCGACGGTGCCCTCGTCGAACCGGAGATGGACAGTCTCCTCCGGGGTGGCAGCGTCGTGGACATCTCGGGCGTCGCGGGCGTCGCCGTCGGTCACGGTCCACGCTCCGAGACGACGGGAGTTGAATCCCGCGGGAGCCCGACTCCCACTCTACTCATGTTATGTACCAGTTCCGGAAATAAATGATAAATATCGGTAGCAAATCGACAATTCTATCGATATATGATAAATACGAGCGGCCCACCAGCCGATGCAGGCCTACCGCGCTGACGCACTCCGGTCGGCATCGTGACCGGAATCGTTTTCGTGTCGCACAGCCGATATTATCCATGAGTGACGAGACGACGGTCGCGGTAGAGCGCCAATCACCCGAGGGGGCATTCGGGCTGCTGTCGAACGGTCTCCGGGTGAGCATCATCCGGACGCTCGGGGGAGCCGAGGGGCCGATGTCGTTCTCGGCGCTCCGCGAAGCGACGAGCGAACGCGACTCGGGGAAGTTCAACTATCACCTCGGGAAACTGACGGGCCACTTCGTGACGAAGAACGAGGACGGGTACCGTCTCTCGCTCGCGGGAATCCAGGTGTACGGCGCAATACAGTCGGGCGCATACACGGCGAATGCGTCGCTGGCCCCGTTCGAGTTTGACGGGCCGTGTCCGCTCTGCGGGAGCGACGTTCTCCTGGCGGAGTACTCCGACGAGCACGCAAAGCTCTACTGTCCGAACTGCGACGCGTGGCGCAACGAGTTCTCGTTTCCGCCCGCGAGTCTCGACCAGTACGCTCGCGAGGAACTGCCGTACGCCTTCGACCGCTGGATGCACGCGACGGTGATGAAAGTGCTCCAGGGATTCTGTTCGAACTGTGGCGGCCGTGTCGACGGCCGCCTCGAACAAACCGGAGCTGAGAGCCAGATGCCGATCCGAGTGCTGTTCGAGTGCGGGCGATGTGGCGACATGCTGACGGCGTCTGCCATGCTTCCGGCCCTGTTCCATCCAGTCGCCGTCTCGTTCTTCGAGGACCACGACATCAACGTTCTCCACGACCCGTCGTGGCGATATTTCAACGTCGTGACGGACTGGACCGTCGAGGTAGCGAGCGAAGCCCCACTAACGGCCCGGGTGTCCATCAAGGTGACCGGCGGAGAACTCGCCGCCACGATCGGATCGGAGGGCGATCCTCAGACTGTGTCGATAAAATAATAATATCGAGCAATAAATAAAATTCTGTTATATTTCACTCATTCTTCCAATATAGTGTATATTTCCGAGAAATATGGAGAAACTGAGCCGTCGTGATGAAGAGGGTCCGGCGGCGACCTCGGCCGAGGTAACCATTATCCCGGCGCCGCCGACACGTTCGCCATGGACGCACGGCACGAGTTCTTCCACGCCCCCGGCGACGACGAGTTCTGGTCCGAGAGCCACTACCTCGACGTTATCGCCGATGACGTCGCCGCACACGCCCGCATCGGCTTCTATCCCAACCGAGACGCCGCCAACGTGTTCGCGTATCTGCTCGACGGGACTGGCACCGGAGCGACGGTCTACCGGCTTCACGACGACGCTGTCGATCTCGACTACGTCCACGGGCTGACCGTCGACGCCCCGGAACTGCAGTTCGAGATGCTCCCCGAGCAAGTAGGCCGAGACTGGCGCGTCTCCGTCGGCGGGATCGCCGCGTGCTGTGAGAGCCCGAGCGAGGTCGTCGCCGGCGAGGGCCACCCCGTCGAGATCGAGGTTGATTTCGTCAGTCGCGCGCGCCACGAGCCGTTCCTGTACTCCGGGGGCGCCGACTGGCCCGGCGGCAAGGACGAGGACCGCTACGAGGTCGCCGCCCGGGTCGAGGGCGAGGCCACGGTTCACGAGGGTGGCGACGAGGCGCGCACGCTCGCGTTCGAGGGGCCGGGCGAGCGCGACCACTCGTGGGGGCGGCGCGACTGGACCGACGGCGAGTGGCTCTGGATCTCGGGAAGCTTCGACGACGGCACGGCGTACAATCACCTCTCGGCGTGGTCGGCGGGCCACGGTCCCAGCGAGACGGCGCCGGTCATCACGAACGGGTTCTGGTTCGACGGCGAGACCGTCCACGCTGTCACGGATGCCGACCTCGCGGCCGACCCGGCGTTCGGCACCGACACCGCCCGCGCGTGGATGGCGGAAGGGACGGCGCCGACCCTCGACCTCACGCTCCACTGGGACGGTGGGAGCGCCGACCTCACCGTCGAGCCCGGCGCAACGACGCCCGTCGACTGGACTGACGAGGAGAGCGGCCACCGCGCGGTCCTGAACCGGTCGCCGTCCGAGCAGACGAGAGACGGCGAGATAGCGGGGCGGGGCTGGCTGGAGAACATGACCCAACTGCCCGAGGACGGCTGAGACGGCTTCGTGTAACAGATTCCCGGTGCGTCGACGACCGGGGCGCCGATGTGCCGGAAACGATGGACAGTAAACCGTGTGAGACGGACTGTCGTGAGTCAGTTCCGGCTGCCGCCGATAGCTGGCGGATTCCGGTCTCCCGTCGCCGCCACAGCAAGCGATTAGTGTCCCGCGAGCGAGGCGGGGCCATGGAGTTCCAGCGGTTCGAGTTCGAACAGCCACAGTGGGGTCACGTGAACGTCCTCCGGGTCGGCGACACGCTGGTCGACACCGGCCACGTCCAGTCGGCCGACGCCGTCCGCGAGGCCCTGTCGGACCCCGACCGCCTCGGCGGCATCGAACGCGTCCTCCTCACGCACCCCCACATCGACCACGTCGGCGGCTCACAGACCATCGCCGAGCTCGCGGATCTCCCGCACGTCGCCATCGAGGGTGTCCCCTTCATCGTGCACGACTACCGGGAGTACCTAGAGGAGGCCCGCGCCGACATGACGCGGCTGAGCGCCGCGCTCGGCGCCACGGAGTCGACCTGGGACACCTATTTTCCGCTCCGAGAGTACCACGAGGACCGCATCGAGTTCGAGCGCGTCCTCGGCGACGGCGCGTCGGTCCGCGTCGGCGGGTACGAACTCGAGACCGTCGCCACGCCGGGACACTCCGCACAGCACGCCGCGTTCTGGCACGAGGCCTCCGGGACGTGCCTGTCGGGCGACCTGGTCTCGACGAACGGCCACTTCATGTACGCCCCGCTGCACTGCGATGTCGGCGACTACCGGACCTCGCTGCGCCGGGTCCGGGCGCTCGACCCCGACCGTCTGGTACCGATGCACGGCCCGCCGATGGAGAACCCCCGCGAGCGCATCGACGACTGTCTCAGGAAGGCAGCACAGACCGAGGAGCGACTGCTCGCGTGGCTCGACGAGCGCGAGTCGTTTCTCGCACGCGAGTTCGCGACCGAGGCGCTGGGCGCGGACGGCGCCGCAATCGCCTTCCTCACGATGGTCGTCTACGAGTACGTCGCTCATCTCGAAGACCGGGGCGAGTGTTCGGTGGCGGTCACCGGCGACGGCATCGAGGTGTCGCGGTAGCACGCGCGCGCCGTCGGGCGCCGGCGAGCGCGACGCGGCCGCGTGATGTGTCGATCCACGCTGTGACCGAGCGAGTCGTCGGGACAGGGGTGCCCGCCAGGGGCGACGCGGCCCTGTGGTGTGTCGATCTCCACCGTTGCGGGGCGGGTCGCACAACGTTTTTGGGCGACCCCACCGCACCGTTGACATGGCGAACGAGGCCCCACAGCCGTTCTCGGAGAAGCTTCGTGTTCCGGAGGCCCTCACCTTCGACGACGTCCTCCTCCGTCCGAAGGAGAGCCGCGTCGAGCCCGACGAGGCAGACACCCGGACGAGCGTCTCGAAGCACGTCGACCTGAACATCCCCGTTCTCTCGGCGGCGATGGACACCGTCACCGAGGCCGAACTGGCCGTCGAGATGGCCCGTCAGGGGGGGATGGGCGTCCTCCACCGCAACATGAGCGTCGACGAGACCGTCGAGCAGATCGAGCAGGTCAAGCGCGCCGACGAACTCGTCATCCGCGACGTCGTGACGGCGAGCCCGGACCAGACCGTCAGCGAGGTCGACGCGATGATGGAGCGCGAGGGCGTCAGCGGGGCGCCCGTCGTCGACGAGGACGACCGCGTGCTGGGCATCATCTCCGCGACCGACATCCGACCGTTCCTCGAAGTCGGCGAATCCGACGCCGTCCGCGAGGCGATGACCGACGAGGTCATCACGGCAGAGGAGGGCGTCGGCGCGCGCGAGGCGCTCGAACTCATGTACGAGCACAAGATCGAGCGCGTCCCCATCGTCGACGCGGACGACCGCCTCATGGGGCTGGTCACGATGCAGGGCATCCTCGCCCGCCGGGAGTACGACGACGCCGTCCACGACGAGAACGGCGGCCTGCGCGTAGGAGTCGCGGTCGGACCGTTCGAGACTGACCGCGCGACTGCGGCCGACGTCGCCGGCGCGGACATCCTGTTCATCGACTGTGCGCACGCGCACAACGCGAACGTGATCGACTCGGCCCGGACGATCAAAGAGGAGGTCGAGGCCGACGTCGTCGTCGGGAATATCGGCACCCGTGCGGCCGCGGAGGCCGTCGTCGACTTCGCGGACGGCGTCAAGGTCGGCATCGGCCCGGGTTCGATCTGCACGACCCGGGTCGTGACAGGCGCCGGGATGCCCCAGATCACGGCCGTCGCCGAAGTGGCCGATGTGGCCAGTCCGGCTGGCGTGCCGGTCATCGCCGACGGCGGCATCCGCTACTCGGGCGACGCCATCAAGGCCATCGCGGCGGGCGCTGACGCCGTCATGCTCGGGTCGTACTTTGCGGGCACCGACGAGGCGCCCGGCCGCGTCATCACGATGAACGGCAAACGCTACAAGCAGTACCGCGGCATGGGCTCGGTCGGTGCGATGCAGTCCGGCGGCGGCGACCGCTACCTCAAGGACGAGGAAGAAGGCGAGGAGTACGTCCCCGAGGGTGTCGAAGCGGCAACACCTTACAAGGGCCCGCTGGCCGAAGAGCTCCACCAGCTCGTCGGCGGGATGCAGTCCGGCATGGGCTACGTCGGCGCCGAAACCATCCCCGAGTTCAAGCAGCGCTCCGAGTTCGTCCGCGTCTCGGCGGCCGGCCAGACCGAGGGACACCCCCACGACGTGATGATCACCGACGAAGCGCCGAACTACTCACCACAAAACGAGTAGCACCGCCGGAGATCAGGTTCGACGAATATCTGTCGGTTTCGAGGAAAATTCGAGAGGGGCGGCGGTTACTGCTTCGTTCGACTGGTTCTCACAGCCCCTCGCCGTCCGACTCGCAGGCCGGGCTACAGTAGGGACCGTCGGCCGCGTTCGCGTCGGGGTACGCCTTGAACGACTCGCCACAGGCCGTACACTCGTAACTCTCGAATGCCATACGAGCAGCCGTTGCGGCGCCCCGGTCAAGAGTTCTGTGCCGCGGCGCGCTGTGATCCCGTCCCGACACCGCCGTACGTCACGACGTCGTACGCCTCCGGGTTCTCGTCCTCGTCGTGCGGACGCTCTCGACCCAGCACGCGGCGGCGTGTGACGGCGGACGCCCGACGCTAGATGGTCTCCCGGACCGGGGCCGCTGTCGCCAGAACCACCGGACAGCGAGCTGGTCGCGTCGACGCTGTTCGATACAGAATTACAGGGGCCGAGGGGAATTTGAACCACGGTCGGACGTGCTCGCTTCGCTGTGCGCGACCTCCCTGATTCAAATCCCTCTCTGCGTCGGGATTCGTTCCTCGCGTTCGCTCGTCACAGAATCACGGGCTGAGAGGGATTTGAACCCTCGACCGTCTGGTTAAGAGCCAGACGCTCTCCCTGGCTGAGCTATCAGCCCCACACGACCGGATAGCGAGGTCCGACGCTAAAGCGTTGCGTTTCCCCGTCCCACGGCGGGAGTAACTCCGAGACGGCGTCCGGGGGCGACGAATCCGAGCGCGGGATGGCCGGGTTTTTGTGGACCGGCACCGCAGGACTGCCCACCATGAGCCGCGCCGCCTCGATGGCCTCGATGTCCACCTACGCGATTCTCGGCTGTGGGAGCGTGGGTCACGCCGTGGCCGAGGAACTGGAGTCCGAGGGAAAGGACGTCCTCATCCTCGACAAGGACGAGGGGCGGGTCGAGGCGCTACGCGACCAGGACCTCGACGCACGGACGGCCGACATCGCCGATCCAGAGGTGGCCGAGGTCGTCAGCGACCGCGACGTCGTCCTCATCATGTCCTCCGACGTGGAGGCCAACAAGGCCGCCGTCGAGCGTATCCGGGACACCGGCGGCGACCAGTTCATCGTCGTCCGCGCCTCGGACCCGGTCACGGCGGACGAACTCACCGAGCTGGGCGTCGACGTCGTCATCAATCCCTCCGAGGTCATCGCGGACTCGGCGCTCCGGGCGCTGGAGACGGGCGAACTCGAACACCGGGCCGAGCGCCTCGCCGAGGTGGTCGGCGGCGGCGATCGCTTTCTCATCCTCGCCCACCGGTCGCCGGACCCCGATTCCATCGCGAGCGCGGTCGCGCTGCAGGCCATCGCCGAGTCGCTCGGCGTCGAGGCCGACATCTGCTACGAGGGCGAGATCGGCCACCAGGAGAACCGTGCGTTCGTCAACCTGCTCGGCATCGAACTCGCGCCGCTCGACGAGGCCGACCTCGACACGTACGACACGCTCGCGCTGGTCGACTACGCCCGTGTCACCGAGTACGAACTGGACCGGCAGCCGGACATCCTCATCGACCACTTCGAGCCGGAACTGGAGTACGACGCCGAGTTCGTCGACGTCCGGCCCAACGTCTCGTCTACGTCGACCGTCCTGACGAAGTACATCCAGGAGTTCGACCTCAATCTGAGCGAGGAGGTCGCCACCGCGTTGCTGTACGGCATCCGCGAGGAGACGCTGGATTTCAAGCGCGATACGACGCCCGCGGACCTCACCGCGGCGGCGTACCTCTATCCGTTCGCCAACCACGACACGCTCGAGCAGGTCGAGTCGCCCTCGCTCTCGCCGGAGACGCTGGACGTGCTGGCCGAGGCCATCCGGAACCGCGACGTCCAGGGCTCGCACCTCGTCTCGAACGCCGGCTTCATCCGCGACAAGACCGCTGTCTCGCAGGCTGCACAGCAACTCCTCAACCTCGAGGGCATCACCACCACGGCGGTGTTCGCCGTCACGGACGACACCATCCACCTCGCCGCGCGGTCGAAGGACATCCGAATGAACATCGGGAGCGTACTCGATGACGCCTTCGGCGAGATGGGCGAGGCCCGGGGGCACTCGACGGACGCGACCGCGGAGATCCCACTCGGGATATTCACCGGCCTCGAGGGCGACGGCGGGAACCGAGAGACGCTGTTGAACCTGACCGAACAGGCGGTGAAATCGAAGCTGTTCGAGGCGATGGGCGTCGACGTCGACGTCGACGGCAGCAGCGGAGAGGCATCAGACGGCTCCTGACGCGCTACCGGACCAGGTGCCGAATACGGGGCGTCAGGCCGTCGCCAGCGGCTTCTCTTCCTCGTTCGTCCCGCGCATCTGCTCGACGATGCTGTTGACGAGGATGACGTCGCCGACCGACCGGACCCAGCGGTACGGGATGATGACGCCGCGGCTGCCGTTGACCCGCTCGTCGAACAGTTCGTGGTTGAGCTGGGTGAGTGCCA
The DNA here is from genome assembly GCA_042217755.1 of Haloglomus sp. Taxonomy (GTDB): domain Archaea; phylum Halobacteriota; class Halobacteria; order Halobacteriales; family Haloarculaceae; genus Haloglomus. The sequence goes on along the minus strand of JBDGSA010000146.1, from coordinate 8,912 downwards.
GCCCCGTCACCGCGCGAGCGTCCACGTCGAGGCGCAGGTCCTCTACCTGGCCGACGAAGACGCCGTCATTCGAGTAGACCTCGCGACCGACCAGCGTCGTGATCTCCTGGGGTTCCTCGGTCATGGACGAGCGGTTGCGGTGCCCGGTTATCAAACTTCCCCGCGCGTCAGACGCTCGTCTGTCCGGAGTCGGACGGGTTCACCGGGACCACGCTCGGCGCGGCGAGCCTCGGCAATGCGGTGGCCGGACACGACCCCGAGGTTCTTACTACCTGGCGGCGCCTAGCGGGTGTCATGAGCGATGCGAGTGACGACGAGGAACTCGATGCCATCCGCGAGGAGAAACGCGAGGAACTGCTCTCGCAGACCGACGAGGACGACGCCGCGACGGGGGGGGCCGACGAGCCGATTCACATCGACGGTGCGGACCACCTCGAGTCCGTGCTTGCCGAGCACGACGTCGTGCTGGCGGACTTCTACGCCGACTGGTGTGGACCCTGCAAGATGCTCGCGCCCACGATCGAGGAGATCGCCGCCGAGGAGGACGCGACGGTGGTGAAGATCGACATCGACGCGAACCAGCCGCTGGCCCAGCGCTTCGGCGTCCGTGGCGTCCCGACGGTCCACCTGTTCCGCGACGGCGAGCCCGCCCAGGAGTGGGTCGGCGTCAAGGACAAGGGGACCTACGTGAACGCGATCCGGGCGGCGTAGGCAGGTCGTCGGTTCGACACCGCGCCCGACGTAACGCCCCGGCCGTTCGTCGACTCCGGGACGTTCGTCGACTCTGTTTGTTGACTCTCGGGAATCCGTCGACTCCCGGGCGTTCGCTGACTCTCGGACGTCCGTGAGTGTCTCCCTGGCGTCCGCGAGAGATCTCCGGGTGCCCGTGAGTGACCCCCACGGTCCGTCCGTGCCAGAATTCCTTTCTGCCGCCCCCGAGAAGCCAGTCGCTGATGGCTTCGAGTGGCGCACTCGTCGGACTCCGACTGCTGGGAGGGGTCGTCCTTCTGCTGGCCAACGGCTTCTTCGTCACTACCGAGTTCGCGATGACGCGGGTCCGGCAGTTCGACCGCGAGGAGTTCACCGGCCACCCCGGGCTGGACCGGGCATGGGAGATGACCGAGCGGCTGGAGATCTTTCTCTCGGGCTGTCAGGTCGGCATCACCGTCTCCAGCATCGGACTGGGCGTGGTCGCAGAACCCGCGGTGACCGCGGCCATCGACCCCGTCTTCCGGGCGCTCGGCTTCAGCGCCGGCGGCGCCAGTCACACCACCATCTCCGTCGTCGTCGCGCTGGCGCTCATCAACATTCTGCACGTGATCATCGGCGAACAGGCGCCCACGTACCTCGGCGTCGAGCGCTCGAAGCAGGTCGCGAAACACGGCGCACGGCCGCTGTTCTACTGGACGAAGCTGATGAGTCCCATCATCCTCTTCGCCGATCGGATAGCGAAGTGGCTGCTGGGGCTGTTCGGCGTCAGCATCTCGCGGACGTGGGCCGAAGAGGAACTCGAGGAGGGCGAAGAGCCACGGAGCCGTGGCGACCTGCGCGCGGCGATGGGCGAGCGGATGCGCGCGCTGGGGGTGCCGGCCGACCGCCGTCAAGAGGTCATCAACGCACTCGACATCGACCGCGTCGAGGTCCGCGACGTGATGGTCGAGGCGGGGGCTGTCACGCCGCTCTCCGTGCAGGAGCCGCTCGAGATGAATCTGGAACGCATCCGCGAGCACCCACACACCCGGTTCCCGCTCGTCGGCGACGACCTCGCGGACTTCCGCGGCGTCGTCTACGTCCCGGCCGTCCTGCGGGAACTCGACGACCTGAAGCGGGGCGAACTCACGCTGTCCGACCTGGCGGCCGAGCCGATGACCGTCCCCGCGGACCTCAGCGTCGCGAACCTCATCGACCAGTTCCAGGTCGCCGGCCAGGAACTCGCGCTCGTCGTCGACCCGACCGACGAGTCAGTAGTCGGGCTGGTCACCGCAACCGACGCGCTCGAGGCGATCACCGGCGAGCTGTCGGACCCGCTCGACCAGGAGACGCCAGCCGCCCGCACCGCCGACCCGACCATCTCGGACCGCTCGCCGGACGACTCCGACACCGACTGAGTCGGTCACTCCCGGCCTTTTGCGAACCTCTACGGCCCTCCACGCCGGTCTCCGGCCACCTCTCTCCAGTCGCCTCCGGCCACCTCTCTCCAGTCGTCTCCAGCTGTCTCTCTCCAGTCGTCTCCGGCCGTGTCCCGCTCGGCCTCACCCGCTCAGGCCTCGCCGAGAAAGCGGGACACGTGCTCGACGACGGCCTCGGGCTGCTCGCGCGGCGGCCAGTGGGCACAGTCCTCGAGGACGACGCACTCGCCTTCGGGAGCCAGGTCGGCCGCCCGTTCGGACCACGCCAGCGGGAACACCTCGTCTTCGGCACCGTGCAGGAAGCAGACGGGCTGCTGGAGGTCAGACAGCAGCGGAACGTAGGTGGTCGCGTAACCCTCGCGCGTCACCTCGGCGGCTCGCCACCGGCGGAAGGCGTATCCGGGGTCTTCCCCCTGGAGGAGGTCGAACAGTTCGTCGACGACCGCGTCGGGGACGGCGTCGGGGTCCGCGACGATGTTGCCCAGACTCGCTCGCGTCAGCCGGCGAGACCGGGCGAGCAGCGCGAGCGAGAGCCGGTTGAGCGACGGCACTTGCGCGACGGCCCACGTCAGGAGGCCGCTCGACAGGTCCGTTCCGAGTCCGAAGCTGTCGATGGCCACCACGCGCTCGATGCGGTCGTCTCCCAGTGCGAGGCCGAGCGCCACGCCCCCGCCCAGCGACAGGCCACAGAGGTCGGCCCGTTCGAGCCCGAGGGCGTCACAGAACGCCCGGACGACCCCGACGTGGTAGGTCATCGAGTACGCGGCGACGGGCCGGTCGCTCTCGCCGTAGCCGGCGAGGTCCGGTGCGACGACCGGCCGCCCGAGAGCGGCGGCCAGCGGCTCGAGGACGCCGCCCCACGAGAGCCGCGCCGAGTCGACGATACCGCCGTGCAACAGGACGACCGGCGGCCCGTCATCCGACCCGCCGGGGTCGACCCGGAGATAGTGGATGCCGACCCCGTCCGCCTCGACGCGCTCCTCGTTGATGGTCACAGTCGAATCTCGGACGCGGTGCACTTGACAGTTGCCAGTCCGACAGAGCGCAGTATTTTCGTCATTCTGAGCATATATTCTATTTATTTAACGAATAAATAAAAATATCGCTTCGATCTTATCTACTTCGGGTTCGCCGACCGCCACCCAGATTCAGGTGTCTCCCGGACGACGCGGCGGTATGGACCCGAGCGACCTGCGTGCGCTGGCGACGGACGGCGTGGTATTGACGGTCGAGGGCGTCGTGCTCCTCGAGCGTGACCACCCGCCCCACGAGGGCGAGTGGGTGCTGCCCGGCGGGATGGTCGAGCGTGGCGAGCGCGCCCGGACCGCCTGCGTCCGGGAGGTACGCGAGGAGGTCGGCCTCGACGTGCGGCCCGTCTCGTTCGTCGGGCTCTACGACGCCCCCGGGCGCGACGAGCGGGGCAACGCCTCGGCCGCGTACTGCTGTGTCCCGACCGGTGACGACGACCCCGAGGCGCTGGCAGAGGCCCGGCGGGTCGACACCTTCGACCCCGAGGACCCGCCGGCGATGGGCTTCGACCACGCAACCATCCTGGCCGACGCGGTGTCACCGGAGCGCCAGCTCGCGTAGCGCCAGCTCGTGTCGCCGCGGCGTCGCCGCCTCACTGGCCTCGCTGGAATGCCCGGACGAGGTCGAACAGCCGCTCCCGCGGCGGTTCGAGGTGGACGAAGTGGGTCCCGCCGTCGACCTCGGCGTACGCGTTCTCGCCCGGAGCGCCGCCGAGCCGGTCGTACACGCCCAGCGCATCCGACCGGACCGAGGTGTGGTCGGCGGTCCCCCGGACCACGAGCGCCGGGACCGACACGTCCGCCGGGTCGTACGGCGAGTCGCCGTCGGCCGTCGCGAGGATGTCTGCGAGACACCCGTTCGGCACGCGGACGGTGGCCGAATCCGGCCCGTGGTTGTCCTCGTCGGCGCCGATGACGAACCGCGAGTTCGAGACGTAGGTCGTCCAGAAGGCGTCGAACTCGGCGAGCCACGCGTCGGTGTCGGCGTCGGTCGGGACCTGCCCAGCCCAGCGCTCCCTTGCGCCGTCCCGCGTCGCCGTCCGGAAGGGCCCGCCGGCCGCGAGTCGCTCACGGACGGCCGGCGAGAGGTCGTAGACCGGCGCGTGGAGCGTCACCGACGCGACCGGCGGGTCGTCCCGGGACGCGAGATACGTTCCGCAGATGAGCGTCCCCCAGGAGGTGCCGACGAGGTGGAGGCGGTCGACCCGGTCGCGGGCCCACGAGACAGCGGCAGCGAGGTCGGCCGCGGCGGCCGCGGTTCGAACCGGTGGCTCGGAGGCGTCCGCTTCGACCGGGTGACTGCCGCCGTAGCCCCGGACGTCGAGTGCCAGCGCCGCGACGCCGCGTGCTGCCGTCCACGGGCCCCAGCCCGGTGTCTCGTCGAGACCCGGGCCGAAGATGGCGCGCCCGGGGTAGGTCGCGCCGTGGACGAACAGCACGCCCTCGTCGGCGTCGCCGGACCGCCACTCGGAGACACAGAGCGTGCCCGCGGTGCCGGAAACGTCGTGGGTCGTGAGGCTGACGGCGTCGGAGTCGGCGGCCGCGGTCGACCCGGCACTCTGTTCCGGGTCGGTCACGGGCACCACCGCCGCGCGGTCGCGGGCGGGCCCGTCTCCTGGGTCGCCGTCGAGCACATCTCCTGGGTCGCGGGCGGGCACATCTCCTGTCGTGTGGGTCGCATACGAACGCGGCAACGGCGAGCGGCAAAGTGCTGTCGCCCGCGCGAGACGGCCCGACCTGGCATCCACGTCCGGGACCAGTCATCCGGGGTCGGGACGATGCTACCGGGAAGACTCCCCGTCGACAAGCGGAAGCAGGACGATGCTACCAGGAAGACCCCTCATCGACAAGCGGAGTCGAGACGACCGGGTTCGGGAGCTCGTCCCGCCTCGTCGGCGACCATCGACTATTGTTAGCGTACTTGACGATTATTTCTGAAATACCGTTAATATCACTCGAAAATCCCCGAAATACCACTCAGTCCTTATCAATATCCAGCTGATACCCGAGAGTGTTCGATGGGAATCAACGAAGACGACGATACTGCACGTGCAGAAACACCGGCGACGATCAAGCGGCTGCGTGCCGAATTCGTCGGCGACGACGGCGAGCGCGACGGCCCCGACACGGTCCAGGGTGCCGACGAGCTCCTCGACGAAGTGGTAGAGAGCTTCTTCTCTGCGGAGTTCGCGTTCAGCGAGGAGACGGTCAAGGGCGACCTGGAGGAGATCCTGCTGACGCTGGTCGCCCACCGCTCGGCCGAGACCAGCGGCACGCAACTCATCGACGATCTCGGCCGCCTCTTCGACGCCGACCTCTCGCCCGGTACGGTCTATCCGCGACTTCACGCGCTCGAAGCGCAGGGCCTGCTCGAGCGGCACGAACTCGTCCGCACCAAAGAGTATCTCCTCGACGACACCGACGCCTGCTGCGACCGCATCGCCGCCGAGATGCGCCAGCACCTCGCCCTCGCACTCTTCTACCACCGCGCGCTCGCTGCCTTCTGAGGGGCGACGGCGGTCACGTCGTATCGTGTCGCGTCGCGAATTCGACGCGGAACCTGAGCACTCCAGTGCCGGCCGATCGAGGCGCGGGAGCGCCCGATCTCGAACGTCCGGAACCTCAGCGCGCCGACAGGGGCGAACCGCGGAGCTCGAACATCCGAACCCGCGACGCCGGCCACGGACGGAGACTCCCGGATGAACCGCCCGAAGACTGTTAGTAGGTAGCGTACCAACATCGCTACATGGCGCCCGACGATGGGCCGACTCGAGGAGGTGGAGAGAGGGGGTCCACGGGCACCGAGGCGAACGAGGTCGACCCGGACGTGCGAGCGATGGTGGACTGGTACTTCGGAGACCTGGTCGACACGGTCGCGGCCGACCGCTCGATCACAACCGACCAGCTACTGAGCGCGCTGACCCGCATCGAGCAGGGGGCACGTTCCCGGCGCGAACAACTCGAGGGGCGCGGCCAGACGCTCTCTACCGCAGGCGCGCCCGGCGAAGTGCTCGTGTTGTCGACCGAGGCCTTCACCGCGCTGGCTCGGGCACACGGCCTGACCGACCGGGAGTCCGATGCGGTCAGAACGGTCCACCGGCGCATGGCACGAGCCATCGCCGAGCCACCCGACTCCGACGACGTGGCCCCGCTCGTCTACGCGGCGGCGCCGGCGGACCTCCACTGAGTCGTGGGCCGCGTTCCCGTCTAGCTGTTTCGAGACACAGAACGGGAAGAGACAGATGGCCCCGGAGAATCGCGGCAGAGCCCACAGCTCAGGGCTCCTGTTCCAATCGGTCTCCCCAGCGCACGCGTACTGGAGGCTATCCGGCCGTGCTCGCGGATTCGCCCACCACGGAAACGGCGCCGAGTCAGGTAAACGAATATGTGTGTGGGCCGGGGGGCACCAGTATGCGACAGGTCCTCGTTGCGGTACTGGTGGTCGCGCTGGTCATCCCGACGTTCGCCGGCGTCGCGTCGGCGCAATCACAGCGCCTGGGCGGCACAATCACCGTCGAGGAGGGAGAGACGGTCAACGGCTTCACCGCGTACGGCGGCCGCATCGTCGTCCGCGGGCGGGTGGAGGGCGACCTGACGGCGTTCGGCGGCCGAGTCGTCATCGCCGAGGGAGGGACGGTCACCGGGCGCGTCCGGGCGTTCGCCGGGTCGGTCGTCATCGCAGGAACGACCGGCGGCAACGCGGTCACCTACGCCGGCCACGTCGAGATCGCCGAATCGGGCCAGGTCGGTGGATCGTTCGGCGCGCTCAGCGGCAGCGTCATCATCGCGGGAACCGTCACCGAGGACGCGACGACGGTCGCGGGCACCGTCACGGTGCAACAGTCCGCCCGGATCGACGGCTTCCTGACGTACGTCGGCAGTTACGAGAACCGCGGCGGCACCGTCAAACTCGAGGCGCGCCACGTCAGCGAACTCTCGCTCCTGCCGCCGCTGACGGGCGCGGGCGGCGTCCTGTTCACCCTGTATCTGCTGATTGCCGACTGCTTCGCCGGAGCGGTCCTGCTCGCAGCGTTCCCCTCGTTCGGACGCGACGCCGCCGACACGATCCTCGAGGAACCACAACAGGTCGCACTCGCCGGCCTCGTGGCGGTAATCGGCGTCCCCGTCCTCGTGCTGGTCTCGGCGCTCACCGTCGTCGGGCTCCCGCTTGCCCTCGCCGGACTCGTCGGCTTCCTCGTGTTGCTCTGGGTCGGGAGCATCTACGGGCGTTACCTGTTCGGCGCCACCATCCTCTCGTATACGGAGCGAGAGAGCCGCTACCTCGCGCTGGTGGTCGGCCTGGTCGTGACGGCGGTGCTCTCGTTGCTCCCCATCGTGGGCGACATCATCCGGGTCCTCCTGGCGCTGGGTGGCGTCGGTGTGATCGCACTCGGTCTCTACGTCGCCTACGAGTCGGTCGGAGAGCGCCGCGATCCAGCGCGTTCCGACGCCCTCTGAGAGCGACGCTCCGGGCGACACCGGACGACCGACGCGGAAAGGCCCAACGTTCAGGTGACTGCCGGTCGCGGACTCTCTCATGCTACTGCTGGACCTCGAGGACTTCATGTTCGAACTGACGGACGGCGCCATCAAGCACGCCGGACCCTCGAACCGGACCGCGACGGCGAAACTCTACGACGTCGAGAGCGTCGAGGCACGCGAGTACGGCGACCGACGCGTCAAACTCGCCTTCGAGGACGACGACGGCAGCGAGATCGAGATCGCCCTCGACCCCGAACAGGCGAGCGAGGTCGCACGCGGCATCGAACTGCTGGAAGAAGAGAGCCGGGTGTTCGAGTAGTCGAGGCAGGCGGGGCCGGAAAGACCGAGGCAGAGGACAGATTCCCGCGCTGTCGTCGGGGCGAAATCGTGACGGAGCAGGAAGCGATGGTCGCCCTCCAGCAATTCACCATTGCGGTCGAGATGGAGGACGGCTGAACACTGATGGACGCCCCCCGAACCGACACTCATCCGGCGGACGCGACCGCCGCGGCCGGGTCAGACACCCGGCTTTGGTGATCACACTCGGGACAGAACGGCGTCGCCTTGGCTGGCACGTCACAGTTTGGGGTCTCTTGAGAGACTGCCATCAGTTAGATCAGCGGGGAGTTGATTGTGACTGCGCCGAGTCAGGAGACGCGAGTCGCAGTCAGAGTCGGTGGGTACGCATCTTCATCGTCTGACTCGTCGGAGTCGAATTCCTCGGGTGGAGCGCGAGTTGCGGTCGCAATCGGTACATTCTCGACTTCGTTAGCGATTCCGTCCATTACGTCTCCTGATTTCACAGCCGTACGTAAGTTTCTTGGGTGAATATTTGTATGTCTAGCTCGAGTAAAAACATATAACTGTAATTTCCATTAAGAAAAGAATATACATCCCATATCTGTGGGAGAAAGAACGATGGTCTTCAACGGTGGCTGTCTCGTGTTGGGAAAGCTGTTCGATGCCTCTATTGGTCCGACGGGTGCAGTCACGGCCAGTTTGCTCATGACCGACTCGCACGCTGATTCCATCGTATGCGCGCAGAATTGCCACCACCTGAGCTTTCAGCGAAGCCGCCCAGCTCGATCCCACGCCGGCAACCACGTGACTGGAGCATCTGAAGATGCTCGAACCGCGTGACAGGACAGGGCCGCGTCTCCTCCCGGAACGCAATCCACCCCAGAAATCCCGCCGTGAACACCGGCATTCCGGAGCCCTCCGTCGAATCCGGAGTGCTCCCCGCCAAAGCGAGGCCTGAGGGATTTGAACCCCC
>JBDGSA010000108.1:0-18366 GCA_042217755.1 Haloglomus sp. | reverse complement strand
ACGAGGTCAATCATGTATATGTCGTGGTCGATGACCATCGCCGTCGCGTCGTGGTTCTCCGTGTAGCGACGGATGGCGCTCGTGGCCTGCACCCGCTGTTCGACGTCCAGGAACGCCGAGGGCTCGTCCAACAGATAGAGGTCGGCGTCCTCCGAGAGGCAGGCCGCGATGGCGACGCGCTGGCGCTCGCCGCCCGAGAGGTCGAGCAGCTGCTGCTCCATGATGCGATCTAGCTGGAGCGGCTGGGCGATCTCCGTGTTCCAGTAGGAGGTGCCGAAGTCGTCGGTGATGGACCCGAGGAAGGCATCGACCCGCATCGGCTGGTCGATCTCGATGTACTGGGGCTTGTACGCGATGTCGAGGCTCGTGTCGATCGCGCCCTCGGTCGGCTCCAGGTGACCCGTCAGCAGCTCGGCGAACGTCGACTTCCCGATGCCGTTCGGACCGACGATGCCCAGCACCTCGTTAGAGCGGATCTCGCCGGGGTCGACCTCGAGCGTGAACTCCCCCTCGCCGTACGATTTGGTGAGCGCGGGGTACTCGACGAGCGTCTCGCCGCGAACCGAATCGCGGGGCGCGTGCTCCTCGAAGCGGATGGGCTGTTCGCGGATGCGCATGTTCTCCGCCTCGAGATAGCCGTCGAGATACTCGTTGATACCGTTGCGCGTCGATTTCGGCGTCGTCACGACGCCGAACGCGCCCGGCTCCCCGTAGGTGACGTGGACCGTGTCGGCCACCAGATCGAGGATAGCCAGGTCGTGCTCGATGACCATCATCGAGCGGTCTTCCTCTTCTGCGAGTTCCCGGATGAGGCGGGCGGCGGTGACGCGCTGGCCGATATCCAGATAGGGCGTGATCTCGTCGATGAAGTAGAAATCCGCGTCCCGAACCAGGGCGGCCGCCAGCGCCACGCGCTGGAGTTCGCCGCCCGACAGCGTGTCGATGTCCTGATCGACGACGCCTGCGATACCGAGCCGTTCGGCGAGATCTTCGGCGACGCCGCGCTCGTCGACGCCGCGCAGCAGGTCGATGGTGCGGCCGTCGAACTGGTCGGGGATCCGGTCGACGTACTGTGGCTTGCGGGCGACGTCCAGCTTCCCGTCGCGGAGGTCCTCGAGGTAGCCCTGCAGCGCGGTCCCGCGGTACTCGTCGAGCACCGCCTCCCACGAGGGCTCCTGGTCGTAGCGTCCCAGGTTGGGGGTGATCTCGCCCGCGAGGATGCGGACAGCCGTCGACTTCCCGATGCCGTTCGGCCCGAGCACGCCCGTCACGCGGCCCTCCTGGGGCGCCGGGAGCCCGTAGATACCGAAGGCGTTCTCGCCGTACCGGTGTGCGGGCGTCTCCTCGAGCTCCTGCGGGAGATTGATGATCTCGATGGCGTCGAAGGGACACTTCTCGACGCAGATGCCGCAGGTCTCGCCGAGACAGATCTCCTCGGAGATGGAGATCTGGTCGGCTCCCCCGTCGTAGGGCTCGTCGCCGTGGCGCTCCTCACGCGTGACGATGCACTCCTTGCCCGTGCGGTTGGGCGGGCAGTAGTTGGCGCACTCGTAGTTGCAGCGGTCGGGCTGGCACCGGTCCAGGTCCACGACCGCGATGCTGTCCTCGGCCATTACAGCGACGCCCCCGAGGTGAGGAGGACGCCCCAGCAGACGAACCAGAACGAGAACGTCATGAAGACGACATAAATGACGTCTTTGGCCCCGAACTCGTCGACGTCGAGCTGGAGCAGCCCGGCCGCGTCGATGCCCTGCAGGACGGCGAACTGGGCGAACGTGAACCCGACGAGGACAAACAGCGCGGTCCGGTCGGTCGCGCCCGTCGCAAGGGTGGACGACACCAGCGCGGCCGCGATGCCCGCGAGTGCTGCCAGCGTCGTCACCGTCACGCCACGCAGGTGCGCGGTCCGTGACTCGACCGTGTCGGTTGCCATACCGGACGCTCGCCGCTCCGCGGGCAAAAACGGTTCGCTCCGTCCGTCGAGGTCGGTCACGGCGAACCCGCGACCGGGCCAACCGGATTCCGACCGAGACCCCGGCCGGACGCGACGACGACCGGGGGGGCGGTAACCCTCATGCCACCAGGTGTCGCTCACACCGTTCTCCCCGTTTCCGGGCAGCACGCGCCCCGATGCCTCAATCTTTATACGGATGGCACGCGTCAGTTGTCCATACAGATGGCTGAATCCGATGCGGAGGACCTCTCTGACCTTCCGCCGAGCGCGAAGCTCGTTTTCAAAGTGCTCGAGTACAACGGGCCCATGACCCAGAAGGGTATCGTCGAGGAGTCGATGCTCTCGGCCCGGACGGTACGCTACGCCCTCGAACGGCTCGAGGAGATTGATACGGTCGAGGAGGATGTCTACTTCGCGGACGCGCGGCAGAACCTCTACGAAATCGTCGAATCAGAGACCGAAACGGAGACCGAGGCCGAGGCCGCCGCGGCAGCCGACGACTGAGGCCGGCCCCCTCCTGCCGTCCCTCGCACCGCTCGGCGACCCGCTACCGGCAGGTCACGTCCCCCGGTACTCGACGGTCCCGGACCGCGGCGGCGGCAACAGCACGTCGGTCCCGGGGTGCTCGCGGCGCCAGTCGCCCCACCGCGCAACCGCCGAGGGGCGAATCTCCAGGTTCGTCCCCGCCTGGGGACCACAGATCGCCCGGGCGAGGAACTGGCTCCAGTAACTCCCCGTCGCGTCGTCGACCATCACGAGGTTGCCGTTCCGTGCCGGCGCGGTCTCGCCCTCGTTGTCGGCACCGAATACCCGTCCCTCGACGCGGCTGGCTTCGCCGTAGGCGCCGGGTGGTTTCCAGAGCAGTCCCGTCACCTGGAACCGCGTCGCCACCCCGTCGACGCGCCGGACCGCGACCATGCCGCTCCGGCACAGCGGACAGTACGTCACCAACACCGGCCCGCCGAACCGGTCGTTCACGACCTCGTGGTCCCACAGCACAGACAGCGGATAGGCGCGCGCGCGGCTGCCGTCGTCTGTCTGCAACCCGATGACGACGGCGTCGTCGGGCAGTCCCGAGTGGTCGTTGTCCGGCCGGTAGCGCCGTGCTGGGTCGATCCCGCTCCAGTCGTCGGCGAACGCCGGCTCGTCGACGGCCAGAATGTCGGTCCGCTGTGGCGGTTCCTGACAGATCGTGGCCGGGATGCCGCTTTCGGCGACCAGATCAGGGTTGCCCGGCGCGCGCGTCCCGAATACGGCCCCGGTGCCGTCGCGTCCGCCCCCGTCGTCGGGTGAGCCGTCGCCGCGGTAGCCGGTCAGGCAGCCGGCCAGCCCCGTCGCCGCGGCCGCCGACAGGAGCGCCCGTCGCTTCATGTCCGGTCGGGCGGGTCCCGGACGGATAACAGGCGTGCGAGTGCGCACGGCGACCGCACGGCTGGCGAGCGGGCAGCGATGCGGCTCACGACTGGCGAGCGGGCAGCGATGCGGCTCACGACTGGCGAGAACAGCACGGCTGGAGAGAACGGGAGGCGCTGGGAGTCGACTACGCGACGGCGTTCAGTACCTGGATGAGGACGCCGAACAGGACGCCGAAGGCGACCACCGTCTTGGGATCGATAGTCGGCGCGTTGCGGTCCTCGGAGTCGAAGTACCGGACGAGCCCGGCACTGGACATCAGCCCGCCGGAGTTCTGTCCACTGCTCATGTCCCCCTGTGAGCGGCCGCCCCGCCTAAGCCTTTCGCCACGCCGGTCGGCTCCGCCCGGCCCCAGCGTGACCGGGACGCCCCGGCGGAGACGAACCGGCGGCACCCCCCGGCTGGGAAATCCTTATGCGCGTGCCTCGGCAACCGACGACAGTATGACGGTCAGCCTGAAGGACTTCCACGCGGACTGGTGTGGCCCCTGCAAGACACAGGACCCGATCCTCGACGAGCTGAAGGACGACTGGGGCGACCGATTCCAACTCGAGAAGGTGAACGTCGACGAAGAGCAGGACGTGGCCAACGAGTACCAGGTCCGCTCGCTCCCGACGCTCATCATCGAGAACGACGACGGCATCGTCGAGCGATTCGTAGGCGTCACCCAGCGCGAGGACATCGAGGACGCGCTGGAGCGCGCCGGCGCCTGAACCGGGCGTTCGCTGCCGTCGTCTGCCGTTCTCGCCCCGTCGTCTGCCGTTCTCGCCCTGTCGTCCGACTTCGGACAGCGCCACTGGGACGCAGCCACAGGCCCGACAGCCACTCGACCGGTGACGAATGTCCCCGTCAGAACTCGCAGGTGACGGTGCCGTCCTCCTCTAGCGTGATGACCCCGCGGAACAGGCTTCGGTACCCCTCTACGACGTCCTCGTCGTGGACCTCCTCGGCGAGATGGAACAGGCCGACTGCGTCGTGTTCCGCGAGAAGCGCGAGCACCTCCTCGACGGCGCCGCGGGCACGCTCCTCGTCTGCGTAGTACGCGAGTTCGGTGACGGAGTCGAAGCTGACGCGGAGCTTCCCGTCGTGGCTCTCGAGGAACTCCCGGACGACGTCTACGATGCCGTCGAGGTCGTCGGGAGCGCTCACGTAGTGGACGTCGTTCGCCGAGCGGCGAGAGTAGCCCCGCTCGACCGACAGCGTGTCGAGGATGACCGCTTTCTCCTCGTCGACGCCGTAGTACTCCAGTTTCTGCTGGACCTCACGGGCGGTGGTTCGGGTCGAGACGACAAGCAGGTGGTCGGTGTCCGTCTTCAGAAAGTCCGTGTCGATGCGGTCGGTCTCGCCCGTGCTCGGGTGGACCAGCAACACGCCGGTCCCGCCGGGAATCGTGTCCGGCGCCCCTTCGATAGCCAGCTCGTAGTCCATACCGGAGAGGGCGCGTGGAAACCTCTTAAATCCCGGGCGGGCACCGTTCCGGGAGTGCGGCCCCGCCTGCCCTCGACGGAGCGATGGTCTGGCCGACGTTCACCACGCCTACCGCCGGCCGGCGGCTTGCGTTCGTGGCTACTCGTCCGCCGCTCGTTCGTGCTCGGCTGGGGCAAACTGCGACCGCTCGATGCCGGCCTCGTCGAAGGCAGCGAGCGCACGCCGGGTCACGTCGGAGGTGAAGCGGAATTCGTCGCGCAGGTCCGCGACGTACGTCTTCCCCTTGATCGTCGTGTAGTGGGGGGCGTCCTCGACGATGACGGTGACGGGATGCTCTCGGGAGAGTCGGACGTACGGCGACGTGAGCGCGGCCTCGCGGGTGAGTTCGACCGCGCGCTCGCGGTCGGCCGTGGGCGCGACGTGGACCTCGGCGACTGCCAGCAACTCCGCGGCGCCGGCGTTGGCGTTCGCCACCGGATTGCCGAAGACAGCGAGGTTCGGCACGACCACCTCGGTGTCGTCCGGAGTCACCAACCGGGTCGCACGCAGGCCGACATCGGTCACCTCGCCGTAGTGCCCGTCGATGGCCACCTTGTCGCCGACGCGATAGGGACGCTCGAAGACGACGACGAGCCCGCCGATCACGCTCGCGAACAGGTCCTTGACGCCGAAGCCGAGCACCGCCCCGAACAGCCCGCCGGCGGCGACGAGTTGCGCCGGGGTGAGCCTGAAGACGCCGCCCAGCACGGACGCGACGGCGACGGCGTAGATGACGAACCGCGCCAGCGGGATGAACACCTTCACCGCGATGCGGCGGTCGCCCGCCCGCTCGGCGACCGCCGATAGTCCGGCCGTCACGAGCCGCGCCAGCAGGTACGCGGCAGCCAACACCAGCACGGCCTGCGTCACCGTCCCAGCGTCGAACTCGAGACCCGAGAACGGATCCGACTGCAGCGGGACGAGCGCGCCCGGCAGCGGGAGACGCCCGATCACGGAATCAGCCTCCCGTCGGTGAGCGCGACGGCGTCCGGGACGGCCCCGGGACGCATCGCGGCCATCGCGTCGGTCGTCGTCAGGTACCCCCGCCGTTCCAGGCGATCGAGACGCCGGTCGGCCCCGTCGACGCACTCGCGCACGACCGCCCGGGAGAGCCGTTCGCTCGCGAGGACGAGCCGACAACAGAACGCCGTCTTCCGGTCCAGACCGGCGTCGTCGGCACTCGACGGCGTGCCCGCGCCCGCGGTGCCACGCTCGCGCCGGGCGCGGTCGCGCTCCCGCGCGCGCTCGTCGGCGCGCTCGACCGGGGTCCGGAGGTCGGTCGGGGCGACCGTCGCGGGGCCGTCGTCGCCAGTCTCGTCCACGCGGTCGACCCAGAGTGCCCGTGCCACACCGGGGTTCCCGTCCGCGAGGTCGGTCAGGCGCCGGAGAACCGCGGTCTCGGGGTCGGCGTCCGTGCCCCGGCGACCGATAGCGTCCGGGGAAAGCGAGGGGACGGGTACCTCGCGTTCGCCCAGCAGCGGGAGCCTGCGGGTTCGGCGCTCGACGCCGAGGAGGCCCCGGTCCTCTCGTGGCTGGACACGGAACGTAACGCTCGGTGACCACCGCCGGACAAGCGCCGTCATCGTCTCCCGGCCGACCGCGGGAACGGCCACCGCCTCGAACGCCTCGTCGACCTCGCGGGCGTGGAGGAGGTACGACCAGGCGTGCTGGTTCCAGCCGGTCACGACGGGCGCGTCGGCGCGGGCGACCCGGTCGAGCAACGTGTCGAGTGCCGCGAAGCCGCCGACCGTCCGCCGGTAGGCGTGATGGGCGTCGGCCACGACTGTCGCCCCGTCGAGGGCGGGCGGGTCCGCGCCCGGCGATAGTCGCTCGTGGCGCGCGTCGAGGCGGTCGGCGATCCGGGCGAGCACCCGCTCGCGACCGCCGAACGGCGCCCCGACGATTGCGACGGGCGTACCCGCCGCGGCCAGTTCGACGGCCTCGTCGACCACCGGCCCGAACGGGTCACCGGCGGCCTCGAGGGCGTCCCACAGGTCGTCGCCCGGCGCTTCGCTCCCCGCTGTCGGCGGACCCGCGTCCGGACCTCCCTCGGGGTCGGCGTCCGCATTCATACCCCGACGGATGGCGGACGCGCCCGTAAAGGACGGTGGTCGGTGAGGGAGGCACCGCGAGGCGACCGAACGCCCCGAACGCGCGCGGCGTCAGTCGTCGCCGGTCGGGTACTCGGTGTCCAGAACGTCGGCTTCTCCGGGGCGGCCACCGATATCGGCGTCGTCTGCCGCGGTCGACTCGCCCTCGGGTGAGACGCTGCCGGTCTCGTACCCGGCGAGGTCGAGCGTGACGTGGTCGAACCCCGCGTCGGTGAGGTGCTCGCGGGCGGCCCGCGCGAAGTCAGTGTCGAGGGCATACTCCAGTTCGTCGGCGCCGACCTCGATGCGAGCGAGACCGTCGTGGTCCCGCACCCGGAACTGGTCGAATCCCCAGGTCCGGAGGAGCCGTTCGGCCGTCTCGACGCGGGAGAGTCGCTCCTCCGTGACCTCCAGACCTGTGGGAATACGGGAGGAGAGACACGCCATCGAGGGCTTGTCCGCGACCGAGAGGTCGTACTCGCGGGCGATCGCCCGGACCTCGTCCTTCGTGACGTCGTGAGCCAGGAGCGGCGAGTAGGCGTCCATCTCGTCGACAGCCCGGAGCCCGGGGCGGTGGCCCTCACCGGGGTCGGAGGCGTTCGTCCCGTCACAGACGGTGTCGATGCCGAGTTCGCGGGCGCGCTCGAACATGGCGCCCAGTCGCATCGTCCGGCAGTGGTAACACCGCTCCTCGTCGTTCTGCACGAAGTCGGGATCGTCGAGCTCCGAGAAGGTGACCTCCTCGTGGCGGATGCCGATTTCGCTGGCGACGCGGCGGGCGTCATCGAGTTCGGCAGCCGGGAGGGTCTCGCTGCGGGCGGTACAGGCGACGGCGTCGTCGCCGAGCGCGTCGTGGGCCAGCGCCGCGACCACCGAGGAGTCGACGCCCCCGGAGAAGGCCACGAGGACGCCGTCGAGGTCGGCCAGCGACTCGCGGACGGCCGCTGCCCGCTCGCTGACCCGCTGTTCGTCCACGTCCACGTCCGGACCGGAGTCCGGGGTCGCGTCCGCGTCCGCGTCGAGTGCGTCCACCCCGTCCGGGACAGCGTCGTCGGTCATCGTCGGACCCAGGGCGAGCGCGGTGAAAAGCACACCGACAGCGCCTGGGGCATCGACTCGTCTCCGACCTGTCTCGACGCGCGTGCCGAACCCGGGCGCGGACCGCGGGAGAACGGAACGTCCCAGAATCGATCAAATCGAGAACCGACCGAATCCAGAACCGAACGAATCCAGAATCGATTCGAATCAACACGAACGAAGCTCCCACGGAGTCTGGAGCGATCCCGGACGCTTCCTGTATGCAACCTGAGAAATCCACTTTGTGCGGGGGTTCGCCACGCCGACTGCATGCCACTGCAACAGCGGTTCACGGCGGTACTGCTCGCCCTGAGCGTGGTCGCGGCTGCCTTCGTCGGCGGCGCGGCGGCCGCCAGCGAGGGCTCCATCGAGACGAATCCGAACGCACCGGGCGAATCGGCCACCCACACCGTGACGGTCACGGTCGGCGACGCATCGGCCGGCTCCTGGAACGGGCTCGCGGTCGACTACGGCGACAGCGGCGCCGACGCGAGCAACGTGACCGGAATGGACATCCAGCGAATCGGCGTCGACGAGGGCGACGACGACAGCGGCGCGACCATCGACCGGGAGGTCGGGATGTCGATGGAGCGCGTCGCGACGAGCGAGAACGGGAGCGTCCTGACGGTCGCACTCGACGGCAGCGCCGCGGTCGACGCCGGCGACGAAGTGGTCGTCGTCTACGCGAGCGTCATCAACCCGATGAGCGGCGAGTGGACCGTCGGACTGGATATCGACCCGAGCAGTAGCGGCGGGACGGCGGACGCGACGCTCAGCGTCGGCGACTCGATGGACGGAACGACGCCCACGCCGACGATGGGCGACAACGAGACGATGTCGGGCGACGATTCGATGTCGGACGACAACTCGATGTCCGATAATGAGACCATGAGCGGCAACGACTCGATGTCGGACGATGATTCGATGACCGATAACGAGACCATGAGCGGCAACGACTCGATGTCGGACGATGATTCGACGGCGGGCGACGATTCGATGTCTGACGACAACTCGATGTCCGATAACGAGACCATGAGCGGTAACAATTCGATGGATGGGACGACGCCCACGCCGACCACGAGCGGCAACGACGCCATGGCCGGCGACGAAACGGCGACCGGGACGATGGACGGCGGAATGACCGACGAGTCCGCGGAGAACGGATCGATGACGGGAACCTCGACGACGATGCCCGACGGGGAGAGCGGTGACGGGAGTGGTGGCGACGAGACGCCGGCGTCCGGCGGCACCGAGAGCGAGGGACAGCCCGGATTCGGAGCGGCCATCGCTGTCGTAGCACTCCTCGGCGCGGCGCTGCTCGCGGCCCGGCGACGCGGCGCCTGAACGGCCCCTCGCGGGCGCGCACTGCCCGTCCGAGGGAGCAGCCTCGGCCACGGCCGCGTCGCGGGCGCCCGTGGGTCCGCGTCCAGACGCCTCGTGGCGGAGGGTCTTTGCCCGTCCCGCTCGAACAGAGCGTGTGAACCACGGCAACGACCGGCGTGACGCCGGCGACCGCGGCGGGCAGTCCCGGCGGGCATTCCTGCTCGGTGCAGCCGGAACAGCGGCAGCGCTGGCCGGCTGTTCAGGCGGGTTCGTCGAATCGACGGCCGACAGAGCCGAGAGCCCCACGGAGACGCCGACGGCGGCAGACACACCGACTGGCACGGAAGCGGGAACAGGAGCGGAGGGGACGAGCGAATACACCGAGGCGTACCAGGCGACAATCCAGAGCGTCGCCGTCGTCCGGGCGTACGGGCCGAACGGCCGAAGCGGCCAGGGGTCGGGCTTCGTCTACGACGGCCACGTCGTCACCAATCAACACGTGGTCGAGGGGGCAGACACGTTCGAGGTCGGCTTCGCCCAGCAGGACTGGCGCGAGGGACGTGTGGTCGGTGCCGACGTCTACTCCGACCTCGCCGTCATCTCGGTGGAGGCGACTCCCGACTACGCGACGGCGCTCTCCTTCGTCGAGCGCGAACCCTCCGTCGGCACCGAGGTGCTCGCCGTGGGTGCCCCGTTCGGCCTCGGTCAGTCGGCGTCGGCCGGCATCGTCAGCGGGGTCGACCGCTCGCTTCCGGCCGCGAACAACTTCGTCATCCCGGACGCGGTCCAGACGGACGCGGCCGTCAACCCCGGCAACAGCGGCGGACCGCTCGTTGATCTCGACGCGAACGTCGTCGGCGTCATCAACTCCGGCGGGGGCGACAACATCGCGTTCGGCATCAGCGCCGCGCTCGCACAGCGCGTCCTCCCGGCGCTCATCGAGACGGGCGACTACGCCCACCCGTACGTCGGCGTCGCGCTCCGACCGGTGACGCCGGTGCTCGCGGAGGGGAACGACCTCTCCGCCGTCCGGGGTGCCTACGTCGACGCCGTCCGCGAGGGGACGCCCGCCGACGGCGTCCTCGAGGGAACGACGGGATCGGCGACCGTCAACAACATCGAGGTGCCCACCGGCGGCGACGTCATCGTCCGCATCGACGACCGCCGCATCCGGACGGTGAACGACCTCTCGATCTACCTCGCTCTCGAGACCAGTCCGGGCGAGGAAATCGACGTCCGGATCATCCGCGACGGTGCCCGTCGGACGGTGTCGCTCACGCTGGGCGAGCGACCCCAGCCCTGAGCGGTTCGGGACCTGTCTATCGACGATCCGGGGGTCGCGAAACGTTCTCAGCGGTTGAGCAGCTACGTCCGCACATGCCCGCCCTGCCGGACGCACTCCACTGTGAGACCTGCGACCGCGAGGTCGCTCGGGAGGACGCCATCCGGACGAAGACGTTCGGCGACCTGGACCCCTCGAAGTGGCAGAGCCTCTGCTGTCCGGACTGCGGCCGCAAGCTGAAGACGGTCTTCGTCGGGCTGGAGGACGGCTGAGCGGCCCGTCACCGAAGTCTCCCTACGCGTCGCCGACGTCCGCGTCGACGAGCGCCGCACCGCGGGGGAGGAGCCGCGAGTGGGGAAAGGAGTAGCGCCGGCGGTCCTCGAGTGCGACCTCGCGGTTCCCGAACGGGTAGACGACCTCGACGACCGGGTCGTCGCGGGGATAGCCCTCGTTCGTCTCGTAGTCGGCCACCGACCGACCCGTCCCGGCGACCTCGGTCTCGTCGGCGCGCTCGTCTGTCACGGCGACCACGAGGACGGCGTCGCCGGTTTCGCGGTCGGTCGCGAGGTCCCCCGGCTCGAGTCGGCAGCCCCGGCAGTACGCGGGTCCGTCCTCGGGGACGAACGCCTCGTGTCCGCAACCGCGACACGTCCCCCGGACCTTCCCGGGCGCCGGAACCCGGCCACGGGTCACCTCGATGGCGACCCGGCGGAGGTGCTTGCAGGACTCGCCGCGGATGCGGTGGTCCGGGCAGGTGCAGTCGCTCTCGGGCAGGTTCACGACGTAGGTTCGGCCCGCCTGGTTCTCGACCTCGTAGCGTCCCCCACCGAGTGCGGTCACGGCCATCGGTTCGGTCCACGCGCGGGCCGAGCGCCCGTCGAGTCGGCTCGTGTCGGGGGCGAGCGGTTGCGGCCGCTCGGCGTCTTCGCGCGAATGGGCGCCGCGGGCGTCGGTCCCCCGCTCCCTGTCACTCGTGGTGTCGATCACGTGTTCGAGTACCGGCCGCTCCACCGGGGGCGAAACCCCCCTTCGTTTCCACTGGGATTCGTCCGATGACGCGGCTGTGTGTTCCATGTGCGTCATAACATTGGTCACTCTGCTTCCATCTGAAACGAGGGTCTACAGCGGCATAAGGGCCCCGCTAGCGCGGTGAAAGTGGAACCGCGGGCGGAGAGCGGCACGAGGAGGGGTCGAGTGAAATGACGCCCGATAACAGCACGAGAAGTGGCCGAGTGAGATGACGCCCGAAAACAGCACGAGAAGTGGCCACGGGAAACGATGACAGGGGTCGCCTCCCGCCAGACTGTCGCAGCCGGGGCCACGGCGCCCGCCTTCGAAGCCCTTTTTAATTGACCGGCGGAACGCCGCGGTATGGCCCCCGACAGGGAGACGACGATCGAGATCGTCGTCGCCGTCGCCGCCGTCGCGCTGTTCGCAGCTGGAATCGTCACTGTCGGGTTCGCGTCTCAGAAGACCATCGACGGCCTGCTACTGGTCGGCGCCATCGCCGCCTTCGTCGTCGTGATGGCCGCCGTCGGAACCGCGTTCGCGTATCGATAGCGTGAATAAATCATCTACCTTTACTTTTGTATGATTATTGCGTTATTTTGTTAAATAATCGGAATATATACTGGATTTCGGTGATTTCCACTCGTCAGTCCGCCGTCGCGTCGGCCTCCGAATCCTCTGCTGTGTCCTCCGTCCGCCGCTGGTAGTACGAGAGCGGATGCGCGATCTCGGCACAGAGGTCGTCCTTGTTCACGCAGTCGCCGTAGTCCTGCATCGTCGCGCAGGCGGGGGGCGCAAAGGCGATGCCGCGGTCGTCGCGCAGTCGTTCGAGCTGATAGCGGACGCGCTCGGGGTCGTCGAAGCCACAGACGGCGGCGATGTCGTGGGCGTCGAGGTCGTCGAAGGCGGCGAGGAAGCCGACGAGCGCGAACCGGGAGTTGTCCGGCAGGTCCTCGCCGTCGCGGGCGCGGTCGAGCAGGGCGTCCATGCAGGGCGGGAGCGCCTCGACCTCGAACTCGGCGAACGCGCGCGGCGGGTCCGCGTCCGCGACAGCGGTCCGGAGCTGCCCGACCTCCTCGCGCAGAGCCTCGGCGATGGGGTCGGGCACGGACAGGGGGAGGCCATCGGCGACCCGGCGGCGGACGGCCTCGCGCAGCAGCGTCTCGAGTTCGTCACGGGAGACCGGCACCGTCCCGTCGCTGAGTGTCCGCCGGACGAGCCGCCAGCGGTCCCCGTCGAGGTCGCTGCTCAGGCGCAGATACGCGGTCACGGCCACGTCGAACCGACCGTCGCCCGCGGGCCGGACGTCGCCGGAGAGGTCGAAATCCGCCAGCAGTTGCTGGAGCGAGAGCGTCTCTCCGCCGCTCTGGAGCGCCCGTTCCTCCTCGAAGTCGGCAGCGAACCGCCGCTGGGCCAGCGCCGCCTCCGCCCGGGCGTACTTCTCGGTCGCGCCGGGCGCGTCGACGAGCGAGACGAGCACCCGCGCGACCGGATACGAGAGCAGTTCCGCGCGCGGCTCCGTGCGCTCCTCGCTCTCGGCAGTTCCCTCGAGCAGCGCGCGGCGCACCCGCTCGACCCCGCGCTCGACTGCCGGGCCGCCCTCCCGGACCAGCGCCACGAGGTCCACGTCGGCGGCCTCCACGGTCTCGCGGGCAGCGGTCAGGAACGGGTAGCGCGCGTGGAGCCGTTGCACGCACGCTACGTGCGGAGCCGCGGTAATGAACGCGGCGGTCCGGACCGTCGACTCACTCCCAGGGGTGTCGCCCGCCGTCCGGCCACAGCGGGTACCAGTACTCCTTCTCCGGCTCGATCTCGAGTTCGCCGTCTAGCACCGTCTCGAGTTTGAACTCCGCACGCTCGACGCGCTCCCGGTCACCGGCCGGGTCGGGAGCGAAGGGGTAGTACGCCCCGCGCCGGAAGGAGTAGATCCAGTAAACCGTGTGCCCCTCGTCGGGGTCCCCGGCATCGCTGTCGCGGCGAGTCGTGGCGTCGCCGCGTTCGAAGGCAAAGACCGCCGCCAGCAGCCGCGAGCCAAAGCCGCGGTCCGCGAGTTCGTCCGCCGCGAAGTGGACGCTCGTCACGAGGTCCTCCGGGTCGTCGTCGTGGAGGACGACCCACTCGTAGCCCTTGCCGTCGGTCCGCACGTCGAACTCGGTGCCGGTCTCCTCGGCGCCCGCGTCGAGGATCTCCTCGATGGCTCGCACGGCGGCGGTAAAGTCAGTCGAGTCGACGCCGGAGAAGCAAAGCGCCGCGTCACCCGTCGAGTGATAGTCAAGGTCGGCCTCCATCGTCACGTACGCCGTCGACATGCCGAACAGGTCGTCGGGGTCGGCACCGCGCGCGGCGTCGGCCTCCGCCCGCATCCCCAGCGCCTCGCGGAGCGAATCGAGGAGTCCCATTGCTTCCCTGTAGCCGGCGCGGGCGCTTCAGTCGTCCGGTGACGGGGCCGACAGTGGGTGGTACCGAACGCAGATGCGTTCAGAGCGTCATCTCCGCGGTGAGCGGCCGGCTCGTCCACCATCGCTTCGCGAACAGGCGGACGGTGTCGCCCGGCTTGACGCCGATCGTGTCCGCCGGGAATCGAAGAACGTGTGTGCCGTCCCGGATCTCGTACTCGTCCGGCACGACGCCGCGCGCCTGGTCGACCGTCTCCGGACGACCGAACCTGATCGACGACTCGTCGAGGAGGCCGTCGACCTCGACCTCGACGACGTACGTCCCCTCCTCACGGCGGACGGTCGGAACTACCGTCTCCGCCCGCGGATAGGGGAGCGCGCGCAGCGTGACCGGCGGAACGAGGAAGTTGGCCCGCCGGGTCGCATCCATGTACGGTGCGATACCGTTGCGCTCCCCGAAGAGGCCGGCCGGATCGTCCTCCTCGACGTCGGGCTGGTGGTCGATGCGGCCATCGAGCGACCTGAACCCGGGGCTGTAGTTGGCGTCGAGGAGGGTGAAGATGGACTCGTTGTACCGCATCGGGACGTTGAAGTGGTAACCGGCGGCCCGCTCGTACCCGTTCTCGGCGGGGCGGATACCGTCCCAGTCGCGGCGGAGACAGGGCTGTTCGACCTCGCCGTCCCCGTCTAGATCGTACCGTGCCCGGGCGGCCTTCTGGGAGTGGGCTGTCGTCGGCTCGCCGCCGGTCGCGTCGGTCCCGGACTCGGCAGTCTCGGGCGTCTGCTCGGCGTAGACCACATCCTCGTCCTCGACCGCCCCGTCGGCCCGCGCGACGAGGTCCTCGGTGCCGGGGCTGTCGCCGCGCTCGCCCGTCGTGAGCCCGCTGCCGGGCTTGTCGGAGTTCGTCGTCGTCTCCTCGGCGTCGTGGTAGGGGCTGTACATCTGGTGGCGCCGGCGGTCCCGGTCCTCGCCGTACCAGTCCTTGAGATCGATCTCCAGGTAGGAGAGGTGCTTCAGCGTCCCCTGTGCGAACACGCCAGGGTCGCGCTCACCCACGTTCCCGACGTACGGCACGTCCGTCGGCACGTCGGCCGCGTCGATGCCGGGACCGGGGAACCGCTGTCCCCGTTTCAGAGTCACGGCCTCCTCCCGGGGAATGCTCGCATCGAAGCCGGCGATGAAGCCCATCGACAGCGGGGTCTCGTCGGGCACCGCGTCCCCGCCGTCGAGGAACGTCTCCTCGTACTCGTCCTCGCGCCCCTGGAACGCCGGGCCGGCGAAGCCGACGCGGCGTGCGGGCCAGGATTCGGGCTTCCGGAAGGCGCCCTCGAAAGTCGCCTCGAACTCGAGGTCGCCATCGCCCCACAGCGCCGCTTCGGCGGCGAGGACGTTCGCCGCGTTGTCGCTAGTCAGCAGCAGGACGGCGTCGTGCTCGTCGGGCGCCGGATCGTAGGGTGTGATGTCGCCCGCGGTCTCGGCGACTTCGTCGGCGGGCGTCGGCGCCGCCCCCTCGGGCGGATCGTCAGCGAACCGGTCGAAGTACGACGCGCTGTAGGCGATGGTGAACAGCAGCCCCTCGGCGCGCCACTCGAAGTGTCGCTCCAGTTCCCGCAGCGCCGTCGCGACCTGCCGCCGGTGGCCCGGCGTCGGTTCCCCCCGGCCGGTGTAGTCCAGCATGAGGAACAGGCTGTTGGCGGGCTGGGCCGTATTGCCCGTCCCGACGGTCTTCTCGAAGGCGTCCCAGGCGTGCTGGCGGTTGAGCCGGGTCGCGGCGTCGATGGGCTCGTGGTCGTCGTCGGCCGCCCGGACCGTCGGAGTCAGTTCGGCGACGGCCTCCAGTCCGCCGAGCGCGGCGGTCCCGCCGATGGCGAGCGCGCTCTTGACGAACTCGCGCCGGTCCAGTCGCCGTCGGTCGCCGCTCGATTCCCCCGCATCGTCGTCGCCGTCGTGGACAGGACAACTCACCGCGGACCACCCCGGCCCACCCGTCGACGGTCGCTACAAAGCAGTCGCTGCTCGTCGGATTCACTAACTATCCCCCTGTAGTGCATCTTGCTCCCGAGCTAACAATGGGCACGGAATTGTATCAATCCAGCGCCTGACGCAACTGCTCATCCCCTGAGGGGACGCCGATTCGCCGGGCGGGCAGGATGCACGGCGGGCCGCACCTACGTCTCCAGCTCGCGATCCAGCTCGCGGAGCCGCTCCACCCGCTTCTCCGTCGACGGATGGGTGCTGAACAGCCGACCGACGACCCCCGAGCGGATGGGGATGATGAAGAACGCGTTCATCTCGGCCTGGTCGCGGAGGTCCTCCTTCGGGACCTGGTCCATCGAGCCGTCGATGGTCAGCAGGGCCGAGGCGAGCGCCGAGGGCTTGCCGGTGATGGCGGCGCCGCCGCGGTCGGCGGCGAACTCGCGGTAGCGCGAGAGCGCCCGGATGAGAAGGAACGAGACGATCCAGACGACCAGCGACGCGACGATGGCGACCACGACGCCGCCGCTGTTGCGGTTGCGGCCACCGCCGAACAGCCAGCCAAAGCGGACCACGAGGAACGCGATCGTAGAGAGGAACGACGCGACGGTCATCACCATCACGTCGCGGTTCTTGATGTGTGCGAGTTCGTGCGCCAGTACCCCCTCGAGTTCGTCCTCGTCGAGGCGCCGCAGGATGCCAGTCGTGACACAGACGGCACTCGACTTCTGTGAGCGCCCCGTGGCGAAGGCGTTCGGTACCCGGGAGTCCGCGACCGCGACCGTCGGCTTCGGCAGGTCGGCCTGCTGGGAGAGCCGCGTCACCGTCGCGTGCAGTTCGGGGTACTCCTCCTCGCTCACCTCCGTCGCGCCCATCGAGTAGAGCGCGAGTTTGTCGCTGAAGAAGAACTGTCCGAGCGACAACAGCCCAATGATGACGACCAGGGCGAACAGCCCGACGAACCGCGAGAGGACGGCGATGAAGACGATATAGAGGGCAAACAGGAGGAACATGGTGAGGAACATGCGCCCCCGGAGCCCCCAGTCGGTCTGCCAGTCCATACCTCCGGATACGCGGCGAGTACCTATAACCCCATTCGTCCGGCCACCATCGGCCCCCCATCGGTCGACGGGACGCGGCCCGTCAGCCCCGGAGTATCCGGCCGAACAGCAGCGGCGCCGCCAGCAGCGCCAGCGGGACAAGGACCCACACCTGGCCCGCGAAGACGTCGTACTGGCCGAGCGTCGTGCTCACGGGCGTTCCCTCGACCGCGCCGACGAGGAACTCGAACCCGACGGTCGTGCCGGTCCAGACGACGCCGACGACGGCCAGTTCACCTGTCGAGAACGCGGTGTCGCGCCAGGCGAAGTACCGGCCGGAGACGGCCAGGATGGCGGCAACGAGTATCGCGGTACTGAGAACGTGCCCCGCGTACTCGCCGATGCGGGAGACGAGGACGAGCTCCCGGAAGATTCCGTTGGCGACGACGAGCCTCGCCATCATCTCCTCAGAGTCTGAGCGGGGCGCGGAGCGCGGGGGGCGCGGGGAGGCGGAGTGAACGCGCGTTCGTGGTGGCGACTGGAGTCGAGAACATCACAGGCAGAGAGAGGCGCTCGCAGAGCAGATATCCGCCAGCCGATTCCCGGAACGAGAGAGTCAGACCGGGCACCGACCAGCTTGAGCTGCCCCCGGCTGAATCCATGAGTTCTCGCCTCGCACATTCTATAAACCACTGGCCCCCGAACACACGCCCATGACACCGGAGGACTTCGTGCCGGCGGTTCGCGAGGCGAACAAGACCGAGCTCTCGCGGCTCGGCTCCTCGAAGGCGCTGTACGCGCTCACCGCGGGCGAGATGGAGCCCGACGCCGTGTTGACGGCGATGGCCGACGACCACGCGGCGGCGGCAGAGACCTACGATGGCTGGGCCCGGAGCGAATCCGGCGACGCGGCCGACCTGTTCGAGTCGGCCGCCGAGGCCGAGCGGGACGCCTACGAGACGGTCGCCGGAGAGCTCGACGCGCACGAACCCGGCGAGACGCCCGAACTCTACGACGCGATGGCGGGCGCCGAGACGACCGTCGAGCGCCTCGGCGCGTTCGTCGGCCGCACGCTCGTGGCGAAGGCCAACCGCTCGCAGGCGACCGGCTTCTTCACCGGTCAGGCCGACCCCCAGACCGCGAGCACCTTCCGCGGCCTCGGGAGCGACCTCGAGGACCACATCGCAGACGCGGTGGACCGGCTCGACGCCGTCGCCGAGGATGACGACGACTGGGCGACCGCAGAGGCCGCCGCGGACGAGGTCGTCGGCGCGGCCTACGACGACTACTTCTCGACGCTGGAGGACCTGGGCGTCAACCCCAAACCCGTCTGCTGACCGA
>JBDGSA010000040.1:0-18418 GCA_042217755.1 Haloglomus sp. | reverse complement strand
GGCTGCTCCGCGTCGGCCTCCGAGACGACCGACCGGATTCGCTCGAACTCACCCCGGCGTAAGCGCATGTGCATACACAACACGGGGACTACCATAGAACCCCGTCAGACGATTGTCAGACGCATGGCTAACGAGAACCGCAAGAGGGCGCGATGACGACGGCCGAACCCGTTCGTCTGACGACCGGCCGCACGCCGGGGCTGCCGAGCTACCACCCCCTTCCGAGGGCTCCATACTAATAATACCGGTCTGGAGAGATGGTGCCCGCTACCCAGGGATACAGAGTCGGCAGTTCGCTCGCCGCCGAACAGAAGCATCCGCTCACGCCGGCGTGTCGAATTCGTCCTCGAAGTCGCGCTCGGCCCGATACGTCTCGACGAACTCCGCGACGTCGAACTGGCGCATCTGCTGTTCGAACTGCTCCGCCGCGGCGGTGTCCTCGGCGTGGCTCAGCGCGTGCTCCATCAACTCGACGAGCAACTCGACGACGACCTCGTGGAGCCGGCGGGCGTCGAAGTCCGCGACCCACACCATCGCGTAGCCCACCGAGCCGTCGTCGCTGGTGTCGGCACTCACGACGGCCTCGGGGAACTCCTCGAGTACCATCCCCAGCACGTGGGGCGTGCCGAACTGGCCGAACTCGTCGGTGGTCTCGACGGCGCTCTCCAGCGTCCGCACCAGCTCCTCGGGTACCCACCGTGAGAGTGGATGGACGTCCATCACCACGGCGTGGCGCTCGCCGCAGTCACAGGCGTACTCGCGAAGCCCCAGGTCCAGCTCGTGGGGCGTGACCGTCTCACCGCACGGGAGGTCCAGTTCCGTCCCGCGCCCGCCGGGTACGCGAGGCTCCGTCATCGGCGGTTGTTGGGTGTCTGGGCGGGTAAAGGGGTCGGTCTGGGCCGCACACGCCGGGGTTTCGGGTACGGGTCGGCTCGCGACACACTCCGTCCGGGTGGGACTGAAAGAAGCCGCGCTACGCGGTCGAAACCACGGTGGTGCGTCCGGAAAACGAGGAGCGCCGACTCAGTCGTCCGCAATAACGGGCCCCTCGTCGTAGGCGAGCAGGCGGTCGAGCGCGTCGACCATCGCGCGCACGGACGCGGTCGTGATGTCCGAGTCGCTCGCGGCGACGTTGACCGTGCGGTCGCCGCGAGACATGGTCACCTCCACGGTGACGACGGCATCGGTGCCGCCGGTGATAGCGTCGACGTGGTACTCGTCGAGCTGGGCGTCGGCGGCGGTGCCGAGCGCGTTCCGGACGGCCGTGAGCGCCGCGTCGACCGGACCGGAGCCGGTCCCGGCGGCGGTGCGCTCCTCGCCGCCCACTTTCAGCCGGACGCTCGCGGTCGGAGTGCCCGAGCCCGAAGCGGCGGTCAGATCGAGCAGTTCGACCCGGCGCTCGCGCTCCTGTCCCCGGACCTCCTCGGCGACGGCGAGCAGGTCGGCGTCGGTCACGCGCTTGCCGCGGTCGCCGAGTTCCTTGACCCGCGCGACGACCTCCGAGAGTTCCTCGTCGGTCACGTCGACGTCGTGCTCCGTGAGCGCGGCCTCGACGCCGGCGCGGCCGGCGTGCTTGCCGAGGACGAGTCGGCGCTCGCGGCCCACCTTCTCCGGCGGATACGGCTCGTACATGGCGTCGTCCTTGAGCGTGCCGTCCGTGTGGATGCCGGACTCGTGGGTGAAGGCGTTCTCCCCGACGACGGCCTTGTTCGGCGCGATTGGGACGCCCGTGCTGTTGGCGACGAGTTCGGCGAGGCCGTACAGCTCGTCGGTCTTGAGTGTCTGAACGCCGTAGCCGTGGTCGAGCGCGATGGCAACCTCCTCGATGGCGACGTTGCCGGCGCGCTCGCCGATGCCGTTCACGGTCCCGTGGACGAGGTCCGCGCCCGCGGCGACGGCGACGAGGGTGTTGGTGACGGCCAGGCCGAGGTCGTCGTGCGTGTGGGTGCTGGTCGGACCGACGTCGTTCAGTGCGGCGTAGATCTCCAGCATCCGGTCGGGCGTGGCGTGCCCGACCGTGTCGGGCACACAGATGCGGTCGGCGCCGGCGTCCACCGCCGACGACATGAGTTCGACCAGGAACTCAAGGTCCGCGCGCGAGCCGTCCTCGCCGAGTACCTCGACCCACAGGCCGTGGTCGGCGGCGTACTCGACCAGTTCGACCGTGTCGGCGACGACCTGCTCGCGGGTCGTGTCCACCTTCGTCTCGATGTGGCGGTCGCTCGCGGGGACGACGATGTTCACGCCGTCGACGCCGCAATCGAGCGCCAGGTCGACGTCGCGCTTCACGCCGCGGCAGAACGACGTCACGGTGGCGTCGAGATCGAGCGACGTGACGCGCTGGATGGTCTCGCGCTCGCCCGGCCCCGTGCACGCGGACCCGGCCTCGATCACCGAGACGTTCGCGGCGTCCAGACGCTTTGCGATGTCGGCCTTCTCCTCGGGCGTCAGCGAGACGCCGGGTGCCTGCTCCCCGTCGCGAAGGGTCGTATCGAGGAACTGGACGCCGGACGCCTCCGTCAGCGGCCGCGTCGCTGGATGGTTGCCGAACAGGAACGAGGTCGCGTCCGTGGTCGATGCGTCAGTGTCAGGTGTGGGGTCAGAAGAGCCCACGAATTTCACACCCAGCCGCCTCGCGGCGACTTCCTCTATCCTCCGGGTTGTCGGGGTCCGACATGGTTGCGAGTGACACGTTGTAGCCGAGGCCTAAGAGCGTGCCGGTCCGCGCCAGACAGTGAGCGCTCCGACAGCGAGCCTCCCGACCGGGAGCCGTCGCTCAGTCGAGTCGCCGCTCGTAGATGATCTCGCGTTCGCCGGCGTCGACCAGCCCCGACTCCTCGGCCGGTTCGAAGCCGTGTGACTCGTAGAACTGCACGCCGACCTCGTTGCCAGTCAGGAGGACCACGCGCAGGCGGTCGGTCTCCTCGCGCGCTTGCGCGGTGACGTGGTCGAGTAGTTCGGTGCCGATTCCCTCCCCCCAGCGGTCGGGATGGACGTACAGCCGCGGTATCACGAACGCGCCCGACGGACTCGGGCCGGCGTGGATGACGCCGACCGGGTCCGCGCCCGCGCCCGTCTCGGCGTCTGCTTCGCCCGCCTCGCCGGCCACGTCTCCGCTGTCGACCGCCACGAGGAAGAGATGGTCCGGGTTCGTGATGACGTCCCGGAGTTCCTCGGCCCGCCACCAGTTGTCGAGTCGCTGGTCTACCTCGTCCGGCCCCATGATGTCGTCGTACACCTCGTGCCACGCCACCCGTGCGAGTTCGCGGATCGCTTCTGCTTCGCCGGGCGTCGCCGCCCGAATCGCCACGTCAGTCATACACGAATGGCTCTCGTGGAGGGCACTAACCGCTGTCGGAGCCGGCCGTCTGGCAGACAACGAGGAGAGTCGCTGGTAACTCGAAAATAGTTCCGTATTTCTTAAATAAATCTGTTTTTATCGATATATTATCGAAATTTCTCTCCGTGGCGGCGACGGCTACCGCAGTGCGTGGACCGCGTCCAGTTGCCCCACGGTCGGCGCGTTGACGACCGTCACCGTGTCGCCGGAGCGCGAGACGTGGAAGGCGTCCGCGTACGGGTCCGACTCCGGGACGACGTAGACGCCGTCGCCGCGGGCCTCGGCGTCGTGCGAGCGCAGCAGCGTGCGGTAGCCCTCGGCGAACTCGCGGGCCTCGGCCGGCGAGTCCCAGACCGTCCGCCAGACGTAGCCGTACTCGTCACCGTTCCGGTAGGGGACGACCCGGTCGCCGTCCCAGCCGGTCGAGAGCGGGTGACTGTAGTTGTAGTGCGCGTGGTCCTCGAGCTGGCCGTTGGCCCAGAACATGGCGTAGATGGAGGCCTCTCCGACCGTGTCGTAGACGGGGTCGACGTCGAAGCGCCGCCAGTCGGCGCCAGAGCGGTCGGGGAGCGTCACGCGCGCGGGCTCGTCGTCCGGGTACCGCTCGGGGTGGATGACTTGTTCCGTCGAGGTCGGATACTGGTCGTAGGCGGCGTCGACAGCGTCCCAGCCGCCGCGGGACCGCAACTCGTCGATGTACCCCGGCCCGGCCGCGTACGGGGCGTAGACGGTGGTGAACAGGCCCCGATTGAACGTGCCGCCACCGCCGCCACCGCCGCGCTCGGGGCGATCCAGACAGGACCACTGCCCCTCGCGACAGCGTCGCTCGTAGGCAGCCTCGACGTAGTTGGCGTCGCCCTCGACCAGCCCGTCGGCCGCGAGCTGGCCGTCCTGGGTGTCGCGGCTCGCGCCCAGGCCGAAGTGCTGGTCCTGGAGCGCGTGGGTCAGTTCGTGTGAGAGTGTGGCACGGTCGATGGTCGGCGTCTCCGTCCCGCTCACGACGACGATCTCGTCCTTCGAGGGCGAGTAGTAGCCCTGGACCGACGAGGAGAACACCGAATCCAGCGTCTCCGAGACGTGAGCGTCCTCGTCGACGATGAAGATGGCCTCCCAGACCTGATTGTTCCAGCGGTTGAACGCGCTTCGTGAGTCACTCCCGTTTCCGCTGCGCTGCTCCCGGTACTGCTCGCGGGTAATCACCTCCACCGGAACGCGGCTCTCGAACTCCAGGTCGCGGATGCGCTCGACGCGGGCCATCGTCCGCGCGACCACGCGACGGCGCTCGGTCTCGTTCAGGCCGTCGTCGAGCGTGACCGACAGCGAGTCGTCGTACCAGTAGCCGTTCTCCCAGCCCAACTGGTCGCTCGCGGGGTCGCCGCGCTCGCCGCCCTCGAGCGGCGCGCCGACGCTGCAGCCCGAGAGCACGAGCAACGCTGCCAGCGCGACCGCGGCCAGTCGGCGTCGGCCTCCCGTCACGCGCCCCCCGCTGCGGCGGCCGCTTCGCCCGAGACACTGCTGCTCGTGACCCCGTCGCCGGTACCGCCCTCGGATCGCACCGCGTCCAGCGCCGCGACCGTCGGCGCGTTCACGACGACGACCGTGTCACCGTCGACGCGGACGCGGAAGGCGTCCTCGAACGGGAGGCGGTCGATGCGGTAGACGTACTCGACGCGGTCACCCGAGACCTGCTCGCCGCCCCAGTGTTCGAGCAGCAGCCGGTAGCCCCGCGCGAACTCGCGGGCCTCGGCCGGCGAGTCCCAGACCGATTTCCAGACGTACGCGGTCTCGTTGGTGCGCCCGCTGGTGGCGGCCGCGGCAGTCGCGTTCCGGTAGACGTGCATTCGGTCGCCGTCCCAGCCGCTGGTCCAGCGCAGGGCGTAGTTGAACGGGTCCTGCCGGTCGATACTCCCGTCCTCGCGGTTGATGAAGTCGCGGGCGCCCGCGACGACCGAGCGGTTGTACGGGTCCGCGAGCGTGTAGGCGAACATCGCGCTCATGCCCGACTGCCCGAGGCTCGCGTACGCCGGTCGCGTGCCGCCGGGACGGGGCGACTCCGGCCGGACGCGCTCCCAGACGCCGCTGTTCCGGTCGGCCAGCGAAACGTTCGTCGGCGCGTCCTGGTTGTACTTCTCCGGGGAGATGACCTGCTCGGTGGAGGCCGGCGGGTCGTCGTACATCGCGTCGACGGTCGCCCAGCCGCCGCGCTGACGGTGGTACTCGACGAACGACGGGCCGTCGCTGTACGGGAAGAAGTTGAGGAAGTAGACTCCGAAGTGGATGTCCGGGCTCCCGCCCCCGCCGCCCTCGCTCGGGAGCGAGAGACACTCCCACTCACCGTCACAGCGCTGGCGGTACAGCTGCTCGACGTAGTGGGCGTCCCCCTCGAACAGTCCGTTGTAGGCGTTGTAGACCTCGCGCGTGGGCCGGGTGTAGTCCGTGAGGTTGTAGTGCTGGTCCTGCACGGCGTGCATGAGTTCGTGGCCCAGCGTGAGCTCGTCCGTGAGTTTCGGGGGCGTCGACTCCGAGACGACCACGATGGAGTCGTTGCGGGGCGAGTAAAAGCCCAGGACGTTCGCGGCCCGGTTCGAGTTCTGGACGGTCAGCGAGTCCCGGCCCTCCCCGATGAGGAAGAGCGCCTCGAACTTCGCGTTGTCGAAGGTGCGGAACGTCGGCGTGTAGGTCGTGCGCTCGCCCGCGTACTGTTCGCGGTACGTCGAGCGGTTGATGACCTGCACGGGGACGCGCTCGCGGAACTCCAGTTGCCGCAGGCGCTCGACCCGGGCCATCGACCGCGCGACGAGCGCCCGGCGCTCCGTGGCGTTCAACCCGTCAGTGGCGTCGTACGACAGCGACTCGTTGTACCAGCGTCCGTCCTCCCAGCTGTGGCGGTCGCTCGGCGGATCGGCGAAGTCGAAACCGGAAGAGGCGGGCGTCGGCGACGGCATCGAGGTCGGGGTCGCCCCCTCACCGCCGTTCCCCGTCCCGCCGTTGCTGTCCCCGGGATCGGTCGGTGTCGGGGTCGGCGTCGGCGCGGCGCCGGCATCGGCGCCGAGCGGGTCGTCGCCGACGAACCCTGTCGAGCAACCGGCCAGGACGACGAGCGCGGCAACCAGCAGGGCGGGCAGCGTTCGCATCGTTCCACACGACGAGCGGGAGGGGCAAAAGCCCCGCGGGCCTGAGCGACACGGGCATCGACCGGCGCTCGTCGCGGTCGCACTCGCAGCCGACTACTTATATCACGGGACGCGTACGTACGGGTATGGATCGACAGCAAATCTTTGCACTCCTCATGGTCATCGCCATGATCGGGTCCTCGGTCGTCTACGGCCTGGCCTTCTTCCTCTAGCCGCGGCAGGCCCCCAGCGCCACCAGCGACCCGCGGGCACCCGGGCAGAACAGCGCGCCGCCAGCCAGCGCCGGCGGCGCCACCACTCCGCCCGCGTACCGCCACAGGCGCTCGCCGCTCGCCGGGTCGAGCGCCGTCACTCCGGCCGCACCGGGCACGTACAGCCGCCCGCCGGTGGCCAGCGGCTGTCGGCACGGTCGGTTCTCGACGGGCGCCTGCCAGACCTGCGAGCCATCCGGCCGGCGCGCGTACGCCGTCGTCCGGTCGGTGTGGACGAGGACACCGTCGGTGACGGCCGGCGGGCCCGTCAGATCGCCGTCGACAGTCGCGGTCCAGCGCTCGTTCCCGTCGGTCTCGAAGGCGCGCAGCCGGGAGCCGTCGCGGACGTAGACGGTCCCGTCGCGCACGACCGGCGGCCCCGCGGCGAACCGCCCGTCGCGCCACTTCGTTTCCCCGGTCGTCGGGTCGAGCGCGAACAGCCCCCGGCCGCGGGTAGCGATGTAGACCGCATTGCCATCGACCGCGGGCGGGGTGCGCGGCCGGCCCGGAAGGCCGCGACTGAACAGGTACTCGCCCGACAGCGCGAATCCGACGGCGCCGCCGGGGGCCGCGGCGTACACCCGGTCGCCGTCTGGCGCGAGCACGGGCGCGGCGACCGTCCGCCCGCCGACGTTCCGACCGAGGACGCCCGACTCGGCGCCGTGGCCCTCCTCCATGATGTGCGTTCCCTCGCTGTCGCGTCCGACGAACAGCGTCAGGTCGCGCTCTCGAGCGACGACGGGGCCGCCGACGACCGCGGCGTCCATCCCGACGCGGTCGTCGCGCCGGGCGCCGTCGGCCGCGTCGAAGACCCGATAGAACCCGTCGAGACCCATCTCCTGGTCGCCACGGGGTGCCTCCTCGACGCCCACGGCGTAGAGGACGTCGTCGGCCACCGCGATGCCCGTCGTCCGCGGAGCGCTCGCGTCGGCGACGGTCGTCTCCCACGCGACGTTCGGCCCGGCCGGTCCAGCGTCGTCGGAGACGTAGGCCGTGTGCCCGGCGTCGCGTCCGGGCTGTGGCCACGCGCCGCTCGCATCCGCCAGCCGGCAGTTGCCACCGAGCACGGGGACGCCCGAGCAGCCGGCCAGTGCCGCCAGTGCCCCGGTTCCAGCCCCGAGAACACCGCGGCGGCTGAGTCCGGGTCCGTCCGACCATCCTGCCATGCCTCTCACTTCGACCCGACCCCCACTACACCGTTGTGACTGCGCGGAGCGACGATTCGAACCGAATCGACAGAATTATTAAGATATATTCGATATTCTATAGAAAATTTGTATTTTCAAATTTTATCTCTCAAATTGGACTGAAGCGGCGCACAGCATGAAAGATGCCATCCCCACTGGCGAAACCGGATGGCTTAGCCGCAAGAGGATGTCGAGCCTGGCGGCCCGCGGGTCACTCCCCCCAGACGTCCGAGAGCGGGTGGTCGTCGGGGTCCTGTGAGCCGGACCCCTGGCGGCCGGACTGATTCCCGCGACCCGTCCGGCGGCGCGTGCCGCCGCGGTGGTCCGCCCGCCGGCCGCTCGCTCCGCCGCCGCTCGCCTCACCGACAGCCGACTCCGGGTCGAACGCGGGGAGGTCGGGCGTCGTCATGCGGTCGACCTGCTCTGCGAACCAGTCCGGCATATCGTGGCGGGCGCGCTCGAACAGGTCCAGCAGCGAGGCGTCGGCGAGGTAGGTCGCCCCGTAGTCGTCGGGCGCGCGCACGACGCGTCCACACGCCTGGATGACGGTCCGGAGGGCCGTCCGGTAGTACCAGCCCCACTGGTCGTCCTCGAGGCGGCGCGCGACCCGCGAGTCGCGCGTGTTCGGATACGGCGCCTTGCAGAGGACCTGCCACCGACAGCGGTCGCCGGCCAGGTCCAGAGCCTCCTCCATCTTGACGGAGACGAACACGTCCGCGCCCGAGGCGCGCTTCCACCCCGAGAGCGCGGCGTCGCGGTTCTCGGCGTCGTGGCCGCGGACGCGACCCCCGACGCCGAAATCCGCCAGGTGGTCGCGCAGGCGCTCGGCGATGGCGTACGAATGGGCGTGGACGAGCCCCTTCTCGTCCGGATGGTGTTGCATCAGCCGCACGACGAGCCGCGCCACCTTCGGGATGGTCTCGTCGCGGTGCTCGTAGGTCATCTTCCCCCGCGTGACGTCGTACAGCGGCCGGTTCTCGACCGGGAAGGTGTGAGGAACGTCCACGAGCGCCACGTTCGCGGGGTCGAGGCCAGACCCCCGGCAGAAGGCCGTTTTGTCGAGGATAGTCGCCGAGAGGAGGGCGAACTTCGCCCCGCGGTCCCAGACGGTGTGGTGGAGGTACCGCGCGGGGTCCATCGGCTTGACCGTCACGGCCGTTCCCTCCCCGTCGGGCTGGTCGACGACCCACGTCGTCGCCGAGTTCTCGTCGCGGAGGTCCTCGACGAACCAGCCGAGTTCACGGACGAGGTCGGTGAGGCGGTCGCGCTTGGCGACCTCGTCGCGGTCGAGTTCCGCCTTCGAGCGCAGTTCGGTCAGCCGGCGGTCACACGCCGCTTCGAGGCGCTCGGCGTAGTCGGAAGCGTCGCGGAGCCCGTCGATGGCGGGCGGTGGCGCCGCTTCCCACACCGCCGTCGGCACCCACCCCGGCGAGAGGTCGATGGTCGCGTACATCTCCGCCCACTCCGCGAGCCCGTGGGCCTCGTCGATGACCACGACGTCGCGCTGCCCGAACACGTCGCTCCCGGCGGTCTGCATGAAGTACGCCAGCGTCATCGCCGCGATGGCGCGGTTCGAAGCGATGGCCCGGTCGGAGAAGTACGGACAGCGGTGCTCGACGGGACAGTCGAACCCGCGCTCGCGAGCGCAGGGCGCCTCGTCGACCGGCGTGTCCGACTCCCCGGGCAGGATACAGTCGTAGTTCGACTTCCCGCGGACGACGCTCAGGTCCTCCAGCAGCGAATCGCCCGCGACGTCGTCCAGTTGCGAGACCTGCGGCGTCGTGTAGTACGCCCCAACGGGCTCGTGGGGGTCGGCCTCACCGGGCCGCCGGGCACAGCCTGCGATGGCTCGGGCGAGCAGGGACTTGCCGCTCCCCGTCGGCGCGCGAACCAGCACCACGTCGTTTCCCGCCTCGAAGGCGGTCCGGATGCGCTGGAGGGCGGTCTCCTGTGCCCCCCGGTACGAGGGAGCCGGGAACTCGGATTCGATGCGGGCGGGGTCCACGTCTCTCACGTCCGCGCCGGTGGCCATAACCACACCGACTCGGTCACCGACATCGGCGCCGACACGCCCGGTCCGACTGGCGGCCCTACTCGGCAGGTGGGACACAGTCGAACCGCACTCCGTCAGTCGCACCCTCGCCCCTCGCTTCGCTCCGCCAGTCGCACCCTCACCCCTCGCTTCGCTCCGTCGGTCACGCCCTCACTCCACTTCGCTGAGTCATACTCCTCTCTACTCCCGGTCCTCCTCTTCGGTCCCCTCGCGCGCATCGTGGTGCGACAGCGCGGCTACGTCCGCCGCGGTCGGGTCGCTGTCGTCGGGGAGGCGCTCGATGCAGTCATAACAGAGGAAGTGCTCGGAGCCGTCGCGCAGTTCGAGCGTCAGTCCCTCCG
This sequence comes from Haloglomus sp., assembly GCA_042217755.1. Lineage (GTDB taxonomy): Archaea > Halobacteriota > Halobacteria > Halobacteriales > Haloarculaceae > Haloglomus. Next base: position 8,112 of record JBDGSA010000040.1, on the reverse strand, counting down.
CCCGGTCGCCGCCGAACGACCAGAGGTTGGCGATGCCGCCGGCGATCTTGAGCGACCGCCCGCACCCGTCACACGGCTCTCGCGCCATGGGCCCCGTTCGGTCGGCACCGGCAAACCGCTGTCGCACGGCGCGCCGGGGAGACTCAAAGGCGCGTTTGAGATTACGTAACACCGGGGAGGGAGGCCACCCTACAGGTGGATGTGATCCCACGAACCGTCGCGCTCGTCGTGCTGGTCCTGAGCGCCGCCGTGACTGGCGCCATCACGGTGGCAGACCCCGGGGAGCCAGGCGACGAGACGTCGCCGAGCATCGACCCCCCGCCCGCTGACGACCCGCCCGCTGACGATCCGCCCGCTGGCGACCCGCCCGCCGACGACCCATCGACCGACGATTCCTCGCGGGCGCCGTTCCAGTTGACGACTGCCGAGTCCGAGGCGGCGTTCCGGGCGTATCTCGCGCGGGCGGAGCGAGCGAGCGCGAGGGACGAGCGGGTCGCGTTCGAGCGCGAGCGGGCAGTACGAACGACGGCGACTCCGGTGGCGACGCCGGCCGCCGACGGGGCGACACTGGCCGGGCAGGCTGCCGGCGGTGAAGGCGGTGGCGGCGCTGGCGATGCCGGCGGCGCCCAGACCCGTCGAATCGGCGAGACGAACGTGCAGGTGGCCGGCGTCGACGAGCCGGACGTGGTGAAGACAGTCGGCAGCCGGTTCTACGTCCAGGTTCCGGGGCAGGAACTCGGCGCCGGGGGGACGCGCGTGGTGGCTGCGACACCGCCCGACGCGGCCCGCGTGACCGCGTCGCTCGACCGGAGCGGCCGGATGCTCGTCGCCGAGGATCACGTCGTTGTCCTGCCGAACCGCCGGGCCGCGCGGCGCCCCGTCGAGCCCGAGCGCGACGGCGGCCCGGTCGAGGCGACCGTCGACTCCCTCCTGGTCGACGAGGACGACCGGGCGGCGGCCGCACGGGTGCTGACCGGATACGACGTGAGCGATCCCGACCAGCCGACCGAAGCCTGGGAGCGGTCGGTTCGCGGCCGCGTGACCGCGGCGCGCATGATCGACGGACAGGTGCTGCTGGTCGTCAGAAACGACCTCCCGCAGCCCGGCGAGTCCTGCCGGGTCCGCCCGATGGAGGACGTGTCGGTCCCCTGTACCGACGTGCGCCATCCGCGTCGCCCCGTCGCGGCGGACGTGACCTACTCCGTGCTCTCCGTGGACGCCGAGAGCGGCGAGGTCACCGCACGGACGACGTTCCTCGGGAGCCGGGACGCGACCGTCTACGCCTCGCCCGACGCCGTCTACGCCACCTACACGACGACCGAGCGCCGCTCCGAGCTTCGACTGGAGTTCCTGCTCGGGAGCGACCTCGTCCCCGAACGGGTGCGCGAGCGCCTCCGCACCGTCCGCGGGTACAACCTCTCTGCGGCGGCCGAGCGCGAGGAGGTCGAGGCGACCGTCCGGCGGTGGCTCGGGACGCTCGCGCCGAGCGAGCGCGAGGAGACGGCCGAACGCCTCCGCGAGGACTGGGAGGTCTATCTCCGCGAGAACCGGCGCGACGCCACGACCACCCACGTCGTCCGGTTCCCCGTCGACGACCTCGAGGACACCACGACCGGGAGCGTCCCCGGGATCGTCCTCAACCAGTTCTCCTTCGACGTCCACGACGGCCACCTCCGGGTCGCCACGACCGTCGGCGAGCGCCTCCCAGGCGTCGAGAGCGCCAACGACGTCTACACGCTCGACGCGACCACTCTCGAACGCGTCGGGAGCGTGCAGGGGATGAGCGAGGGCCAGCGCGTCTACGGTGTCCGGTTCGTCGGCGACCGCGGCTACGTCGTCACGTTCCGGCAGGTCGACCCGCTGCACGTCCTGGATCTCTCGGACCCCGCGAATCCGACCGAGGAGGGATACGTGAAACTGCCGGGCTACTCCTCGTATCTCCACCCGCTCGAGGGCGACCGCGTCCTGGGAATCGGCGAGCAGGACGGCCGCGTGAAGGCCGTCATCTTCGACGTGAGCGACCCCGCCAACCCGCGCGTTGAGGAGTCTCGGGTGCTGGACGCGGGCTGGTCGGCAGTCTCGCGCACGCACCACGCCTTCACCTACGACCCGCGCCACGGGGTCTTCTTCCTCCCGACACCCGGCGGCGGGTACGTCCTCTCGACCGACGACCTCGCGACCGAACGCCGGGTGAAGCTCGAGGCCCCGCGCCGGGCGCGCTACGTCGGCGACCAACTGTTCGTCTTCGGCGCGACTCGGGTGGTCGTGCTCGACGAGACGGACTGGTCGCGGATGGTCACCGTCGAACTGACCGACGCACCGGCGCCGCAATCCGAACCCGATCCGACCTCTGTCGGGTCACCAGAGACTTCGACGCCGCTCCCGCCGACCACCTCGTAGCGAGCGGCGACGGCCCCGTGGCGAGCGGCGACGGCCCCGTGACGAGCGGCGACCAACGCCCCCGAATTCCGAAGGCAACAACTCCCCGACTGATGCGTTGAGACCGGTCGGCGGTCGGCAATCAGTGACCGACGGCTGGTTGGACGACGGTTGACAGCGTACTCTTCTAGTAATCTCCTAACCTGTTCTATATTCAGCTTATATAGTATATATTTGACGAAGCTGCAGTGAATCGATTATCAGGTCTCGAGCGGTGGATTCCGGAACAGCGCCTCGCCGAGGAACGCGGCGCTGACGAGTCCGCCGCCGGCCGTCGCGGCGTGCGACGGGAGTTCGAGGAACAGGCCGGCGAGGGCGGCAATCAGGAAGGCAGTCGGGATGCACAGCAGGACCAGGTCGTAGCGGGACAGTAATCCGTGACTACGGACGGCGCGCTGAGACATGTCTGCTTCTCACCTCTATGTGGAGGTGCTTGTGGGAGTCACAAAAATTTTTCTCGAAATGACTTCCGAACCACGGAGAAACTTTTATAAAACTTTTTTATAATTTCATAAAATATTTTCAGACTATTTCGAAATGGAATCGAATCCCGCCGGTGGATTCGGCGGGGCGGCGGCCGTCGCTGGTCACCGGCGCGGCGGGTTCATCGCCGCCGGCACAGCCACCCGTCGGAGCCGGGACGCACACTTATCCGCGCTCCGTCCGTCACTTCGGGCATGCGCGTACTGGTGACGGGGGCGACCGGATTCGTCGGGGGGCGGCTGGTCCCGGCGCTGGTTCGGGCGGGGCACGACGTGGTGGCGCTGGTTCGGGAGCCCGAACGGTACGACGCGCCGGCGGAGGTCGAGGTGGTCCAGGGAGACCTGCTCGAGTCCGGGTGGGAGGACGCGCTCGACGGCGTCGACGCCGCGTACTACCTCGTCCACTCCATGGAGGCCGGTGAGGAGTTCGCCGAGCGCGACCGCCGGGCGGCCCAGAACTTCGCCGACGCGGCCAGCGCCGGCGGCGTCGACCGCGTCGTCTACCTCGGCGGACTGGGCGACGACGGCGACGACCTCTCCGAACACCTCCGCTCGCGCCGCGAGGTCGAGCGGGTGCTCGGCGAGGGGGCCTACGACCTGACGACGCTCCGCGCGGCCATCATCATCGGCGACGGCTCCCGCTCGTTCGATCTCGTCCGGCAGCTCGTCAGGCGCCTCCCGGTGATGGTGACGCCGCGGTGGGTTCGGACACCCTGTCAGCCGATCGCCATCGACGACGTCATCGAGTACCTGGTCGGCGTGCTCGACGTCCCGGAGACACGGGCCGACACGTTCGAGATTGGTGGCCCCGAGGTGCTCACCTACGAGACGATGCTCCGGCAGACCGCCCGCCTGTCCGGCCGCCGCGAGCCACTCATCGTCCCGGTGCCCGTCCTCTCGCCGGGGCTCTCCTCGCGTTGGCTTGGGCTCGTAACCGACGTGCCGACCGAGGTCGCGGTCCCGCTGGTGAAGGGCCTGCGCAACCCCGTCGTCGTCACCGACCGGCGCATCGAGTCGCTCGTGCCGGTCGACCGGACGACGTTCGAGACGGCAGTGCTGCAGGCGCTCGCTACGGCCGAGACGGACCCCCCGGCCGCGCCGACGGCGTCGCGAGCCGAGACGGACGGCGGCCGCCAGAAGCCGGGGGGTGGCGGCTGATGGCGTCGGCCCGCCGGAAGCCGGAGTTCGGCGAGGCGTGGGTGTACGAGAGCATCATCTCGGCGCTCCCGGGCATCGAACTCTCGCGGCCCGTCGCCATCGCCATCCAGCTCGCGATCTTCGAGGTCGGGGTGCTCGCCCTCGCGGCGTACTACAGACTCTGGAACGCCGCCATCGCGGGCACGGCGGCCGTGTTCGTCGCCGCTGTCGGCAGCGCCGAGATGCTCCGCATCAGCACCCTGACTCGCGCGGTGTCCGTCCCCGATTCCTACCGCCGGCTCCTCTTTGGCTCCAGCGTCGAGGTGGTGCTGGCCGTGCTGGCGTATATCGCGCTCATCACGCACCTGTTCGTCTTCGACCCGGCGATGGGCGGGCTGCCGATCGTCGAACGCCTGTTCGGCCCGGAGCCGCCCGTGCTCGTGGTCTACCTGACGCTGCTGGTGCTGTGGGACGTCTGCTATCGTATCGGAACGAACTGGTGGGCCGCTGTGACCGCGCTGTGGCGGTCGGCCCGCTTTCGCTTCGAGCCCGAGACCGCGCGCACCTTCCAGCGAGCCGACCTCGAGACCATCGCGTTCGGACTGCTGCAGTTGCTGCTCGTGCCCTTCATCACCGACTTCCCGGTCCTGCTGGCGACGATCGTCGCCCACGTCGCCGCCGTCACGACGGTCTGTGGACTCTCGGTCGTGCTGTTGCAGGCCCGGTCGGTCTAGCACGCGACGCGGCCAGCAGACGGCGGCCTCGTCGGCGTGCGGCGAATACGGTCAGTGGTCCTCCTTGATCTGCTTGAACTGGTCGAGGAGTGCCTCCGTCGAATCGCCGGTGTCGAACTCCACCGATCCGCGGTACTCCGTCCGCTCGTCGTCGAAGTCCGTGGCGACGGTCGTCGACTTCTCCTCGCGACGCTCGTGTTCGACCTCGTCATAGGCACCCATTGACATGGTAACTACAGGCGGGCGTTACTGGTTAACAATAATTAATCTATCGTGTGGGATGACCGGGTATTCATATATCGACTGTCGCCCGCCGGCCGACGGACGCCTGGCCGGCATCGCGATGTGCGGGGTGGCTGGGTGGACGCGAAACCGGCCGCCCGCAAGAACGGGAACGGTTACCCGTTCGCGCACCGAACGGGGAATGTGGCAGGGCCGCTTCGCTTTCGCCGGTCGCGCAAGCACTGGGGGGCCGACCGGGTCCGCCGCGAGCTGTTCGAGCCGCTCGACGAGCGGTTCGGCGCCACTCTGGCGGACCCGTGGTTCGACCCCGACGGGTACGAGGCTCGCCGCCTGGAGATGGACAACGGCGATTTTGCCCTGTTCTGCTGGACTCACACCTGCCGGGTCGCCCCGCGCGGCGAGGCGTCCGACGGCGGCCCCGACGCCTACTGGCTCGGCAACACGGAGACGCCGGAGGTGCTCTGGCGGACGACGAAGTTCACCTTCGGCGAGGCCCCCGCCAAGATCGGCGCGTGGGCAGAGCGCGAGCTGTTCGCCCGGCTCGAGGTCGAGGAGCCGTGGCTGGCGCGCTACGAACACGTCGCGCGCTTTTTTCTCCCCGTGCTCTTCTCGAAGGACGGCCGCGAGACTACCCGCGAGTTCTTCGCCGACCACGCCGCCGGCTTCCCCGACGCCGACCGCGACGCCGCGCTCGCGTACTACGACGACTTCCTCGCGACCGGCGCACTCGATGAGCACCGCTACACGATGGCCGCCAAACTGGGCACCTCGCAGGGCGGTGACTGGTTCCGGATGGCCGCCACCATGTCGGAGTTCACCGTCGCGAAACTCCTCGCTGACGCCGGCCTCGAGTTCGACCCCGAGGTCGAACTCGACAGTGGGCACGCGCTCGACTTCCGTGTCGACGGTCAACTCGTCGAGGTGACCCGCCCCCGGCCGCCGACCCGCCGCCGCGCCGACACGGCGGTCGCGGCGGTCCGCCAGACCGGCAGGTCGAAAACCGACGGCCAGTTGCGGGCGCACCCGGACGCGCTGCTGCTCGTGGACTGCTCTTCGTTCCCCGACGACGAGTGGCAGCGGGTCGCCGGCGAGCGCCCGGACGTCGCCCACCGGCCGACCGTGGTCTTCCGGACTCGCCCGGACGGCTCCTTCGAGGGATATCGCGTCGGGCGCTGCCCCCTCGACTTCGGCGGCGTGATGACGTGGCGCGACTGACACTGCGGCAGCGTGATGACGTGGCGCGACTGACACTGCGGCAGCGTGATGACGTGGCGCGACCGACACTGCGGCCTCTGTCACTCCTCGTCCAGTCGATTCCGCGCCTCCTCGGCGTCCCAGGCCGAGTCGGCGGAATCGCCGCCCGTCTTGTACGTCCCGCGCGCCGTGGCCAGGCGCTCACCCTCGCCGTCGCGGACCACGACGTCGACGGTGGCGACGGATTCGCCGACGCGGGTACACTCGGCCTCGCCCTCCATCACCTCGCCGGTGCCGGGCGCGAGATAGTCGATGCGCATGTCGATGGTCGGAGTGATGTCCTCGACGGCGGAGATGACAGCCGCGCCCCCGAGGGTGTCGGCGAGCGCGTACGTGACGCCGCCGTGCGCGACGCGCGTGAGCGGGTTCGAGGAGTGGCGGTCCTCGAGGTCGATGCGCCCCTCGGCGTACCCGTCCGCGGCGTGCGTGATCTCGATGCCGACCTCCTGGTTGAACGGCATGCGCTCGAACATCGACTCGACGTCCATACCCGGCGCTCGGGGGGACGGGGCTTAGGCGGACCGCCTCGGTCGCGCCGCCCTGGACGCGGACTCAGGATAGTTCGGCGAGCATGTCCTCGTAGAAGCGCTCCTCGCGGTCGGCGACGGCGTGGACGCGCGCCGCGGCATCATCGAGCAGCGACGCCATCTCGTCGCCCTCCGTCTCGCTGGCCTCGTACAGCACGGCCGCGAGCGACGACCAGTCCTCGGCGATACCGTGCATCTCGGCCGCGAAGGCGTCGTCGAGGCCGGCTTCGGCGCCGAGTTCGTCGAGGAACGGCGCGTAGAGCCCTCGGAACGCGCCGCCGCCGGTGCCGCGGCGCTCGACGTTCTGGTAGGCAAAGCGCGCGACCCACGAGGGGTCCTCGAGGTCGGGCCACTCGGCCATCGAGTCGGCGAACGCGCGCATCCCGGGCAGGCCGTGCGTGCCCAGCCCCAACCGGTCGCCGAGCGTCTCTCGCGTCGCGTCCGCCGGGTCGAGCATGTAGCGGGCCGTCTCGACGACGGCGTCGCGGGCGGCCTCGCCGGCCGCTGCTCGCGGGTCGCCCTCGGCCACGATGTAGCGGTTGTCGAGGGGCAGCATGTCCGTCGCGGCCCACGCCGCCCGCAAGGAGGAGAGCGGAAGCGGCTTGATCTCCTCGAACTCGCTGTCGGCCATGTACGCGACGCCCGTGCCCGCGTCGGGGTCGGCGTGGGGCGCGTCGGTCGCGTCGGCGGTCTCGTCGTAGCCTGTCACCAGCAGCGAGTGCGGTGCGAAGTGGGTGTCCGTGTCGTAGTAATCGAGGTAGTACAGGTCGACGAACACCAGCACCGGATCGCCGGCGTCGACGTGGCGCTTCACGTCGGTCCACGCGCGGCCCCAGTCGTCGCCCCGGCGCTCCGTGTGCCGGACCGCGAGGTTCTCGAAGAAGGCCGACTCCAGCCACAGCGGCCGACCGATGAACAGCCGCCACGGCGAGACCGACAACTCCAGGAAGGCAAAGCCGAGGCCCGACCCGAGGCCGAAGCAGGCCGGCTCCGAGAGCCCCCAGTCGTAGTAGTCCGCGAGGTCACGCAGCGAGGTGGACCCGCAGTGGGCGCCCGGCGCGTGCTCGAACCCGTCGATGCGCATGCCCGGGCGGTCGCGTGGAGCAGTGGTAACCGTTCGGGTTGCCGGCATCCACTCCGGAACGCGCCCCGGCGATGGGGCCCGACGCCGCCGAATGACCCAGAAGCCCCTCGTCTGCTCGCACGGAGAGCGTCCTCGCCAGTCAACGGCGTTCTGTGATCGTAAATATATCTGGAATATTATCGACTTATGGAGAAAATTTCCGAATAATTTCG
>JBDGSA010000019.1:5904-19297 GCA_042217755.1 Haloglomus sp. | reverse complement strand
GGCGCCTCGTCCAGCGGCTCGCGGCGCTTTACCATCCCCAGCCCGATCCACGAGATGACCGCTTCGCCGTCCTGGTTCAGCCCGGTCACCTTCGAGTTGACGCGGCCGCGGGTCGGGTCCGTCGGGTGGGGTTCCTTCTCGGTGACTTCGACGCGCACGGTGAGTTCGTCGTCCGGGTACACCGGCTGCTTCCACCGGAGTTCGTCGACGCCGGCCGCGCCGAGCGAGGCCTGATCTTCGAGCACGCCGTCGACGAGAAGCCGCATGCACGCGCTGGCGGTGTGCCAGCCCGACGCCGCCAGCGAGCCGAAGATGGAGTCCTTCGCGGCCTCCTCGTCCGTGTGGAACGGCTGTGGGTCGTACTGTTCTGCGAACTCCACGATCTCGTCCTTCGTCATCTCGTAGGTGCCGTGCTCGGTCACGTCGCCCACCTCGATGTCCTCGTAGTAGCGCATACAGCGCCCGCAGGCAGGGGGCAGGGAAGTGTCTGCCGACAGCGAACCGGCGCCGACGAGCGAGGGGCCGGCGGGAAGACCTATATCCCGGCCGGTTCCAGCAGACGGCATGAGCGAGCGCCCTCCAGAGAGCACCGAGCGCGACGTCATCGGCGGTATCGACCTCTCCAACGACGAGTACGTCGTCACGCAGGCGTGGATCCGGTCGCGGTACAAGGTCGAGGACTCGGCCGGGAACGTCGTCCTCCGCGGGAAGAAAAAGCGGTTCCGGATGAAGGAGGACTTCCCGTTCACGACGCCCGACGGCGACGTCGCCTTCCGGGTCAAGGCCCAGAACATCATGGACGTCGCCGGAGACTACAACCTCGTCGACGAGGCCTCCGGCGAGGCGTTCGCCGTCATCGAGAAGGAGTTCACCCTGTTCCAGCACGTCTACCGCATCCGCTCGCCCGACGGCGAACTGTGGGCCACCATCGAGTCGGAGTCGACGACCGTGATGGCGCTCAAGTCGTTCGTTAGCGTCCTCAGCCTCATCCCACACTCCTACACCATCACGGACGGGTCGGGGACCGAGATCGGAACCATCGAGGAGCGGTTCTCGCTGCGCGACCAGTACGACGTCCGTCTCGGCGACACGGGCGACGTGCCACGCGAGGCCATCATGGCCGCCGCCGTCGCCATCGACGCGCTGGAAGAGAACTGAGACATCGGCATATTTTCGTCTAAATGTCGGAATATCTCGCGTAAATTTCAAATTGGACAGATATACGACGACTTCAATTCCTCTCATACTTCCTAACGTCCGCTCACACCCCCGGCCCACTCACGCTCCTAACGGCCTAACGTCCGCTCACGTCTCCAGCACCGCGGTCGCGTCCGCGCGGAGCCCCGCGGCCGTCGGTTCGACGGTCCCCGAGGGCAGTTGCGGCGCGAGCAGTTCGAAGTCGTTCATGACGCGGACGGCAGCCAGCAGCTCGTAGAGCGGGCGCTCGGCGACCGCGTCGACCCGCTCCGGCGCCACCTCGCGGTAGCCAGCCCGCAGCGCCTCCCGGACGAGGGGCCTGCGGTCCGGCAGGTCCGGCGTCCCGGTCAGGAAGCCGCCGCCGTAGATGTAGGTCGCAAACGCCACGTCGAACGCGGGCGTCGTCGCCAGCGTGTAGGCCCAGTCGAGCGTCGCTCTGACGTGGCCGGTCTGAGGGTCGATCAGCAGGTTGTGGAGGCCGTGGTCGTTCCGGCAGAGCACCGGAGCGGCCCCGTCCTCGACGGTCTCGACCCGGGGCTCGAACCACTCGCGGAGCCGGGGCGTCAGCGACGAGAACCGGGAGTCGGCGTGGCGCGACAGCTCTCGGTCGACCCAGCCCTCGAGGAACGTCCGCCAGTCGGCAGTGCCCTCCGGGACGGCAACCTCGTCGACGGTCCCGGCAGGCGGCTGTCCGTCGAGTGCCCCGAGGCCAGCCGGCCGGACCAGTCCGAACCGGTCGACGGCGTCGACGCCGTGCAACTCGCCGAGGTGTCTCCCCGTCTCCCGTGCGAGCGTCCGGAGCACGTCGTCGTCGAGGCGGCCGACGGCCTCGTACGGGAGTCCGGTCCCGTCGACCGCGGTGGCGAGGTACCACGGGGTTGGCAGCTCCGCGTGCTCGTCGACCGCGCCGAGCACCGTCGGAACGGGAATCGACGTCCGCGCGTCGAGTAACGCCAGCAAGCGGGCGTCCGCAGCGATTCCACCGTCGTCCTCGCCGGCGGGCGGTGCCTTGCAGATGCAGTCGCGAGGCCCGTCGTCCGTCGCGACGACCAGCCGCGCGAGCCGAGAGCGACCCTCGGACACCGGCGTCACCTCCCGCACCTGCCAGTGAGGGTCGACCAGTCGAACCAGCTGCGCCAGGGCCGCGCGCTCGAGGGGTTCGGTCACATGGCGTGCCTCGCTGCCGCCCGGCAAAGTCTTCCCGACCGGCGGGCGATTCACGGCCGCGTCCACACACGACGCGCCAGGACGGTCGTGACGTCCTCACACCGTCTCCGGCAGCCAGCCCCCGTCGACCTCCACGTTCTCGCCGGAGACGTACGAGGCCGCGTCCGAGCAGAAAAAGAGCAGCGGCGCGACGAGATCCGCGTAGGTGGCCCACCGGCCGCGCGGCGCGTCGTCGGGGAACTCGTCGGAGTTCTCGACGACGTACGGCGAGACGGCGTTGACCGTGATGCCGTGGTCCTGGGTGTCGGCGGCGAGCATCCGGGTGAACATCAGGACGCCCGCCTTCGCGACGAAGTACGGGAAGTTCTTCGGGCTGACGAGCCCCTTCTCGCTGGAGGCGTAGCCGACGTTGACGATGCGGCCCCAGCCTTGCTCGCGCATTCCGTCGAGAGCCCGGCGCGAGCAGATGGCGGTTCCGTTCAGGTTCGTCTCCAGCACGAGGTCCCAGCGGTCCCAGCCGATGTCCTCCCAGTGCTGGGGCGCGAACGCGCCGACGTTGTTGACCAGCACGTCGACGGCCCCGAGCGCGGCCTCGACGTCGTCGAACATCCCGTCGACGCTGTCGGGGTCGGTCACGTCGGCCTGCACGACAGTGGCGTCGACACCGTGCTCGCGGGCTCGTCCGGCTACCTCGATCGCTTCCTCGTGGCTGGTCCGGTAGTGGACCGCCACGTCGGCGCCGGCGTCGGCCAGCGCCAGCAGGAAGCCGCTCCCGAGGCCGGTCGCGCTTCCGGTCACCAGCGCTGTGCGTCCGGATAGGTCCGGGGTGATGTCGGGCGTCGGCCCATCCGTGGCCACGTCAGAGTCCGAATCCATACCCGTGCTTCGCGCGACGGCGGCAAAAACGCCCAGGCACGACGACGCGCGGCAGGGCTGTCAGACCACAACCCATAGGCCTGCACGGGGCGTCCTTCCGGCGATGCGACGGCGCACGTTCCTGCGACGGGCGGGCCTGGCTGCGAGTGCGGGCGGTCCGGTGGTTCTCGACGCCAACGACGCCGGGAGTGACGCTGGCGTCGCGGCCGCTTCGCAGACGCCGACGCCGACGGACACGCCGCGACAGACGACGCCGGTCGCGGCGGGAACGACACGGCGGGGGCGCCTGCCGCTCGACGGCCTGAAGGAGGTGGTTACGTCGCCGGACGGCCGGACGGCCTACTGTGCGACGACGGACGGGTTCGCGGTCGTCGACCTCGCGGCGCCCGCCAGCCCCGAGGTGCTGGTCGACGAGCGCGACCCGCTCTCCGACCGCGAGGCGGACCTCGTCGACGTTTACGACGTGAAACTCGACGGCGCGAACGACCTGCTCGCGGTCGTCGCCCCGGCCAACCCCGCCGGGGACGTATTCAAGGGGCTGCTCGTCTACGACGTCTCGAATCCGGCTGCTCCCGAGCGCGTGACCGCCTTCGAGACGGACTTCTTCAACCACAACTGCTTCGCGACCGGCGGCTACGTCTACCTCTGTGCGAACCGCGGCGACCGGAACGGCCTCCTCATCGTCGACGCCCGCGCCGGCGAGGCCGTGGGGCAGTGGTCGCTCGTCAAGCGCACCGAGCGATGGCGGGACGTCAGCCTCCGGAACTGGGTGTTGCACGACGTGTACGTCCACGACGGGGTCGCCTACCTCGCCCACTGGGACGCCGGGACGGTGCTGCTCGACGTCTCCGATCCGACGGCGCCGTCGTTCCTCACGCGCATCGACGGACAGTCGCCGTCGGAACTCGCCGCGCTCACGAGCGCCGAGGCCGCAGACGAGTCCCTAGAGCCCCCGGGCAACGACCACTACGTGGCGACGAACGACGACGGCACCCTCCTCGGCGTCGGCGTCGAGTCGTGGGACGCCGACCCGACGGACGACACGGGCGGCCCCGGCGGCGTCACGCTGTTCGACGTCTCCGACCCGGCGACGCCCGAGCAGGTGTCGGTCCTCGAGCCGCCGCCGACGCCGGACCCGACCTTCGACGGCATCTGGACGACCTCCCACAACTTCTCTTTCCGGGGCGACCGCCTCTACACGTCGTGGTATCGCGGCGGGGTCCGCGTCTACGACATCTCGGATCCCAGCGATCCGACGGTCATCGCGCGCTGGCGGGACTCCTACCGGACGAGTTTCTGGACGGCCGAGCCGACCGGCCGCGGCTTCTTCGTCGCGCCGTCGTGGAAGGGTCGGGCGGAGGACGGCGCCTTCGGCTCCGACCGCGCCGCGCTGTACACGTTCGAGAGTCCGCCGGTCGAGACGCCCACGACCGCGGGCGAACCCACGTCGACCGGGGGACAACCCGGCTTCGGGCCGCTGGCCGGACTCGCGAGCCTCGGGACGGGCGCGCTGTACGCGCTGGCGCGCCGGCGAGCGGGTGAGCGTCGGTCCGTCGGTGCCGGCGACCACAAGGCTTAGTCCCGACCGACGGCGAATGCGTCCGTGAACCGACGGTCGTTTCTCCGCCGTGGCCTCGGCTTCCCGCTCGCGCTCGCCGGCGTCGGGACCGTCGAGGCTGTCGAGGAGCGGTCGTCAGACGACGGGACGCCTCCGAGTGCTGCTCCAGCGGGGTTCGCGCCGCTGGCCGAGCACCGGATTCCGAGGGCGAAGGAGGCCGTCGTGAGCGCCGATGGCCGAACTGCCTTCCTCGCCGTCACCGACGGGTTCGCCGTCGTCGATCTCGCGGCGCCCGACGCCCCCGAAGTCGTCCACGAGAACCGCGCGCCGTGGGCCGGGGAGGGGAACGGCCGCCTCGAACAGATATACGACGTGAAACTCGACCGCGCGAACGACCTGCTGGCCGTCGTCGGCCCGGCGAGCCAGAGGGAGGTCTTCAAGGGCGTCATCGTCTACGACGTCTCGGAGCCGACTGCTCCGGAGAAGGTCGCCGTCTTCGAGACCGAGTTCTTCAACCACAACTGCTTCGCGACCGGCGGCTACGTCTATCTCTGTGGCAACGCGTCAGACCGCAAGTCGCTGGTCGTCGTCGACGCCCGCGCCGGCGAGGCCGTGGGTCGCTGGTCCATCGCCGACGTGAACGAGCAGTGGACCTCGGTCGGCCCGAACTGGGTGTTGCACGACGTGTACGTCCACGACGGGGTCGCCTACCTCGCCCACTGGGACGCCGGGACGGTGCTGCTCGACGTCTCCGATCCGACGGCGCCGTCGTTCCTCACGCGCATCGACGGACAGTCGCCGTCGGAACTCGCCGCGCTCACGAGCGCCGAGGCCGCAGACGAGTCCCTAGAGCCCCCGGGCAACGACCACTACGTGGCGACGAACGACGACGGCACCCTCCTCGGCGTCGGCGTCGAGTCGTGGGACGCCGACCCGACGGACGACACGGGCGGCCCCGGCGGCGTCACGCTGTTCGACGTCTCCGACCCGGCGACGCCCGAGCAGGTGTCGGTCCTCGAGCCGCCGCCGACGCCGGACCCGACCTTCGACGGCATCTGGACGACCTCCCACAACTTCTCTTTCCGGGGCGACCGCCTCTACACGTCGTGGTACGAGGGCGGAGTCAGGGTCTATGACGTCTCCGACCCGGCCGACCCGGCGCTGCTGGCGCGCTGGCGCGCCAGCGACGACGCGAGCATGTGGACGGCCGTGCCGACCGGCCGGGGCTTCTTCCTCGCCACGAGTCACCGTGACGGGCCGCGAGCCGCCGAAGACAGTTCGGCCGAGCGAGCCGCGCTCTACACCTTTCCGGACCCGCCGGCCGACGCCGAGCCGATCACTTCGACGCCGACGCCGACACCGGTGTCGTCCCCACCGACGGCGACGCGAACGCCGAGCGGGACAGCCACGCCGACAGCGACGCGAACGCTGACCAGGACGTCCACCGTGACGGCCCCCCCGGCGACCGACGACGACACCGGGGCAACCGACAACGACACTGGAGCAGTCGGTAACGACACCGGGACAGTCGGTAACGACACTGGGGCAATCGGCAACGGCACCGAGGCGGGGTCGATGTCACCGACCTCGGCCACCGGCCCAGGGTTCGGCCCACTCGCGGCACTCGGCGGACTCGGGCTCGGAGCGTGGCGGATACTCCGGGGGGACTCGGGAGACCGGGGGGAGTGAACGACCGCGGAGTACGAGAAGAACGGCGTTGCCGAATATTATTCGAAAATTTCCGACATCTGAATTTTATAGCGCATTTTCGACAGCAGTTGCGACGTTACTCGCCTTATCCGCCAGTGCCTTGCTGATGTGGCCGCGTTCGACGGCCGCGTCGAGTTCGTCGTCGTCGACTCGGCGGACGGTCCCGTCGGGCTCTTTGACCACGTCGACGTGGAGGTCGACGTAACGGGCGGCCTCCGGAAACAGCTCGACGGGCGTGCAGATGTTGACGTAGGTCCCCCGACGAGTCCCGTCGTCGCCGCGGTAGACAGTCGGGTACCACCAGCGGCCCTCCTTCAGTTTCGTGATGGCGACGTCGCCCGCCCGTCGCTCGGCGCCGAGGGCGTCGTAGGTGCCGCCGGCGGACATCTGCCGCCGCAGGGTGACCTGTCCGGCGGGGTCGTAGTCGGTCACCTCCCCGCGGCCGAGCGTGATGAGGCGTCCGTCCGGCTTGCCGTGGTGGAGCGCCAGCGAGTCGCCCTCGCCGGGACCGAACTGTCGGGTGACGGCGGCGAAGGGGAATCCCTCGTCGAGCTGATCGCCGCAGACCGCCTCGACGAAGTCGACAGCGGCGCTTGCGGCGTATGCGGCCGCCTTGGTGCGGTGATGCCCGGGCATCGTCGCGGTGACGCCGCGGCGGTGGTCGTCTAGTTCGAAGCGCGATTCGCGGCCGAACCAGCACCAGACCGTCGCCGCCGGTGCCGCGACGCGTCCCGGTGCGCTGTCGGGGTCGGCGTCGTCGTCGAGCGTCGCGGTCAGGGTCTCGACACGCTCGACAGCCCGGGAGAGTGCGTCCGCGAGCGCGTCGAGGTCGGCGTCGTCGGCTGCGCGGGCCCAGCGCGGCGCCCAGTCGTCCGGGACGTCGACGGGGAGCATCTCGGCCATCCGGGCAGCCTCGCTCGTACCGCGCGTCCCCCGGGAGCCGCCCCGGCGGAGTTCGACGAGCCCCGCGTCGACGACGAGGTCCGTGGCGAGTTCCGGACGGTCGTCGGCCCACGGCGGCTGCGGGTCGCGCACCTGCACGCGGAGCGCGTCTCCCTCCTCGACGTAGTCGTCGGCCGCGTCGTAGGGAAGAAAGCCCGACGCCGGTCCACAGTCGACGACAGCGCCGTTCCCGAGCGCGTCGGTGACGACGCCCCAGTAGACCGCGCCCGCGGGCAGGGCCGCCTCCCACGCGAAGGTGTCCCGACCGACGGTCCCGAGGCGCTCGCCGAGACGAGTGACAGCCCACGGCGCGCCCGAGACGCCGACGCCCTGGCGCTCGTCGGTGGTCGCGACGGTGGCCGCGGCCGCCGCCACGGAGAAGTCGGCGTCGAAGCGGTCGCGGATGGGTTCGGAGGCCTGTACCACTCGCGTCTCGACGCCGTCGGTCGACGAATCGTGGAGCAGTGCGGTGAGTGCCGTCGCGTAGATGCCCCGGACGCGAACCGAGAGCCTCGCATCTGCGGGCGGTTCGGGGGGGTCGGCCGCCGCGTCGCTCATTCGAGCGCCTCGCGGGTCGGCGCGAACCGGACGCGGTCGTCCACGGTCGGGCCGAGCGTGAGTTCGACGGTCCCGTCGGAGAGGACGCGCCCGTCCTCGACGGGCACGCCCCACGAGTCGAACCGGAGCCACCCGCGGAGGTCCGCGGCGTGGGTGTAGGTGTCCAGCCACCGGACGGCGTGCTCGGGGAATTCGGCGTCGGAGTGGGCCTGGTCCATCGTGGAATAGACGGTGTCGTGCTCGTCGAAGAAGGCCTCCAGGTCGGCGGCGGCCGCCTCGACGGCGTCGGCGACGCGCTCGGAGGCCGTCTCCAGTTCCTCGGTCGTCAGGCCGACCTCGCGGAGCGCTGCCTGCTCGCGGGGGTCGAAGTGCATACCGCGGCTTCGGCGGGCGGGGAGGAAAAGCGTCCGGTGTGTAGCCGCGGCTGTCACTCGCATCTCCGAGGTGTGGCCGTCGGCCGTCAATCGCCCGCGAACCGCCGTCTCCCCGCCCGAGGACGGTGGTCGGAAGCATTAGGGAGCCACATCGAGTACGGCAGGGCGAATGGGAGATCGCGATCCGATAGAGGCCCACGCCGACAGCACGCGCGACCTCTACGACATCTCGACCTGGGAGCCACGTTCGGCGCTGGACGCGTTCGCCGTCCGGGTCTACCGGGGCGTCCTGGCGGTGACCCGCGCCGTCGTCATTCTGCTCGCGGTACTCATCCTGTTGAGCCAGTTCCTCCTCGGGAGCATCGGCGTCACGTTCGCGAGAAACCCCTACTCCGTCGGCCTGGTCGTCCTGTCGGTCGTCCCGGCAGTCGCGCTGGCGACCTACGTCTACGTCTCCGACGTCACCTCCTCCGAACCGCTCAAACTCGTCGTCGGCACGTTCCTGCTCGGAATTCTCTTTGCGGGGTTCGCCGCGATCCTCAATACGGTGCTCGCCCCGATAGTTCGGGGAATCCCGTCGGCGTTCGGCCTCATCGGTTCGTTCGTCGGCATGCTGCTCTTTTTTTACCTCGTCGTCGGCCCGGTCGAGGAGTCCGTGAAACTGCTCGCCGTCCGGCTGTACGCCTACCGGGACGATTCCTTCGACGCTGTCATCGACGGCGCCGTGTACGGCGCTGTTGCCGGTCTGGGCTTTGCGACCATCGAGAACGCCCTCTACATCACGCGGAACCTCGGTACCGGCGGCAACGAACTGGCGCTGGGCGCTGCGCTCGGCGCTGCTGGGCTCGGCTGGGTCGCTACACTGCTCGCCGACCTCTCGCCGCCGGTCGCGCAATCGGGCGCGAGCGGCATCATCGGCATCGTCGAGACCGGCGGCCGCATCACCGCGCTCCGCGCGCTTGCGGGGCCGGGGCACGTCATCTACTCGGCGTTCGCCGGCTACTATCTCGGTCTCGCGAAGTTCAACCGCGAGAACGCCGGCCCCATCGTCGTCAAGGGACTGCTCATCGCGGCCCTCATCCACAGCACGTACAACGTGCTGGTGGGTATCGGCCCGGCGGTCTTCGCCGTCGCGGCGAGCCAGTTTCTGGGCGTCTCCGTCCCCGACCTCGTGGCGTTCTTCGCGTTCGTCGTCGTCTACGACGGCATCTTCGGCTACGCGCTGTACCGGAAAATCGCCACGTACCGCGCGGCCTACCGCGAGGTCCAGGGGACGGAGGACCGCGAGGGCTCGTTCGCCCCCGAGGTGACGGAGTTCGACCCCTGACCGGCTGTCGACTCGCCGCTGGGCGAAAGTTTAGGGCGCCGCTGGTCGAACGCCGGAGTATGGTCCGTGCGTTCATCATGGTGAAGGCGGAGGCCGGCCACGCGGAGTCGACGGTGGAGGAGGTACTCGAGTTCGACCGGGTCACGGAGGCACACGTCGTTGCCGGCGACTTCGACATCGTCGTCGAGGCCGAGGGCGAGGAGGTGTACGACGTGCTCCACTCCGCGTCGAACGCGGTCCGCAGACTCGAGTACGTCACCGACACGAAGACGTACGTCTGTCTGGAGTGAGCGCCGCCTCCGCGTCGGAGCAGCCGCTGTCTGGGGTCGTCTGGGACGCTGCTCTCGGTCGCGGACGAGCGGGGACCCCGGGTTCCGACGCGGCGGTTCGCCTCGGACGTCGTCCTCCCGCCGTGTAGGAGTGAAATTCTGTCAGGCGTCCCGGCACTGTGTCGGCTACGACCGCCAGTGACCGAATCAGGCCCTCGGAATCAGGCCCTCCGGAATCAGGCCCTCGGGGTCAGGCCCTCCGGAATCAGGCTCCAGGGTTCAAGCCCTCGGAATCAGGTACCCGGGTTCAAGCCCTCGGAATCAGGCTCCAGGGTTCAGGCCCTCGTGATTTCGACGTGCCACTCTCCGGGTGCCGGGTTGGCCGTCTCGTGGTCGAAGCCACGGTCCTCGAGCACGCCGTAGAGTGGTTCCGGCTCGAAGCTGTTGATCAACAGCAGTGACTCGTCGTCGGATAGCCCATCGAGCGCGGCCATGATATCCGCGAACGGCTCGCCGTCGATTTCTCGCACGTCCAGTTTCCTGTCCGGGTCGAACTGTTCCGAGCCCATACCCCACCGTCGGTGCGCACCGAACTGTACGTTCATCCGATGATGTTCGTCCGGGCCGGATGAGACGCCCTGATCGATCACGAACCGGGCTGTGAGCAATACATGTCTGGACCGGCGAGAGCCAGCGGACGGACCGGGTGTCGTCGCTCGTCTATTCGGACGTGAACAACTGACAGCGGACTATATGGACCGCTCTGCGGTGTTGCTCGACGTCGGGGGAGGCAACCGGCGTCGATGTGGTCGTCCACGTCTCTCGGAGCGCCGCCCGTGAGCAGTCTGGAACGGCCCGACGCGGGCGGAAGATGTTCGGGTCAACGCTCTTTGTTTCTCCCATCGCAATCGAATCCGCATGTATTTAGGCCAGCCTAAAGAGTCGAATCGAAACAAGTCACAGATCGCCTCGGTTCGTGCGTGCTCGGAGGTGAGGCGACCGTGATTCAGGACCACGTCCGTCGCGTTCACCGCGCTGTCGACGTCCAATCGGCCAAGATTCGGGGCGTGGTAAGTCTCGTGGCGCTGCGTTCCCTCCTGCCCCTGACGATGGAGGCTCATATCCCGGGAGAGACGGTCTATGGCGTCCGTAGAACGGAGGAGACAGCGTGACAGCGACTGATTTCGACACGGAGCGTGCGTACGACGACGACCGGTTCTCGGCAGTCGAGGTGTTCCGAAGTGACCGGATGAAGGTCGTCTGCGGGTACTTCGAATCCGGACAGTTCATCCCGGTCCACGCCCCGTCCAGCGACGTGGCGATTCACGTCCGCTCCGGAACCGGACTCGTCCGCGACGGCAACGAGGAACACCGGATCGAACCGGGCGACGTCGTTGTCATCGAGGCAGATCGCGATCGAGGGATCAAGGCGGACGCTGACTCACGGGTAGAGGCCCTGCTCGTGACCGCGCCGCCGCCAACCGACGCCGAGCACGAACCGGTCCGCGAAGGACTTCGGCGAAACGACTTCGACCCGCACGATCCATGACGGCGGTCCAGAAACTCGATGAACTGGATGGACAGCCCCACGCGAACGTCTTCCCGGGTGCGGAGCCGAAGACGATCAGACTCACGCTCTCGGAGGGTGAAGCGGTCCCGACCCATTCACATCCCGATCGCGAGATCGTCTTCTACCTCGTCGAGGGAACCATCGAACTGACGCTCGGCGGCCAGACACACAGGTTGACCGCCGACGAGATCGCCCGGTTCGACGGCGAGCAGGAGATCTCTCCCCGCGCTATCGAGGAGAGTACCGCACTGATCGTCCTGGCACCCCGAACCGACGGCTGACTGGACGCCTTCGAATACAGGGGTCGGGGGCCCCGGCCGCCGCGTGTGCCGGTGGGGACAACGGACCCCGCGACAGGTCGTCCCCGCTGGAATCTCACCTCGACGGTTCGTCGACCGAGGCGTCCTCGGCCGGAGTCGGCTCTCTGCGCGGATCGAGTGGCCCGAGGAGAATGCGACCGACCGGGTACGGGCTGTGGTCGCGGAGGACCAGCAGCATATTCGCGCCGAAGACGACGATTCCGAGGCTCACCAGTCCACCGCCGATGCCCCGGACGGCCGACGGGAGCCGGAACCACTCCGACAGGACGAGCGCGAGGAGCCCAGTCACCAGCAACGTGGCGTCGGCGGCCGCCAATCTATCGTCGTAGAGGTCGTCGATCATCGGGACGTCCTCCAACCCCAGCAGGTCGCTGTACCGGTGGACCCAGACGATGAACGGGACGACGTGATACAGCGTTCCGACGACGACGAACCCGACGGCTCCGAGGACAAAAAGGTGGACCGCACCGGTCGCACCGAGCAGATACTCCGGTGCGGTCGGCGCTCGCAGCCAGGCCGGAATCGTGACGAGTGCCCACCCGAGCAACCCCGGGACGGCGACCGCGTACCGCGTGTGCATCGGCGTCCAGTCGACCTGCATCTCGGAGAGTCGCCGTGCGAGTATCGTTCCGAAAGCGAGCGCCGCCGCCAGAACGAGGGCGGCACCGATTCGCGCCACGAATACCGCGTCGACGAACCGACCGGTCGCCAGGAGGACGACGCCGACCGGGTGGCCGACCTCCTCGACCGGTCGGAGGTACTCGTCGATGCCGTGGAGCTCGGTCTGGGTGAACATCGTCCCCAGCTGGTAGAGCGCGCCGTAGACGGTCGTCAGGACGGCACCGAAGACGGCGACCGTCGCGTGGGCCCCCACGACGCTGGTGCGGCCGACGACCGCGTCCGCGAACACCGGCCTGGTGAACCCCACAGCAAGGAGGAATCCCAGCACCGTGAGGACGGCGAAGAACCCGAGCGAGAGCAGGAAGTGCCGCTCGGTCACGTCGTAGGACTCGACCGGGGCCATCGTTCGGGCGACGTTGTAGACGAACGTCCAGAATCCGGCGAGCATGAGCCCGCCGAAGGGGATCAACCACGCCAGCGAACCGAGAACCAGCCCGGCGACGAACCCGGACAGGCCGACGACGACGAGCGCCAGCTGCAGATTCGCGAGTCTGCGAGAGTGCAGGGCGACGCCCGACCAGACGGGAACGAACTGGGTCATCGCCCCCATGATGGTGACGCAGATCCACCCGGCCAACAACAGATGGACGTGTGCGAGCGTCGCGAATCCGGGAACGGCATCGACGACGACGCCGAGTCCGACCAGAACGCCGGCGAGCAGGAATCCGAGGCCCACGACGAAGTGCCGCAGCGGGACCGTCATCGGCGGCTGTCGTGTCGTCTCGACCTGCCCCGGAATCGCGCCCATACGGCACGATACGACACCGACACTCCCTGCGTGTGTCCCCGAACATATTCCCACTCGAGCCGGTCGACGACCCGGAGAGCCACTTCGCGGCCGGAC
>JBDGSA010000019.1:0-5804 GCA_042217755.1 Haloglomus sp. | reverse complement strand
AGGCAGTTCCGCTCTACGGCATCCGGCGGTTCCGCTCGACGCCACTACCGCGACGAGGAACGCCGGTCCGCACTGAAACGCGTGGCGAGTGAGCTAGCCTTCCACAGCGCACGGTGCCGTATGCGCCCGGGAACCCGGGGTGGACCGGGGTAGTGGCCAGCCGCTGACCTGTCCTGAATAGGGTGTGAACGACATTTCACGGGCCATCGTGCTATCTCTCCCCAGAACAGTTATACAACCGGTCCACCTGGCTGGTACGTGATGGGAGGTATCATGCCACATATCCGTTCGCTCGAACGGCGAAGGGGCGCGCTATTCCTCCTCGCGGGGGGATCACTCGTCGTCTACGCGACGTTCAACGGAATCGCCGCATCGACCGGAATCAGCTATCCGGCCGTGGAGAACATCTTCGGTCCGGGGGGATTCGTGCTCGGGTTCCTCGGTCTGCTCGGGCTGTACCCGAGCCTCGCCGACCGGAGCCCGAAACTGGCACGCATCGGCGCCGTCGGCGCGGGGCTCGGCGCGGTGGGGTTCACCGTCATCACGGCGGCGAGTTTCGGTCGGGCCCTCGGGGTCGTGCCGACCCAGGAACCAGCCTGGTTCCCCGTGTTGCTCCTGCTGGTGGCGCTCGGGATGATTCCGGGATATCTCACCGTCGCCGCGGCCACGCTGCGTACCGACGTGCATCCGGGACGCCTCGGTCTGCTGTTGCTGGCACCGGCAGTCATCTTCGCCACGATGATGACCCAGGCCACGTTATTCAGACAGTTCGGCCTCCTGTCGGAGACCTATCTGATGTGGTCGGCGACCGCCATCAGCGCCGGCCAGGCCGTGTCACACCTGGCAATCGGCCACGTTCTTCGGACCGAGCGGACGGGGAGCGATCAGGAGGTACCAGCGGGCGATGCGGTGACCGGGTGAGGAAGCGATGGCCGATGCGGAACCGACGGACCTTCCGCTCGAGGTCGAGGCGGGCGCGGCCGGGGCACACGCCAGCGCGGCGTTCGGGCTCCTCGGGAACGAGACGCGATTGGCCATCCTGCTCGCGCTCTGGGAGCGGTACGACCCGCACGCCGACGACAACGCCGTCCTGTTCTCCGAGCTGTTCGACATGGTGGCGTACGACAACCCCGGGAACTTCAGCTACCACCTCAAACAGCTCACGGGACAGTTCGTCCGCCAGCGGACCGAAGGGGGCGGCTACGAACTCCGGCTCCCCGGGCTGAAACTCATCAAGGCCGTCGTCGCGGGTGCGGGACTACAGGACGAGACCCGGGAGGCGACAGAGATCGAACAGCCGTGTCCGCTCTGTGGCGCGACGGCGACGACCATCAGCTACCGTGACGGCCTCCTGTTCCACGCCTGTACCGAGTGCGAGGGGCCGGTGCCGGAACGGACCGAGGTGGAGGGATTCCTGAGCGCGACGCCGTTCGAGCCCGCCGGACTCAGCGGCCGGACCCCGGCAGAACTCCGCGCCGCGAGCCGGGTCGCCTCCATCCGCCAGATACAGGCGATGTTCGATGGGGTCTGCCCGACCTGTTCCGGCCCGATCGACGGCTGGCTCGACTACTGTCCGGACCACGAGCCCGGCCTGTGTGAACACTGTGGAACGAGATTCGTCGCCTGGGCACGGTTCGAGTGCCGCATCTGCAAAGATCACGGCAACACGTCCCCGAAAGCCCTCGCCCTGCTCCATCCAGCCGTGATGGGATTCTACGACGACCACGGGGTATCGACCCGATTCCGCGCGGACGACGTCGAGGGCGTCGCCCGGGGCTTCGAACTGATGGATGCCCACGAACTGACTCTCGTTTCGACGGACCCCCCACGGGTCGAAGTCGCGGTCGAACACGACAGCGACACACTCGCGCTTACTTTCGACGAAACGGTCGAGGTCGTCGACGTACGCCGGTAGCGACGCGCCAACATTCCGACCGCCAGAATTACCATTTATCAGTCATGTCAACACAGTTGTTTTAATGACATACAGATTATATTTATGCTCACCCCTCTCCACTGTATGCCCGTCTCACCGCGACTCGGGGACGTTTCGGGTCGCTGAGACAGGAGAAACACAGCATGGAGACACTACCGCACGGGAGGGTCCCGCCCGTCCGGCAGTTCCTCGCCGACCGACGCGACCGAACACGAACCATGAGACACCGAATCCAGATCCGATCCGACGCACCGTCCGGCGGACAGTTGCTCGAACGACCCCTCGTCGACCGCGAACTCGACTCCGAACGCCGCGATCTGGAGGTGACCGACGATGGCTGAGGTCGACGGGTGGCTGGAACGGCTGGAATCGCGACGGACGACGCTGTTCTCCGTCGCCGCAGGAGTGCTCGCCGTGTTCGCGGCGAACACCGTACTCGAGGCGTTCGCGGGCACCTCCTACCCGGTAATCCAGGGGTTCGTCGGTCCGGCCGGGTTCCTCGTCGGTGTCCTCGGGTTGTTCAGTCTCTATCCGGCGCTCGCCGACGAGACTCCACGGCTCGCTCGTCTCGCCGCAGCCGTCGCCGCGCTCCCACTCGTCGGCTGGTTCCTCATCCTCCTCATGTCGATCGGTGAGGCCATCGGAGTTGTCGGCCCGCCGAGCGGGCCGCTCGTGGTGATCCCGATCGGAACCATCGCCACGACGATGCTGGCCTACGGCCTGTTCGGGGGGGTTGTCTTCGGGAGCGACGTGCCAACGCGAGTTGTCGGCGCGTTCCTGCTGGTGCCCGCGGTCATGTTCGTGTTGCTGCTGTCGCGAACCACCGCGCCGTTCGTCATCGATCTCGGGCATTTCGCCGGCCACCTGGGTGTCGCACTCACCCTCTGGACTCGGGGCGTCCCGGCCGACCGGACGGAGCCCGCTGCCGACGCGGCAACCTGACCGTGACGCGAGGAGACCGTCGGACTCGACGCTCCGTGAAGTGCAGCGGGACATCGGAGTCGGGCGCCGCCACGCTCGGGCGACGGACAGCACTCGCGACGGTCGCGAGCGGCCTCCTCGGGAGTGTCACCGGCTGCCTGACCGAGCCTTCGTTTCCCGACGCCGACGTGCTCGCGGGGCCGGACGGCCGCCTGGCATTCGAGCCCGCGGCGATGACGGTGGCGCCCGGCGAGACGGTCAGGTGGGGGTTCCCGACAGCCGGCCACAACGTTTCCGGTCGGCCCGCTGACGCCGATCCGGTGACGGTCCCCGCGGACGCCGCCCCGTTCGCCAGCTACGGTCCCGAACAGACACCGCAACGGCACCTCGTCCCACGGGGCGGCACTTACGAGCACACGTTCGACGTCCCCGGAGAGTACGTCTACGCGTGTATCCCCCACGTCGACCGCGGGATGGTAGGAGTAGTCCGCGTCGAGTGAGGCCGCCTTGATTTCCTCCCACGGCCAGCGCCGTGGGCTTCCCACCCGGCGTCGGCCGGGCAGGCCACTCCTGAATGGAGAGAATCGACGCCTTGTGACCGACGGTACTGGCTCCGCCACGAAGCCGGCACTCGTACCCTGTGCGGGGCTTCGAGGTATTGTGCCGGTCGGCGTGGTCGGCTGGCGCCTTCGATACCGGCTCTCGCCGTGGCAGACACCGAGTCAACCGCTAGTTCTCCGGGCACGGAACTCACTACGGAGAGTTGCTCGATCACGCCTACGCGCGTATCCCGCGACTACCGTCGTTGGGTTTGCGCCTGTATCCGTTGTGACCGCTCCAGCACCGATCTCAACCGTTCGTTCCCTGTTCGACCCGGAGACCGTACCGGGACGAGAATCGTTCGGAATCCGAGACTATTCGAAAAAGAAGTTGAATTTCCAAATTCAGTCGGAATATTCGGGAAACATCGTCTGTAATGTGGAGGTTCCACCGCATGGAAACGGCGATACCAAACGCCAGGATACTCATGCCCTGTTCCAACCCGAGATCGGTACCGTCACAGCCTCTCGGGAGAGTCTCTCTGCGGGTCTGTCCAAACGGCAGGGGTGGGGGTTGGGAAGCGGACTCACGGTTTGATACGGGATGGTGGTTGGGACGTGAGTTCAGGTCGATGGTGTCGCTCCTTCCAACCGTGAGTCCGCGAGTGACCGTACGGATTCGAAACAAAAATCAAGCACGGCTGGGTACCCAGGGAGTTTTTGCACTTCCATCGGCCGGGGCTGACGGCATTTCCGGTGACTCAACGGGATCAGTCGAGACTCTCCGAGAACTGCCCAGGCGTGGGCCCGCCCGTCTGCTCTCTCGGTTCGCGTT
Organism: Haloglomus sp.; assembly: GCA_042217755.1. Taxonomy (GTDB): domain Archaea; phylum Halobacteriota; class Halobacteria; order Halobacteriales; family Haloarculaceae; genus Haloglomus. Next base: position 1,573 of record JBDGSA010000019.1, on the reverse strand, counting down.
CCAATCGGTGCGCGAGACGTTCCCCTTCTGAGCCACTGATGTCCACGTCATCGTTCCCTCTCGGTGACCCCCGGTTCGACGATGTCCGCACCTCGCTGCCGGAACCACGCCGGATGGGGGTCTCCGAATCGGTCGGACTGGAGCCCATCCACGTCGGTGGGACGGAACCAGCAGTCGTATTCGTTCACGGAGGCCTCGGTTCGCTCTGGAACCCGTATCCGCAACCGGACGCGTTCGAGGACGAGCAGGAACTGGTGACGTATGCGCTGGCCGGAAATGGGAACGCTACGACGTGTCCCGGGCAATCGCTCGCCGGTACCGGACGCCGACTAACACATAATCTTTATTATACTTCAGGTTCTCAATATATTAATGACTGCAGTAAATAATCGCTTACTCAGACACGTATCTGTCCTATCGATGACGGGGGAGACGGGACGATGAGCGGCGACTGGCCGGAGGACACGCCGGTCTCGTCTGGCGGATCAGGACCCAGGTATCACAGTCACGCCGCCGACTACCGGGTCATGACCGACGGCAGTGGGGCCGACGCGGAGGCGGCGCGACCAGCCATCAGGCGGGTGGAGGGACCGGCCGACCCGGTCGAGGCCGAGTCCGAACCGGCGACCGAACCGCTGCATGCGACCGTCGAGGCGGTCCTCGCCGACGCCCGCGAGTACTTCGCGGGTGAGGGCGCCGAGCCGTTCGGCGCGCCCGACGACGCTTTCGTCGAGGAGTCGTTCTTCGATTTCTCGTATCTCGAGGGGTACCAGGAGGTCCACCGCCGGTGGGTCAACGAGCCGTTCGCCTACGTCTCCATCCTGTACGACGCAGAGCGCAACGAGTACCAGTACCACGTGGTGGAGCCGACGCTGGACCAGTTCGAGCAGTACGTGCGCGCGGACCTCATCACCCTGCTGCGCAACGAACTCATCTACATGGACTTCGAGTCGGGGAACCGAGACGGGGTCTTCATGCAGCAGGCTCGCGACCTGGTCGACGAGCACGCGGCCACGGTCAACGACGGGACGCTCCACAAGGTGGCCTACTACCTGCGGCGGGACTTCCTCGGGTTCGGGCCGATCGACCCCATCATGCGGGACCCCGGCATCGAGGACATCTCGTGTGACGGGTCGAACGTCCCGGTGTACGTCTATCACCGGGAGTACCGCGACCTCCCGTCGAACGTTGCGTTCGGCGAGCGCAAGCTCAACTCCTTCGTCGTGCAGTTGGCCCAGCGCGCCGGGCGCTCGGTGAGCGTCGCCAGTCCCCTCGTGGACGCCTCGCTCCCGGACGGGAGCCGGCTCCAGCTGACGCTGGGCGGCGACATCTCGACCCGAGGCGCGAACTTCACCATCCGGAAGTTCGCCGACGTGCCGTACACGCCGGTCGACCTCATCGAGTGGAACACGTTCAGCGTCGAAGAGATGGCGTACTTCTGGCTCGCCATCGAGAACAACAAGTCGCTCCTCTTCGCCGGCGGCACCGGCTCCGGGAAGACGACCTCGATGAACGCGGTGTCGTTTTTCATCCCGCAGCACTCGAAGGTCGTCACCATCGAGGACACCCGCGA
>JBDGSA010000090.1:0-19357 GCA_042217755.1 Haloglomus sp. | reverse complement strand
GTCGCCGTCCATCAGGATGCGGACCGCGTCGAGGTCGGGGACGTTCGTCCAGAGGCCCTGCGAGGCGACCACGTCGCCGCGGGCGAGTTCGACAGTGTCGGTCTCGTGGCCGCCGCCCATCGCCGCGTAGGGGTACCCGCGAGGGTAGAGGCTGTGCTCGTCGAAGTTCTGGTAGAGGACGTTCACCCAGCGCTGGTCGTCGTCCGCCGAGCGGACCTCGGTGATGGGCCCCTCGTAGGAGAGGTTCGCGTAGTGGCCGCCGAAGAAATCTGTGTCGTGTGGGAGGGTGTCGTCGTCGATGAAGAAGCCGTACTCGAAGTCGTGTGCCCACAGGTAGAGCAGCCCGAAGGAGGTCTGGGCGTGGCTCGCCGCCGGGACGACGTGGCCGTACTCGTCGATACCGTGCTCCTCGTACCACTCGCGCCGGTCGGACTCGTCGAACACGGCGCCCGACACGTCGAGGTCATCGAGCGTCGCCCGCATCGCGTCGGCGTCGCAGAAGTCCTCCGTGACGAGCACGAAGAAGAGCCGGTCTCCGTGCCCGTACTCGCGAGCGTTGGCGACGTACTCGCGCACACACTCGTGCTCGCGGATGGTCGGGACCACGACGCATGTATCGGGCTCCCGCTGGGGCGACTGGGGGGTCATGGCTGGCCGATTGTTTAGGGATTCCTAAAACCTTGACGATATTTAGGCCGTCCTAAGAGATCGGAGAGGGGGCGTGGCACCGCGGCCCGTGGTGCTCTATTCGATTAAGGAGAAAATTTCGCCTCTAAAACGATTATAGATGAATAATTTGCGATATTTTAGAGTTATCTGCGAACTCGACCGGCAGTCTTCCACTCGTTGCCGCGCTCGACCCGACCGGGCAACTCGGCGCGTCGGCGTGCGCCGATCCGGCCGGCGAAGGTCCACGGTTCGACGGTGCTCGGTCCCTCGTCCGCCGCGGCGGCCTCGCGCTGCTCGCGGAGGTGACTGGCGACCGCTGCGATCAGTGCCGCGGCCTCCTCCTCGCTCGCGGTGGGCGGCACCCACAGGTGCCCGCCCCCGACTGGATGTCTCCGTGCTGCCTCGCTCTCGGCCGACTCGGGCGCCATGTCGGTTCGACCGTTCGCGGGGGGCGTAAACGTGTGGGATCCCCCAGATGCGACCGCTCTCTCCACGCTCTGCGGTCACAGCGGGATGTTACCGTGGTCCTTCGGCGGCGAGTCGGTGCGCTTGCGCTCTAGGAGTCGCAGGTCCTCGACCAGTCGCCGCCGGGTGTCCGACGGCTCGATGACGTCGTCGATGTGGCCCCGCTTTGCCGGCCCGTACGGGTGGGCGAACTCCTCGCGGAACCGCTCCTCGAGTTCCTCGCGCTTTGCGGCCGTGTCCTCGGCGGCTTCGAGTTCGTCCCGGTAGAGGATGCCGACGGCGCCCTTGGGACCGACGACCGCGAGTTCCGCGCCCGGCCACGCGTAGGCGGCGTCGGCGCCGAGTTCCGACGACCCCATCACGATGTACGCACCGCCGTACGCCTTCCGCGTGATGACGGTCAACAGCGGCACCGTTGCCTCGGCGTAGGCGTAGATGAGTTTCGCGCCGTGGCGGATGATGCCGTCGTGTTCCTGGTCCGTCCCGGGCAGGAACCCGGGCACGTCGACGAAGGTGCAGATGGGGAGATTGAACGAGTCACAGAACCGGACGAACCGGGAGGCCTTCTGCGAGGCCTCGATGTCGAGCGTCCCCGCGGCCGCCCGGGGCTGGTTGGCGACCACGCCCACGGGCCGACCGTCGAGGCGGCCGAACCCGACCACCACGTTCCGGGCGAACGAGCCGTGGACCTCGTAGAACGAGTCCTGGTCGACCACCTCCTCGACGACGTCGACGGCGTCGTAGGGTTTCTGGGGGGACCCGGGTACCACGTCGCCCGCGGCGCAGTCCCGGTCGGGGTCGTCCGCGGAGCGCCGCTTTGGCGGGTCCTCCATGTTGTTCTGTGGCAGGTACGAGAGGAGCTGTCCGATCTCGTCCAGCGCCGCCTTCTCGGAGGCGTAGGTCCCGTGTGCGACGCCGGACTCGACGGCGTGGGTCCGCGGCCCGCCGAGTTCCTCCTTCGAGACCTCCTCGCCGGTCACCGTTCGGACGATGTCCGGTCCGGTGATGAACGCGTAGGAGGTGTCCTTGACCATGTAGACGAAGTCCGTGAGCGCGGGCGCGTACGTGGCCCCGCCCGCACATGGCCCCATGATGGCCGAGATCTGCGGGACCAGCCCAGAGGCTTCGGTCGCCTTCCGGAATATCTTGCCGAACCCGGACAGCGAGTCGACGCCCTCCTGGATGCGCGCACCCGCGGAGTCGTTCAACCCGACGATAGGGACTCCGGTCTCGATGGCGCGGTCCATGACCGTGGTGATCTTGTCGCCGACCACCTCCCCGACGGAGCCGCCGAGGAAGGTGAAATCGTGAGCGTAGACGGCCACCTGTCGACCGTCGACCGTTCCGAATCCCGTGACGACGGCGTCGCCCGGAGTGCGTCGCTCCTCCATGCCGAACGAGGTCGACCGGTGCTCGACCAGCGTGTCGATCTCCCGGAAGGAGTCGTCGTCGAGGAAGTACTCCACGCGCTCGTGGGCGGTCATCTTGTTCCGCTCGTGCTGGCGGTCGGCTCGCTCCTCGCCGCGTGCCTCGCGCTTGCGCGCCCGCAGGTCTTCGATCGGATCTTCCGCCTCCTCGGACGCCGAGTTCTCGTCCGCCGAACCGCCCACGTCGGCCTCCGCTCCGCCGTCTGCGACCGTATCGTCGGTCGCCGGCTGGTCCTCACCGCCCATCGATACCCCCTTCCGTGCTGACTGTTAGCATAACTGAACCACCTGTGAACGCCATCCGGCTTATTGTGCATTAGATGTGTCGCCCAGGGGGGGTCGGCGACAGCCTGGGCCGACGGGGAGGGACGCACTCAAGATGGCCCCGACCGAACGGGACACCGTGTCGCCAGACTCGACCGGTCCATCTGATGGGGGCGGCACCTACACGCTCCTCGTCGCCCTGCCGACGGCTGCCGTCGTCGAGGTGGGCGCGCTCGGCAACCATCGGCTGCCGGCGGGCTGGTACGCCTACACCGGGAGCGCGCTCGGGAGCGGCGGCTTCGCACGCGTCGAGCGCCACCGCGACCTCGCGGGCGGCGAGCGCGACACCCGCCACTGGCACGTCGATTACCTGCTCGGCCACCCGGACGCGACCCTCCGCGACGTGGTTCGCTCGCCCGGTGCCGATGTCGAGTGCGCGGTCGCGCGGCGGCTTCCGCTGGGGCCGGTCGACGGCTTCGGCGCCTCCGATTGTGACTGCCGGAGTCATCTCGCCCACTTCGAGGACCGCGAAACGGCCGTCTCGGCGGTCCGTCGTGCACACGAGACCGAGCGGTGAAGCAGACGGGGGGCTGCGAGTCTGACCCTCACGTACGGGGTCAGTCCCCCGGCTCCGGGGGGTCGTCGCCGTGCGGACCTGCCGGCTCGGGTTCGACCTTGGCGTCTGCCGGGGCGCTCTCGTTCCGCGCTCGAGTGGTGAGCGAGACGCCCGCGAGGACGACCGCACCACCGACCAGCGTGACGGCGCCGACGCGCTCGCCGAGGAGCACCGCGCCGAGAAGCGTCGCGCCGACTGGTTCACCCAGCAGCGAGACGCTCACGACCGAGGACTCGACGTGGGCCAGCGCCCAGTTGACCACGGTGTGGCCGAGGAGTCCGGGCCCGACGGCCATCGCGAGAAAGAGGAGCCAGTCGCGGGGCGGGTGGTCGAACAGACGGACGGCGACGGCGTCGACAGCGCCATCGACGGCAGACGCCTCGCCGAGCGCACCCGCGACGACGGCGACCAGCAGCGCCAGTGCACACGCCGCGTACACCACCGTGACGTACGGGAGCAGCGGAACCCGCTGGCGGAGCGACCGCCCGACGAGGACGTAGGCCGCGGCGGCGGCCGCGCCGAGTACCGCGAGCGCGTTGCCGTACAGGGGCCGCGGCCCCGCGATGGCTGCCCCCGCTAGGAGGTCGCCGGCCGAGAGCACGGCCATCCCGGCGAGGGCGATGCCCACGCCCAGGGCCGTCTGACGGCCCACGCGTTCGTCGAGAACGAGCCACGCCCCGACCGCGACGAACGCCGGCTGGGCCTGCACCAGCGTCACGGAGGCCGCGATGGATGTCCACCGGAGCGACTCGAACCACGCGGCGAAGTGGACCGCCAGCGCGACGCCCGTGACCGCCGCGACCAGCGCGTCGCGAGAGGCGAGCTGACGGAAGGCTGCGCCGTAGCGCGTCCCCGCCAGCGGCAACAACAGGAGCGTCGTGAACAGCACCCGGTAGAACGCCATCACCGCGGACGGGGCGGTGCTCCACCGCACGAGGACGGCGCTCGTCGACACGGCCGCCACGGCGACCACGAGCGCCAGCAGCGGCGGCGTCCGCTCGGCGAGTGCATCGATGGCCCCAGTGGTCGTCACATCGGCTCTGCGCGCCGCGGTAATTAGAAGCCGTCGGACCGACGGCCTGTTGCGCCCCCGCTGGAGTACGCCCGGTCAGGCGATCGCGAACAGCACGAGGTTGTGCGCACCGGGGCCGAATCCGACTGCCGCGACGCCGCCGAGGACGAGGTAGCCACGCTGTGGTTCCGCGGCGGCGTACTCACCGATGACGACGACGAGCGCGGCGGCGAGTGCCACCTTCACGACGACGAACAGCCACGCCGGGCCGAGGAAGGGAATCGTCGCGACCTGCCCCCCGAGTTCGATGAGGACACGGGAGAGCGGCGTCTGCTCGCCAAATCCCAGCGTCGAGCCGACGCCCGTCGAGATGCCGTCGAGGGTGTGGCCGAAGACGACCAGCCACCCGGCGCTTGATGCGGTGGCCGCGTCGACGCTGTAGACGACCGCGGCAAACCACACGGCCGTCGCGACGGCCAGTGAGACGACGAGTGCGGCCAGCGGGGGGCCGAGCAGGAGTTCGCCGTGGGCCATTCCGACCCGGAGTGCGCTGCCGACGGCGCCGCCGGCCGTGACAGCGCCGGTCACCACCAGGATGCCGGGCGTCGAGGGGAGCGACCACTCGTCGGCGGGGAACGGCGCCGCCGCGGCCCACACCAGCCCGGCGACGGCGAACGTGGCGAAGTAGACCGCCGGAGCGCTGACGAGCGGCTGTGCGATGTCCGGGACGGCGTCGACCCGGTAGAGGCGGTCGAACTGGTAGAGGGCGTACAGCGACGCCCCGGCGACCATCCACGGCGTGAACGCCACGACGACCCGAGGCGTGACCCGCGGCCGGGTCCAGTAGAGCGCTGCACCCGCGACCCCCACGGCGACCAGGAGGGCGAGCAGGTACGGGAGCGGCGGAAGGTCGAACCCGGCGGGAAGTATCATACGCCCGCTCGCGGCGCCGCCGCGGAAGGCGTTGCGGTCCCGGACGACGTGGTTCCCTCCCAACTGGCACCCCGTCTCCGAATGCCCGGAGACGACACTACCGTTCCAGGTTCTCCGGGCTGACGCTACCCGAAGTGCCCGGCGACGGGGAAATTTGCCACCGGGTGTGGCATCACCGGGATGCCCACCGCGCGTGGAATCCCATGGCTGAATCCGTCCCAGGAGGTCAAACGACATCCCAAATCCGCGGGGAGATACGATATATCCAATTACTCGTGTTCAGACTGGACGCACAAACGCTTCTCGAGGCGCAAGAGAAATAATTACATTCTAAGACGTATTCATACTTATTCGGCTCTTATTGATTTGTATGTCAACTAATAACCTCAAAAACACATTATTTCGGCCATGTAAATCCAGATTTTCTAGATATCATCATTTTGGCGCACTCGCGTTCCTGGTCGCGGTCGGCTACGCCGCGGCCGTCGCGCTGTCAGGGTGGCCGTCGGCGCTGCTTGGAGCGCTGTTCGTGCCGTTCTCGTTCGGAACCGAGTCGGCGGTTCGGGCCGTCCGGTCGAACTCCGCGGGCCGACAGCCCGACGCGCTGGCGACGGGCGTCGGCGTCGCCACGGCCGCCGTCGCGACAGTGCTCGCGGTCCTCGCCGCCGAAGCGGCGGGCGTCTGAGGTGAGATACTGGCCCTCGTTGCCTCCGGGCCACGGCATCACTGAAGGAGCACCAGCCCCTATCTATCTGTGATGACGGTCCCGTCCACGTACCGCCCGGGAGCCTGCAACATCGGGAGTGCCGCGCGGCGCGAACGCCGCCGGGTCGCCCTGCTCTGCTTTGTCGGCGCGGTCGGCTACGCCGCGTTCGTGCTGGTCACGAGTGCCCCGACGATCCTCCTGCTGGGGCTGTTCGTGCCGCTCTCGCTGGGCATCGAGTGGTCGCTCCAGGCGCGGCGGTCTTTCTGTGTGGCACTCGCCCTCCAGGGCGGCTACGACTTCCGTGAGACCGCGACCGACGGCGGGAGCGCTGTTGACGAGCGGGGCAGTGTCGAGGACCGCGGCGCTCGGAGCGAGGACCGCCGGTACGCACTACGGTTGACGTTGCTCGGAATCGCCGGCGGCGCGGTGCTCACGTCGGCCGTTTACGCTGTGGCGGTCGCTCTCGGCTGAGGTGAACGGAAAGGCTTCGGCTCGCTGCGTGTCAGTCCGTCTCCTCCTCAGCACCGACGCCGTCGTCACGCGCCCATTCCGGCGTCGTGAACAGGAACAGCGTGACGCCGGTCAGCAACACGAAACACAGTATGCCCGCGGCGACGGTCGGAACGTCGGCGACACCGGCGGCGGCGACGGCCGTGCTGCCGGCGGTGACCGCGAGCAGGAAGAGGGCGATGTCGACACGCCGGCGGAGGGCAGGATCCATGCCCGGTCTAGCGGCGATCAAGACAAAAACCCCTCGCGGCGAGGCAGTGTCCCGCCGGACGTTGCTGTCGGAGTCCGTCGCGGGGGGCGGGAAGCGTGTGTAGGTCTCAGTTCGTGTGTGGCCGGGAGCGCCCCTCCGTCTCCTCCTCGATGGGTGGTTCGACGCCCTCCGCCGCCACGACGGAGTCGGTCTCTTTCGGCGTGTCGACGTGCCACCGGTCGACGTCGGTCTCGAGGTCGGCCAACCGGTTCGACACCCGGATCTTCAGGTCGTCGTCGTTGACGTTGACCTCGAGTTCGTAGTTGGGGTCGTCGCCGCGACCGACGCGCGCGACGTTGGCACTGACGAGTTCGTTGTCGAAGTAGTACGGCGCGATGCGGGTCATCACGTTCCGGTAGACCGCGCCCTCGACTCGACGGATGGCTCTCCGGCTGGCCGAGTCCGCGGCGCGGGCGATGTAGCTGACGGAGTCGGCCGCCTTCCCGACGGCCTCGTCCGGGTCGTCCAGTTTCTCGTAGGACTCGGCGAGTTGTTCGCCCGCCTGCTGGATGTCCTCGTCGGGACCCCTGCCGGCCTTCTCGCCGGCGCCCTCGCTGACGCTGGCCTGGTCTGCCGTCTTCTCGTTGACGTGCTCGTCGAGGCGTTCGTCGTGTTTCGGCCGCCACTCGTCCCACTCGGCCAGGTTCGACTCGTCGATGCCGGCGTCCACGTCCTCGTCATTCATGAGGTCGCGCAGGGCCCGCGTCACTCGCTCTCCGTGTTCTACGATATCGCTCCAGGTGCCGCGCTCGCTGAACCCGGAGACGCTCTCTTGCATCACCCTTCTTTTCGAGTGCTTGCCTAATACGTGTTGCCGACAGTTCGACGGCCGTCGGTCGAGGGGCTGACGCGGCGACGGACCCCGCACATTAAGCCGTCGGCGCGCGCGGGGTGGAACATGCCAATCGAGAACCGCGACGACGCGTACGTCATCACCCACGCGCTCGCAAAACACACACTGAGCGAACTGCGCTCGGCCGACACCGAGCAGGTGGCGTTCCGGAACGGCCTGGTGAAACTCGGGCGCATCTGCGGCTACGAGATCATCGACGGCATGATGGACACGGAGTACGTCTCCATCACGACTCCGCTGGCGGACACGACCGGCGAGCGCGTCAAGGGACTCGAGGACGTCGTCATCGTGAACGTCCTCCGGGCCGCGACACCGTTCGTCGAGGGGCTGGTGAAGGCGTTCCCCAAGGCCCGGCAGGGTGTCGTCAGCGCCGGCCGCAACGAGGCGGACGGCATGGACGAGGACGGCAACTTCCCCATCTCCGTCGACTACGTGAAGGTCCCCGACATCGGCCCGGACGACACGATTATCGTGGCCGACCCGATGCTCGCGACGGGGAGCACGATGGCCGCCGTCCTGGAGGCGGTTGTCGGGGACGCCACGCCGGAGCGGCTGCTCGCGCTGTCTGCGGTCTCGGCGCCCGACGGCCTCGTCCACGTCCGCGAGGAGGTACCCGAGGCCGACCTCCTCACCGTCGCCGTCGACGAACGCCTCGACGAACACGGCTACATCGTTCCCGGACTCGGTGACGCCGGGGACCGAGCGTTCGGAACAAAGTAGCAAAGTTCGACGAAAATTCTCGGAACTTTCAACATATTTCCGAAATAATCTGATTTAGTCTGTATCTCGTTCGATATCCGCGCGTCCACTCGTGGCCGATAGCAGCCGGTCGCACAGGGCGTCGACGTCGCGGACCGGAACCTGCACTCCGAACCGGACCTCCGCCTCGTAGTCGGCGTCGAACTCGACGCCGGCCGATTCCAGCAGTCCGCGGACGGTCCCGCTGTCGTCGTAGTCGACGGTCACGACCAGCCGCTCTCTGGGGACCGTCCACGTCGTGCCGGCGTCGTCGACGGCCTCCGTCGTCGCCCGCGAATACGCACGGACGAGTCCGCCGATGCCGAGGTTCGTCCCGCCGTAGTAGCGTGTGACAACCGCGACGACGTCCTCGAGTTCGCGACCCTGCAGGACGTTCAGCACGGGCTTGCCCGCCGACCCCGACGGCTCGCCCTCGTCGCTCTGGTACTCCCGGAATGGGTCCGCGTTCACCCGGTACGCGGGCACGTTGTGGGTGGCGTCGGGGAACGCCTCGCGGATTTCCGCGATGGACGCCTCGGCCTCGGCGACCGTGGTCGCGGGCGCGGCGTGGCCGACGAACTCGGAGCCGTCGACGGTGAACTCGGCGCGCCCGCGCCCCGAGAGCGTCCGGTAGGCGTCCGGGTCCGCGGGGCGCTCCCCGCCGTCCGACGGGCTGTCACCGTCGCCGCCGTCGTGGTCGCTCACGGATGGACAACGGCACGGCGGCGCAAAAGCGGTGCGGAGCGGTGGGGAGCGATGGGGGGCGGTGCAACCCGCGGTGACGGGGCAACCCGGACACGTGCTACCACAAGCGCGAGTGCACGCGGTGCTGACGGCCGGCTCGGCGCGTCACCGGCGGAGCGCGTAAACAGTGCCGTCGGCGGCTCCGACGAAGAGGTGCTGGCTCCCGAGCACGAGGTCCGTGAATTTGGCGTCCCCCTCGACGGTCCAGCGCTCGCTACCGTCGGTCGCATTCCGGGCGTAGACCACGTTCGGGGCGTCGTCTCCGCCGCCGACGCCCGCGTAGACCGCGGCGTCTGTCGCCGCTGCCGGGAGCACGATCTCGGCCGGGGCGGTCCAGGTCCAGTGGCGGTCGCCGCTCGCGGTGTCGTACGCGGCGATACCGTCGCCGCCGGCGAAGATGCGGCCGGCGGCGATCGGCCCCTCCACGAGGAACGACGGGCCCTGGGCCGACCACCGCTCCTCGCCGCTGCTCGGGTCGAGCGCCGTCAGGGGGCCGCCGCCGAGGTAGAGGCTGTCCGCGAGCGTCGCGGACGTGGCCCAGCGGTTCCGGCGCCACAGCTGGGTCCCGTCGGGGCCCACAGCACGGAACGAGCCGGCGTCCGTCCCGGACTCGGTCCCGAAGAACGCAGTCCGACCGGTCGCACGGAGCGTGCCCGACTGGTAGGTCGTGCCCCCGGCCTCGGGCGAGTAACGCCACAGCCGCTCCCCGCCGGGTCGGGCGAATGCGTCGACGGCCTTCCGGCTGGCCACGAACACCGCCTCGCCGGTGACGGCGGCGTCGTACGGATCGCCGACCTCGCCCGACCAGACGGCGGTGCCGTCGGCCGCGTTCAGCGCCCAGAGCGTCTCGCCGCTGCTCATCGGCTGGTCGTCGCGGCTCGCCACAAAGACGCGTTCGCCGTCGGCATCGAGTAGCTCGAGGGGTCCCCACGGGGTCGCGCCCGCACTCCCCGGGAAGGTCCACTGCGGGGAGCCGCCCGCGTCGAACGCCCGGACCCGATGGTCGTCGCCGAGCGTCGAGCGCCCGGCGTGGGCGACCACGAGTCCGGCGTCCGGCGCGACGACCGCGTCGCGGACGGGCTTGCCGAGGTCGGCTCGCCACCGCTCCTCGCCCGTGGCGGGGCTCATCGCGTAGAGCGTCCCGGCCTGAGTGGGCACGAACAGCCAGCGGTCGCGAGCGGGTCCCCCGCCGTCGGCATATCGGAGCGACCCGCCGGCGTAGACTGGGTCGCCCGCTGCGCCGTCGAGCGCGGCGGTCCAGCGGACGGGACCGCCCGGCGTCTCGTCGGTCGGTGTCCGGTCGGTGGGCGTCTCACTCTCGGTCGGTGTGGGCGTTCGTTCGTCGGTCGGCGCCGCACTCGGCGACCCGGGCGACGCGGGAGCGTCCTCCGCGGAGCACCCCGCCAGTCCAGATGCGAGGCCAGTCGCGAGTCCAGCAAGGACGGTTCGTCGTCGCATAGACGGAACTGACAGCAGGAGCGTCATAAGCCTCGTAGAGAGTCAAAGAATTCCTTGAGAGACCGCCGAGCGGCCGTCGAGCGTGGACCAGGCGCGACGTCGTGCCGACGCCGGGCCGTCGGTCACTCCAGTTCGATTCGACGGACGAACTCCAGGTCGCGGATCTCGTTTATGACCTCGCCAGGCAGGTCGACCTCCGTGATGACGTACAGCACGGGGTCGTTCGTGAACTCGGGGTCCTCCGAGATGGTCTGACGGATGGAGATGTCGTGGTCTGCCAGAATCCCCGTGACGGCGGCGACGATACCCGCGGCCTCGGGGTCCGAGACCGCCACCGTCAGGACCGTCATGTCGAGCACCGGGGCGAGGTCCATCAGCGAGGGGATGGCGGTGATGTTACGGAAGATCGGCTCGAGTTCGGGGTCCTCGAGGATGGCGTCGGTCGTGGCGTCGACGACGCGCCGGTCGACACCGATCTCGCGGGCGATTCCCGTGTTCGGAATCTCGATGCCGCCCGAGACGACGCGTCCCTCGTCGTTGACCGAGAATCCGCGTTCCAGCAGCAGCCGGACGACCGCCTGCTGGCTGGGGCTGTCCTCGAACTTCTCCATGATGGAGGCGAACGTGTCACCCACGCCGCTCACCCCCGCCTTCGGCGACGCCGCGCATGTGAAGTGTCGCACCCGACACGACCAAAAATGTTGCCGAGGTTCCCGGCCGGTGACCCCACGGGAGAACGGTCCGGCACCGCTCACCACGAGTCACGATGCATCACTGCGGGTCACGGTGAGTCACTGTGAGTCACAATAAATCACCGTGAGTCACGATGCGTCACGATGAATCACCGTGAGTCACGATGCGTCACTGCACGGCGCAGGGCAGACCGGTAGCGAGCGAAGGGTCGCCGGCCCGGGGCTGTCGGGGGTGAGTCCCTGCGACGGCACAGAATTATATCGTCGCCGGGAGTGACCCCACCGATGGCTTCACTTCCCCACCACGCGCCGGCACGCGAGCGCGCACGGACCGACACAGGAGGCGGTGTCTGAGATGGATCGGAACCGCGTGGACGCGCTGCTGAACCGCGACCCGACCGACGCCGTACAGGTCCTCGACCCCGACGGCGAGGTGGTCGCGCCCGACCTGCTGCCGGCCATCAGCGACGAGGAACTGCTGGCCATCTACCGGGACATGCGCCTCGTCCGACACTTCGACGACCGGATGGTCAGCCTCCAGCGCCAGGGCCGCGTCGGGACGTACGCTCCCGCGGCCGGGCAGGAGGCGACGCAGGTCGGCTCGACGCACGCGCTCCGGGACGCTGACACCATCTCGTACCAGTACCGCGAACACGGGGCGATCGCCTCGCGCGGGTTCACGCCGGGGTACGTCCGCTACTGGATGGGCCACGAGGCCGGCAACGCGGCGCTGGCCGACGTGAACGTCCTTCCGCTCAACATCTCCATCGCAGGGCACATTCCGCACGCGACGGGCTACGCGTGGGCGGCGATGCTCTCGGGGAGCGACGAGGTCGTCGCCTGCCACTTCGGCGACGGTGCCACCTCCGAGGGCGACTTCCACGAGGGCGTCAACTTCGCCGGCGTCTTCGACGTGCCCGCCGTCTTCCTCTGTCACAACAACGGCTGGGCGATATCCACGCCCGCGAGCGAGCAGACCGCCAGCGAGACCTACGCCAGCAAGGCGTCGGCCTACGGCATCGACGGCGTCCGTGTCGACGGGATGGACCCCTTGGCGGTGTACGCCGTGACCGAGGCGGCGGCCGTGGCCGCACGCGGCCCCGGACGCGAGGAGTGGCGCCCGCGGCCGACGCTGGTGGAGACCATCTGCTACCGCTACGGCGCCCACACGACCGCTGACGACCCCGACGCCTACCGCGACGAGAGCGAGGTCGAGGCGTGGCGCGAGAAGGACCCGATCGACCGGATGGCGACCTACCTCCGCGAGACGGGACGCCTGGACGACGAGCGCGACGAGGCCATCGAGGAGGAGGTCCGCGCGACGGTCGCCGACGCCATCGACGAGGCAGAAGCGACGGCAGCCGACCCGATGGATCTGTTCGCCGACGCCTACGCCGAACCGACGCCGCGCGTCGAGGAAGCGCGCGAGGAGTTGCGTCAGTTACTCGACCGGCACGGGGCGGACACGCTGTTGCGCGAGGAGTGAGCGGCCGCGGAATCGCCGGGCGGCACCGATATCTCAACTGAGGCCCGGGAGAGGCTCGCGCCATGGCCACGCCGACGGAGATGTTCGTCTCGCTGGTCGGAAGCGATCCGCTGATCCAGGGACTGGTCAGTGCCGTCGTCATCGCGCTGCTCAATACCCCGGAGGCAGCCGCTATCATGGTCGTTCGCGACCCCTCCGAGCGGACGCTCGACACGCTGCTGGGAGTTGTCGCCGGCGTGATGCTCTCGGCCTCGTTCACCGGCTCCTCATCCCCGGCATCGACTTCGCCTCACAGCCCGCCTACCAGGTCGACACCGGCGGCGTCACCCTCGGCGGCGTCGTCCCCGTGCTCGTGGGATTCGCGCTTGGCGCCCTCCAACCGGCCGTAGTACGCGGCGACCGAGTCGGGATTCCTGCCGTCGACACGTAGCCCGCCGTCGACACGTAGCCCGCTGTCGTCACGTAGCCCGCTGTCGTCCCACGGCCCACCGTCGTCCAGGGGCCCGTCGTTGTCCCACGGCCCGCCGTCGTCTCGGGGCCCGTCGTCACGTGGCTCGGCGCCCGTCGCAAGAGTTCGTGTGCCGCGACCACATCGGGCGCGAGACTCATTACTATCCGGCAATAATTGTCACGACATGGGCATCAAGGACATCGATCCGTCGGGGCTGTCGGG
The DNA here is from genome assembly GCA_042217755.1 of Haloglomus sp. Classification (GTDB taxonomy): domain Archaea; phylum Halobacteriota; class Halobacteria; order Halobacteriales; family Haloarculaceae; genus Haloglomus. The sequence goes on along the minus strand of JBDGSA010000090.1, from coordinate 5,861 downwards.
GGGGCCGTCGCTCGGGACGCTGGTGGAGCTCGCCTCGCGGCTGGCCTCCGAGGACCCGCTCGTGGTGGGCCGGTACCTGCGCGAGCAGTACGGGCACACGGTCCGCATCCCGCCCGTGCATCCGGCGCTCGACTCGGACGTGTTCCTCATCACCCATCCCGACGACCTGCAGTACGTCCTGCAGACCCATCCTCGCGACTTCGGTGCCCTCGATGTCCCCGGGTCGCGAGACTTCGGGCGCGTCGTCCGCAACAGCGTCGTCAATCTACACGAGGCGAGCGATGAGGGGTCGTGGGCGCGTCGAACGCGCCTCCTCGGTCCCGAGTTCGCCGAGGACGCCGTCGCCGAGACGGTCCCCGAAATCGTCGAGACCACGCTGGCCGCGATGGCCGAGTTCGAGGGGGCAGACGGCGGCCGGACGGTTGGCGACCCCCGCACGGTTCCGGATGCCGTCCGGGTCTACGCGCCCGACCGCGACGGAATCCGGCTGATGCCGGCGATGCAGCGCCTGACGCTACGGCTGCTCGGCGTCTCGCTGTTCGGCCCCGACGTCCGCGCCCACGAGACGGCGATCATCGAAGCGGTCGACGGCCTGCGTGACCTGTTCAAGCGCCGGCAACTGCACCTGGTCACCAGCCACGTCACCCGCTACCTGCCCGAAGAACTCCACCTGCCGGGGTGGTTGCGGGAACCGCTCGGCGCCGACCCGTCCGTCGAGTTGACCGGCCGCCAGGAGCGACAGATCGAGGCCTACGTCGACCAGCTCGTCGGCGCGGCCGACGCCATCGTCGAGCGGCGCCAGCGCACGCCCCGGGCCTACGACGACGCGCTCGGCACGTGGCTCTGTCGCGCCGACCCCGTCGACGGCGAGGCGCTCGACCCCGCCACGCTCCGACAGGAGGTGCTGGGGCTACTCATCGCCGGGCACGCGACGGTCACCGCCGGCCTGACGTGGTCGCTGTATCTGCTCGCTGCCCGTCCGGCAGTCCAGGAGCGCATCCGCGAGGAGGCCCGCTAGACGGAGCTGCTAGCACCGTTCAGCGACGCGTACTGCTCGGTCGCGCTCGACGGCGACGATTCCGGTCCCGGACCCGAGGCAGCGCCGGGACGTCGGTTCCTCGACGCCCTCCCGTACACGCGGCGCGTCTGGAAGGAGGCCATCCGCCTCTACCCGCCCCTCCCCATCTTCGGCCGGACGGTCACGGCCGACGTGACAGTCGGCGGCCAGTCGATGGCCGAGGGCTCGCACGTCCTCATCAGCCCCTACGTTACCCACCGCGACCCCGAGTTCTGGGACGACCCGGAGGCGTTCGACCCCGCCAGGTTCGAGCCCGCGGCCGAAGCGGACCGCCACGAACTCGCGTACCTGCCGTTCTCGAAGGGCCGCCACGCCTGCCTGGGCGAGTCGATCGCCTCCATCGAGGCGACGGCCGTGCTCGCGGCCATCTGTGCCACCTACGAGATCGAGTTCGCCCGGCCGACCGACACGGACCCGGAAGACTTCGACCCACACGACGCCCCCGAGGTCGGTCTCGACTCGGCCATCAACCTCCAGCCCGACCGCGACCTCCACGTCCGGTTCGTGCCAGTCGAGCCGACGTGATTCCCCAGAATATTGACTCTATCCTGGCTATTTTGCATAGAATTCAATTATAATTCAGAAATCTTCTTAATTTCAAGAATATACCGAGACATCGAGGCGAGACGGAGGTGACGGGCAAGCCGATCGTATCGGGACAGGACGAGGTCGAACAGCCGACCGTATTGAGACAGGACGAGGTCGAACGGCGTGGGCGTTGCGGCCCTCGGGTCAGGGCCCGAGCTGTAGCACGGCGTCGGCCGCCTCGAAGGCGACGCCGGAGAAGACGCCGATGGCCGGGAGCAGGAGCACCGTCACGAGCGCGGCGATGAGGACGGCGGCGTACAGTCCCGTCGGGTAGCCGCGCGTGTCGACCTGTTCGAGGTTCCCGTTCGGCTCCTCGATCCACATCGCCTTCACGACGCGCGAGTAGTAGAACAGGCTCAGCGCCGAGTTGATGGCCGCGACGAGCGCGAGCCACCAGACGCCCGCGCCGACCGCGCCCGCTAGCAGGTAGTACTTCGAGAGGAAGCCCCCGCCGATGGGGAGGCCGGCGAGCGAGAACATGAAGACGGTCATCGCGACACAGGCCACGGGCGCTTTCGTCGCGAGGCCGTTGTAGTCCTCGAAGGTGCGACCGATGCCCCAGTACTCGACCAGGGCCACGAACAGGAAGGCGCCCGTGTTCATGAAGCCGTAGACGAGCAGGTGGATCATCCCCGCACCGAGGACGATTTCGCCGTTGCCCGCGCCCGTCAGCGCCGCGAGGCCGATGAGCACGTAGCCGGCGTGCCCGACCGACGAGTAGGCGAGCATCCGCTTTACGTTCTCCTGGGTGGCGGCGGCGAAGTTGCCGAGCGTCATCGTCACGACCGCGAGCACCTGGAACAGGAGCACCCAGTCGACAGTGCCGGCGATGGCCTCGATGGGGAACGCGACGGTGAACACCCGGAAGGCGACGACGAATCCGGCCGCCTTCGACGCCGACGACAGGAACGCGCTGACAGGAGCGGGCGCGCCCTCGTAGGCCTCCGGCGCCCAGAAGTGAAACGGGACGGAGGCAGTCTTGAACGCGAAGCCGCCCGCGACCATCAGGACGCCGATGCCGAAGATGCCACCGATGCCAGCGAGCGCGTCGGGCGCCCGGAGTGCGCTGGCGATCTCCTCGAGCAGCAGGCTGCCGGTGGCGCCGTAGACCAGCGAGACGCCGTAGGCGAACACCGCAGAGGAGAGCGCGCCGACGAGGAAGTACTTCATCCCCGCCTCGACGCTACCGCGGTTGTCCTTCAGGAACGCGACGAGCGCGTACGAGGGTAGCGACAGGAGTTCGAGCGAGACGAACACCGTCGCGAGCGAGTTCGACGCGGCCATCAGCGTCATGCCCGTCGTCGCCAGGGTGACGAGGATGTAGTACTCGGCCTGGTACTGGCGTCCCTCGAGGTAGTCGAGGCTGGCGAGACAGACCAGCGTGGCGACGCTGGTGAAGATGAAGGTGAAGAACAGCGCCATCGAGTCGACCACGAGCTGGCCGCCGTAAAGCGAGACGCCGCCGCCGCTCCCGACGCCCGTCAGCAGGAACGCGCCGGCGACGATCATCGCCGTGACAGTGCCGACGGTCGCGGTGCCCGCGAGGAGCCCGTTTTTGGACTCGTCGGGGTCGATGCTGTCGAGGACGAACAGGAGCAGCGCGAAGACGCCCAGCACGAGCGCCGGGGCCAGCGCCGCCCAGGTGGGCGAGATCGAGGTCTGTAAGGGCAGAGTCATCATGGTGAACCACCTCCGAAGTGGAGGGCGGCTTCAGCGCCGGTGTCGACCAGCGGGCCGACCGCGTCGGTGATCATCCGGAAGAACGTGTCGTTCGGGAACGTCCCGAGTGCGATGATGACGACGATGAGGACGGCCAGCGGCACGATGTCGTGGCGGGCCGCCTCGTGGATCTCGTACTCACCGTCGAACCGGAACGGGCCAAAGAGCGAGCGCTGCATCGCCCACAGCAGGTAGCCGGCGACGATGACGATGCCGAACATCGCCAGCGCCGTCACGATGGCCATCCCGTTACCGCTGATGACGGTCGACTGGAACGCGCCGACGAAGATGAAGAACTCCCCGGCGAAGCCGGCCATCAGCGGCAGGCCGGCGTAGGCGAAGGCCCCGGTGACGAACGCTCCGACGGTGACTGGCATCCGATCTGCGAGCCCGGCCATGTCGCCCACCGCCCGCGTGTGCGTGACGTTGTAGATGACGCCGACACAGGCGAACATCAGCCCGGAGATGAGGCCGTGGCTCACCATCTGGAACGTCGCGCCGCCGAGGCCGTAGGCGGTGTAGGCGACCAGCCCGATGAGGACGTACCCCATCGACGAGACCGACGAGTACGCAACGATCCGCTTGAGGTCGGACTGGGCGAGTGCCAGCAGCGCACCGTAGATGACGCTGACCACGGCCACGATGGCGATGGGAACCGCCAGCGCGCGGGCCGTCTCAGGAAGCATCGTGAAGTTGAACCGGAGCATCGCGTACGTCCCCATCTTCAGCAGGACACCTGCAAGCAGCACCGAGATGGGCGTGGGAGCCTCGACGTGTGCGTCTGGCAGCCACGTGTGGAACGGGACGATGGGGACCTTCACGCCGAAGCCGACGAACATCGCGACGAAGGCGAGGAGTTTGAGTTGCTCTGGCTGGATGAGGCCCCCCGCGAGCGAGCCGAGTTCGCCCGCCCGGAGTGCCTGGGCGATTTCGGGCAGCGCGAGCGACGAGATGCTGTCGCCCAGGCCGAACACCAGCCCGAAGAAGCCGATGAACAGGACGAGGCTGGCGATGTTCGTGTAGACGAAGAACTTGATGGCGGCGTACTTCCGCTTTGGACCGCCCCAGATGCCGATGAGGAAGTACATCGGGATGAGGACGGCCTCCCAGAAGACGAACCAGACGAAGAAGTCGAGCGCCCCGAAGACGCCGATGAGGCTGGCCTCGAGAAACAGGACCAGCCCGTAGAACTGGTTCTGCCGGTCGTCGATGGGCGTCCACGCCGACAGGATGGCCACCGTGGTCAGGAGCGTCGACAGGACGACCAGCGGCATGCTGATTCCGTCGAGTCCGACGTACCACGAGAGGTCGTACGGCCCCAGGGTTATCCAGGTGAACTGCTCCCGGAACGCGAGTTCGCCGCCCAGGAAGGCGTTGCCGCTGCCGTCGAACTGCAGGTACATCAGCGCCGAGAGCGCGAGCGGCAGGAGCGACCAGCCGAAGGCGAGTTTTCCGGCTTTCTCCTCGGGCGCAAAGAGGATCACCAGCGCGCCCAGCAGGCACAGGCCGATGAGGGCCTCGATCATCATGCGAAGACACCTCCGAACCAGCCGCCGACGATGCCAAACGCGAGCAGCAACACCACGATGCCGAGCGTGATGAGGGCCGCGTAGTTGGAGACGACGCCCGTCTGGATGCGGCGCAGGAAGTGCCCCGAGACGAGACTCACGTCCGAGACGCGGTCGACGAGACCGTCGATGACGCCGTCGTCGAACCGCTTTGCGGTCTTCGCGACCGTCTCCTCGGTGAGGTCCTGCGCGAGCCAGACCTGGTACTCGTCCTGGTAGTAGTTGTGGTAGAGCACGGTCTTGAGCGAGCCGAGTTTCGCGGTGTGTTCCTCGGGAGCGGGACCCCGGTAGAGCGAGTACGCGAGGCCCGCGCCGGCGAGCGCGAGGCCGAGCGAGAGCACCGCCGAGACGAGAATCGAGACGAGTTCGCCGCCCGCGAACGCGGCGTTGGCGGTGTAGCCCGCGAAGTCGTGCAGCAGCGTCGCGTAGTGCTCACCGTTGAGCCCCTCGGGCCCGTGGTAGAGCCAGTCGTGGAGGAACTCCGGAACCGCGGGGACGGCCTTGTGGACCGGGACGAGGTTGATGACGCCGGCGACCGCGGCGAGCGTGCCGAGGACGACCAGCGGTCCCTTCACGTTCCACCGCACGGGCTCGGGGTCCTCGGCGAGGTCCGTCCGCGGTTCGCCGTGGAACGTCAACAGTACCATTCGGAAGGTATAGAAGCCGGTGAAGAACACCGCGAGCAGCCCCATCGCGTACGCGCCCAGCAGGAGTGGGCTCCCGCCGAGGCCGTGGACCAGCGTCTCGTACAGCACCTCGTCCTTCGACCAGAAGCCCGAGAACGGGACGATGCCCGCGAGTGCCAGGCTCCCGGAGAGGAACGCGTAGTACGTGACGGGCATCTCGTCCTTCAGACCGCCCATGTCCCACATGTCCTCGTTGTGGTGCATCGCGATGATGACCGACCC
>JBDGSA010000138.1:2962-19563 GCA_042217755.1 Haloglomus sp. | reverse complement strand
AGGACAGTGGCTTCCCAAGCCACTAGCCCGGGTTCAATTCCCGGACGGCGCATGTCTCGAACGCAAGTGAGACACATCGTCGGGAGGGAACTGCAACCCTGCTAGTCGCAGCCCGCGCAGGCCAAAGGCCGAGCAAGAACGTCTGGTTCTGGTTCATTGTTTCCGGACGGCGCATCTCTCCAGACGGACTGGCCCGCAGATACTTGTCACTCGCACCCCGCCTTGCAAGTACCTGTGGACTCGTTCGCAAGTGACTCGCTTCCGGCGGCACTCTCGGCGTTCATCGACGAGGTGCCCGAGTCAGAGACGGTGCTGATGGTGGTGAACCGGACCGATCCGGAGCCGCTCATCGATCTGCTGGATTCGGCCTTCAGCACGCAAGAGGTGACCATCGCGGAGCGCCACGTTCCCGAGGGGACCGACGATGTCGTGTTGCTCGTGCGGGAGGGGGAAGTCGTCGCCACCAGCGCCATGGAGCGACTACAGAGCGCGTTCCTGCTGATCAATGCAGACCGGTACCGGACCGGCGCACACGGACTCCGGGAAGCCGACATGCCCGACGTCCTGACGGGCCTCGATGACATCGAGTTCCAGGTTCAGGGCTTTCCGGCGTCGAACAAGGAGAAGTTGCTGCTGGTGCTCATCTCGCGGTTCATCGAGGGCCGAGCGCTCCGGGCCGGCGCGGGCCGGTTCGACGTCTCCTTCCAGCGGTTCTCCCGGCTTGACGACGAGTACGGCACTCGAAAGGTGTACCGCTGGCTGGGGGACTCGGCGGTCGACACACACATCTATGGGGTCCCCGACCGGCCGGTTCCCGACGAACTGAACGTCTCGGTCCACGGCGGGACACACCAGGAGTACCGCCGGTCGTGGTTCGTCGTTTACCGGCCACCGGAGGGCGAGGACGGCCACGTCGCCCTGGTCGCGCTGGAGACGGGGGACAACGTCTGGCGCGCGATGTGGACCTACGACCCAGATCGGGTGGTCCGAATCGGCGAGTACGTCGGGCAGAACTTCTGACACCGGGAACCTCAGTCCAGGTCCGTCACCTCGCGAGTCCGCTCGCTCTCGTGGTCGCCCGTGTTCCGGGTGCCCGCCGGCTCGAACAGGAGGACGTGTGCTTCGTCGCCGCCGGGGCCGACACCCGTCTCGTCGGGGACGACGGGCCGGTGCTCGACGCCCGCGGGGACGACGTGGAATTCGTTCGCCTCGAGATGGACGTCGGACGCGTCCCGGCGCTCGATGTCGAGGGCGCCCGCGACGACGAGGAACAGCTCGTCGGCGTCGTCGTGGTGGTGCCACTCGAAGGCGCCCCGCAGTTTCGCGAGTTTGAGGTGCTGGCCGTTGAGTTCGGCGGCAAGCCGCGGCGCCCAGTGTTCGTCGATGCGGTCGAAGGCATCGGACAGCGAGACGGGGGTGTCGTCGGGAGCGCTCATACCGGCTGGTGGGGAGCCCGGCAGAAATCCGTAGTGTTCAGTCCGCGAAGCAGCGCGACAGGTCGCGCGTGTCGTGGACATCGAGCAGTTCCTGGGTCGCCTCGGCGTCGAAGCGGAGCGGACGGCGCCACCAGGGCCCCTTCCCCGAGTCGGCTGACAGCTCAGTGACCAGCCGATTCGGGTCGCTGCCGCTCGCGCGCGAGGAGAGCGGGACGGCCGCGCGGTACAGCGCCGAGCCCCACGTGTCGCCCTGGACGAGTACCTCCGCGTCGAAGGTCTCGCGCTTGACGTGGGCGTTGTTGGCGAAGACGGCCCGCGTCGGCTCGTCGGCCTCGCGGTACGCCGCCGGACCGAGCGGGTCCTCGGCCAGCCGGAAGTGGCCGATCAGGAACGCGCCCCAGTCGGGCGGCTGCCAGTCCGGACGGGTCGCCGCTCCGGGCGTGTCGAGCGTCGCGTAAAAAAAGAGGAAGTCACCTGCCTCCAACTCTCGGATCGGTCGGGCCTTCACCCCGTGTTCGTCGCCGTAGGTGTACGCCTCGCAGAAGGGGTAGTCGTCGAACTCCGGGTCGAGGTGGGTCGGCACGTCGGCCACGTCGCGTACGTCGACGCCGAGGCCGAGTTCGCCGTCTAGCTCGGCGTACGTCGGCACGTGGACGTCCTCGCGTGTCGACTCGGACTCGGGGATGGGGACGAAATCGAACTGGCCGTACTCGTCGATCGGCGCCCGGAACCCCGGCTCGTTCGTGTTCGCGCCGACGTTGATGGCGAGTCCGCGCATCTGTCGCCCGATTCGCGTCGTGCCCACATCAACCCGACGAGAGCAACGAGAGCGACGAGGACGACGGAACGACGAGCACGACGGAGCAAAGGGAACGATGAGAACGACGAGAACCGGCGGACAGACGACGGCTGGCCGCCGTCAGTCCTCCAGCACGAGGTTGCGGAGGATGTTGCCGTAGGCGGGGCGGGTGACGAGCACACCGAGCAGGACGCCCACGATGGTGACGATGGCAAAGCCCTGCAGGTCCCCCAGCGAGAGGACCGCCAGCGGCGACATGGCGATGATGGTGGTGGCCGCCGCCGCACCGATGACCCAGAACGCCTTCCGGAACCGCGACTCGAACACGCGTGAGGTGGTGATCTCGCCGGACTGGAGGATCTCGTCGGCGATGATGATGAGGTCGTCGACCCCGGTACCGATGACGGCGATGAACCCCGCGATGTGTGACAGGTCAAGCGCCAGTCCGACCGCCGAGGCGAACCCGAGAAGCAGGAACACCTCCGTGCCCGCGGTCAGCACCATCGGCGCCGCGACGCCGGGTTCGCGGTACCGCAGGAAGACGACGCCCGCGACCGCGAACACGGCGATCGTGGCTGTCACGAGCGAGAACAGCTTGAACTCGTTGGCCAGCGACGGCTCGAGGAAGTAGGTGGTCCCCTCGCCCTTGATGTCGAGCGTGGTGGGGAGTGCCCCGGCCTGCAGGTCGATGGCGAGTTGCTGGGCCTCGCTGTAGTTGTTGGCCGTGATGACGAACGTCGGGTCCTTCACGAAGTTGCCGCTGCGGATGATACGCGCGAGCCCGGGACTCATCGAGGCGCCGTAGACGACCTCGCCGTCACGGACGGTGTAGAGACAGTACCCCGGGTACGTGTCCGGGTTCGCGTCGGAACTGGGCCGGTAGCCGCAGTTGCCGATGCCCTCGTCGGTGAAGCCGAACTGCTGCATCGCGTTCGAGAAGTTCCGCGCGGCCTCCTGCTTCAACGCGACCGGCACGCGGGCGGGTTGGCCTCCGCTGCTGGGCTGGGCCTGGAAGGTTGTGGTGGAGAAGTCGTCTCTGGTCAGCAGCGACACCTCCCGGTAGACGGTCCGGGTCCCGTTGCCGCTCTCGTTGGCGCGCTGGACGGGGAAGTGAGCCACCAGCTCCACCCGGCCGCGTGAGGTGATGAGATTGAGCACCTGCGAGCGGTTCGCGTTCGGCACCTCCACGAGGACGAACGTCTCTCCGGTCGGAGTCGTCGCCGTCGAGACGGTCCCACCGGAGATGCCGAGGCTGTTGATCTTGCTCGAGAGGACGTTGACGGCAGCCTGTCGGGTCGCCTCCGTGACGCCCAGCCGGATGTCGTCGGTGGTCGCGTCGATGCCGACGCCCCTGAGCGCGGCCGCGAACTCCTCTCGAGTCACGTTGCCGTTGTCGGCGTTCGCGAACACCTCCACGGTGTCCTGGCCGTTGCGGGCCTGCCTGATCTGGATGTCCGTCCGGGAGACGTTCAACCGGTTGGCGAGCGAGTTCGCGATCTCGTCGCCCTGGTCGTCGGGGACCGAGACCTCGGCGGTCATCCCGACCAGCGGGGCGCGTACCCGGGTCCCGCCGGAGAGTTCGAGCCCGAACTTGAGTCTGGTCGGGCCCTCCATCTCGGCGCCGCCGAGCGGGACAAAGACGGCGACGGCACTCACGAGCACCAGCACTATCAGCAGGTAGATGCGCCAGTTCTCGCGGGGCGAGATGTTCATTTCGCGATCCCCTCGTACTTGTAGTAGCGTAGCAGCGTCACGTTGAGCATGTAGGTGTTCATGAGGTCAGCGGTCAGGCCGAACACCAGAATCGTCCCGACGGCCGGGAGCAGCGGGATGCCGAACAGGAACGCGGTGATGGCCATCACTGTCATCGCGGCGATGGAGGTGAGCGTCATCGTCACGCCGGTGCGCATCGCGCGGTAGGTCGACTCGTAGAACCCGCCCGACCGCCGGAGGACGTGGTTGTTCAGCAGGAGGTCGGAGTCGACGGAGTACCCGATGAGCATCAACAGCGCCGCGACCGCCCCGAGCGTGAGTTCCATCCCGAAGACGTTCATCAGGGCGATCGGGATGACGATGTCGGAGAACGCGGAGGCGACGACCGCGAGGGAGGGAACGAACGTCCGGAAGAGCGCGAAGACGAGAACCGCCATGCCGCCGAAGGCGATGCCGACGCCGAGGAGGGCCTGGCTCTGGCTCTGGGCCCCGAACGACGCCGACCGGCCCTGTATCGAGTTGATGTCGTAGCCGGCCCGTTCGGCCGCGTTCTGGATGCCGTCGGTGTCGGTCGACTGGAAGGTGATGATGAAGGAGTTCTCCTGAGAACGGATGGGCTGGACGGACTCCACGTCGTACCCGGCCTCTCCGAACGTCGAGCTGATCTCGGCCGCCGTGTCGGTCGTCGTGACCTGGAGTTCGGTCCCGCCGGTGAATGCGAGCCCCGGCCGCACGGGTGCCCCGGTGACCGCGAAGAAGGCGCCGATGACGCCGAGCGCGACCACGAGCACGACCAGTGGGATGGCGATGAGCTGCCGGTTCGTGTACCGCTCGTAGTCCACGTCGGGGAGGCTGAACGGGAGCGTTCCGGCGGCGTCGGCCTCAGCCACCGGCGTTCACCCCCACGTGCGCGGAATCTACCATGCGAACGGGTCGGAAACGGTGGCGAATAAGCCTTCTCACTTCGCCGCTCGCGGGTTCTCCCTCTGCTCGACAGCCCGCCAGGAGCGGCCTCGAAGCGCCGACGTCGGCCGCAGAGCAGCGCGGCCGAACGACGTCGGACGGCCCTCGACACGATATTTCTATCTTATAATCTAAACATATTAATCATATAGAAATTATCAAATTAATTCGACAAATTAGAAATATATCTGACCAGTATTAAAATAAGATGGTCGCGCTATCGAACATCCTGGGGACTGATATCCGAGGGGCGACCAAGCCCGGATGATGCCCTCCGACTCCGTCGAGACCGTGTTGTTCGACCTCGACGACACGCTGTGTACCTACCGGCGGTCGTCGGGTGAACTCATCGAGGTCGCGTGTGAGGCTGTCGGTGTCGAGCCGTTCTTCGACGAGGCGGCGTACGAGGCCCGCTACGGCGAGTTCACCGACGAGAGCGCGAACGTGCGCGACCTCCGCGAGCGGTGCTTCGCGGCGATCGCCGCCGACCGGGGCCGCGACCCGGATCTCGGCCGCGAGATCGCTCGTGCGTACGCGGCCCGGCGCGACCACGCGAACGTCCGCCCGCTCCCGGGCGCTCGCGAGGCCGTCGAGACGCTCGCCCAGCGCCACCGCGTCGGCGTCGTCACCAACGGTTCCCCGGAGATGCAGCGCCAGAAGCTGTCGACGCTCCCCTTCGCCGACGCGTTCGAGACGGTGGTCCACGCCGGCTACGACGCGCCGGCCAAGCCGGCCGCCGACCCGTTCCACGCCGCGCTCGGCGACCTCGACGGCCACCCCGAGCGGGCGGTCCACGTGGGTAACTCGCTTTCCAGTGACGTGGTCGGCGCGCACAACGCCGGGCTCCGGTCCGTCTGGCTCCGCCAGTCCGACGGTCCGGGCGATCACCAGCCGACCTTCACCGTCGACGAGATGGCCGAGCTGGCGACGCCGCCGTGGGAGTAGCATCGCCGCGGGCCGTGCCGGTCGGCGAGAACAGCCCGTTCAGTCCCAGTCCCCGTCTCGGTCTCAGTCTCAGCCTCAGTTGTCGTCAGCCGTGGCGCCCCCGGCGAGCGGCGGCTCGGCGCCGGTCTCCCCACGTGCGGCCGCCTCGAGACGACGGAGGAGCACGGACCGCGCGACCACGTAGAGCGTGTCGCCGGCCGTGAGCGTCCAGTTCCGGGAGGGGATGGCCTCGACGGTCCCCTCAGCGGGCTGGACCGCCACGGCGGCGACCGACAGGCCACCGAGCGTCACGCCGACGAGCGGGCTCCCCTCGGCGATGGTGGCGACGCCCATCGTCTCTTCGGCCGCGCGCAGGAGAGAGACGAACTCCCGGTCGGAGCGGGGAGTCGTCGGGAGCGTGACCAGCCGGTAGCGCGTCGCGTCGTCGAAGACCTCGATTTCCTCCTCGTCGACGGCCAGCGTCACTGTGTCACCGGCGCTGCCCCGAACCTCCGCCGTCGTCACGCGCTTCGGATCGTCGTCGCTCTCGCCCGGGCGGAACACCCGCACGACGTCGCCGGCACGGGCTGCGTGGGGAGGGTCCGCGCGTACTGCGACAGCCGCTGTTCCCGGCGGGAGCGAGGGGCCGATGCCGGATTCCCGCGAGCCGACCGCGAGGTACTCGACGACGCCGTTCTCGTCGAGGTCGAGGTCGACCTGGCCGACGCCGTGGTCGGTCTTGAGCCGCTCGACCAGTCGCTTGCGGAGTTCGTCGACGGTCAGCCGCCGCGGGAAGACCAGTGTGGCCCCGGCGATGTCGTCCTTCGTCTCCGAGGAGACCGGGTCGTACCCCTCGATGTCGTCGATGTTCTCCGGAAGTTCGACCGTGACGACGCGCCCGACAGCCTTGACCACCTTCGAGACTTCGCCTTCGACGCGGCTGGCGCCGGTCAGCGCGAACGCCCCCGCACCGAGGCGGTCGCCCGCGCGCCCGCCGGCCGCCGCGGCGACGCCGGAGACGAGGAAGACGCTGACGTTGAACACGGCGGCCTCGATCGTGAACACCTCGGTCTCGCCGCTGATCACCCCCGAGAGTGCGGGCAGCGCGGCGACGGAGCTGAGATAGAGCGCCACCCCGCTCAACCCCACGAGGACAGAGAGGCCCTCCGGGACCGTCGAAGCCGCGTACCACCGGTGGACCAGCCCGATGCCGGCTGCGAGCGCGAACGCGAGGGCGGCCAATCCGGCCGCGCGGACGAGGTCCCGGACCGCGATTCCCAGCACCGACCCGATGCCGCCCGACGATTGGAGCAGGACGCCGACCGCCGCTGCGTCCGTCATGCGGTCGCCTCCGCGAACGCGTCGAGCGCCTCTCGCGTTCCGACCGCGAACAGGTCGTTGCCGGGTGAGAGTTCCGTCCCGCCCCGGGGGGCGAACGTCCAGCCGTCCGGTCGACGGACCGCCAGCACCGCGACCTCGTGGGTCTCGCGCACGCCCGCGCTGCCGAGGGTCGCGCCGTCGAGCGCCCCGCCCTCGCGGACGGTCAGTCGGCGGATGCGCTTGCCGGCCCGCCGGAGCAGCGAGATGAGTTCGAACTCCCGGCGGGTCCCCCGCGAGCGGACGACCACGCGCCCGCGAGTGGCCCGGAGCAGCGCAGTGGCGTCCTCGCGCGGGACCGCCACCGTCAGCCGGCCGTCGCCGCCGGTGGTCGTGGGGGCCCGGGGCGGCGCTGGTTCGCCGGCCTCGACCGGCTGGCCGCCGTCCGTCCGGAGGTCGCCGTCCGTCCCCGCCTCGGGAGCGGGCTCGGCCGCCGGATCTTCGGGTGCCGGGGGCGTGCCCGTGCTGGCGCTGACGACGGTCCCGTCGACCGCCGCGTCGCCGGCGAGAACGGTGACGCGGTCGCCCCGTGCGAGGCCCGTCGGGAGCAGTGCGTCGATGGAGACGGCGCGGTGATCTTCAGGAACGCGCTTCGAGAGGCCGGCTAGCGGCGGCGCCGCGGTGATCGTCGCCCGGCCCCGCTCGTCGATGTTCACCGTGATCTCCGCGCAGTCGAACTCCGTCCGGAGCCGGTCGGCGAACCGCGACTCCAGTTCGCCGATCGGAAGGTCCGCCGGAAACGTCCACTCGCCGCCGCGAATCTCCGCCCGGATGTCGTCCGGGAGCGGCGGGTACCCCTCCATGTCGGCCACCTCGCCGCTGACGGTGACGCGGACCTGCCCGCGGCCCCCGACGAGCTCGACTACGTCGGTCGAGAGGGTCTGCTCGCGCAGTCGCTGCAGGGACACCCGCTTTGGGAACGAGGCGCCCATCGCGTCGCCCTTCGCGTGGGCGTACAGCGACATCATCAGGACGACGAGGATGGCGACAACGACGACAGCGCCCGTGGTCTGTTTGGTGACGGTCGGGTCGGTGATCGCGAGCAGGCCGCCGTTGACGCCCGCGATGGCGAGTGCGAGGACGACCACACCGAATCCGGGGATGGAGACCCCGGTGACGTACTTGAAGATGAAGCCGAGGCTCCAGGCGACCAGCGCCGGAATGATGCCGGTGAGCACCCCCAGATAGACGCCGAGGACGACCTCAACGGGGAGCGGAGCCATGCGCTCCCTGTCAACGTGCCCGGTTAAACGAGTACCGGAGCGGGCCGAGGGCCAGCCGTGCGACACTCCCGGCGGCGACCGTTCCTGGCGGTCATCCCTGGCGACGACCTCCCAGGTCTGCGACCACGACAGTTTAGTCGGGTGGGGGCGACGGCGCTCTCATGAGTGGCGTCGACGACGAACTGGACGAGGCGCGGCAGTCGGTTCGTCGGGCCGGTCGGTCACTGCTCCGTGTCCGCGCCGCGGTCGGCCTCGTCACCGTCGTCGCGCTCCTCTCGATCATCACCGGCATCGTCAACATCGGGAGTCCGACGACGTCGGGGCTACTATCGGCGTACGTCCCGGAGGCCATCGAGCGGGCGTTCGGCTTCACGGGCGCGCTCACGGGATTCATCCTGCTGGCGACCACCGTCGGTCTCCGGCGCGGGATCCGTGCCGCCTGGTACACCGCAACCGTGCTCCTGCCTGTGACGGCGTTCCAGGGGCTCGTCGGCTCCGGCACCGTCGAACTGGCCGGCCGAACGTTCCCGGTGGCAACGCCGCTGGTCGTCCTGTCGGTCCTGTCGCTGCTCGGCCTGCTCGTCAACTACCGGGCGTTCGACCGCGAGCTCGAGATCGGAACGACCCAGCTGGCGGCGCTGGCGGCCATCGTCGGCTCGCTGGTGTACGGTACCACGGGAGCGTTCGCCCTGCAGGACAGCTTCAACGGTGTCAACTCCCTGACCGACGCGTTCTATTTCGCTCTCGTCACCGCCTCCACCGTCGGCTACGGCGACGTGACGCCGGCCACGGAGACCGCCAAGCTGTTCGCGCTGAGTGCCCTGATCATCGGGACAGCGTCGTTCGCGGTCGCGCTGGGGACGCTGCTGACCCCCGCCATCGAGGCTCGCCTCGCCGAGGCACTGGGAACCATGAGCGACTCAGAACTGGAACTGCTGGACGACCACGTCATCGTGGTCGGGTTCAGCGACATGACGGAACCGATCATCGAGGAACTGGCCGGAGTGCAGTTCGTCGTCATCACCCGCAACGAGGAGAAGGCCCGGCGGCTCCGGGAGCGCGGCGCGGAGGTGATCGTCGCAGACCCGTCCGACGAGGAGCCGCTCCGACAGGTCGGCATCAAGCGGGCGCGCGCGCTCGTGGCGGCGACCGACGACGACGCACAGGACGCGCTTGCAATCCTGACGGCCCGTGAATTGAACCCGGACCTGCGCATCGTCGCCGCCGCGACGGAGCGCCAGAACGAGAAGAAACTGCGCCGGGCGGGTGCCAATACGGTCGTCTCCCCGGCGGTCATCGGCGGTCATCTGCTCGTCCAGTCCGCACTCGGACAGCGTGGGATGGAGGCGCTCGCCGACCGCATCCTCGGGGCGCCGGACGAGTCGGACCTGGAGGTCGAGGAGCCAGTGGACTCGAAGCAGGACGAGTCCGAAGGATAGACTCGAATACCTCCAACTTGGGGATATATATCTCCTATAATTGCTGTAAATACGCAATTATTTGCATAAACGTAGATATTTTCGATAGCAGGCTGGTCCGGGGCGCCTGTGTTCTCTCGGGGGTCGTTCCGGGGCCAGTCGGCGTGCTCCTACGCGAACGCCTGTAGCAGGCCCTGGCCGTCGGTCCCGGCGTGCAGGTCGGGCAGCGTCGCGCGCTCGGGGTGGGGCATCAGCACCGCGACGGACTCGCGCTCCCCGAGGATACCCGCGACATTCTCCTTCGAGCCGTTCGGGTTCGCCGCGTCGGTCACCGCGCCCTCGGCGTCGCAGTACCGGAACAGCACGCGGTCCTCGTCGACCAGTTCGTCGTATCGGTCGTCCTCGACTTCGAAGCGCCCTTCGCCGTGGGCGATGGGCAACTCGACGACGTCGCCCTCGTCGAACGCGCTGGTGAACGGCGTGTCCGCCCGCTCGACGCGGCAGTGGACGTGCTCGCACTGGAACCGCGCGCTCCGGTTGGTCGTGAACGCGCCCGGCGTGAGACCTGATTCGGACCCGATCTGGGCGCCGTTGCAGACCCCCAGGACGGGCGTTCCCGCCTCGGCGGCCTCGCGAACCTCCGCCATGACGGGCGAGCGCGCCGCCATGGCGCCGGCCCGGAGGTAGTCGCCGTAGGAGAACCCGCCCGGGATGACGACGCCGGTGGGGGCTGCCGGGAGGCCGTCCTCGTGCCAGACGATCTCGGCGTCGACGCCGAGGTGCTCCAGCGCCCGGACGGCGTCGCGGTCGCAGTTCGACCCACCGAACCGGATGACGGCGACGGTCACAGCGACCACCTCGTGTGGGCGTCGGGCGTCGGCGTCATCGTGGTGGCGACGGTCACCGCTGTTCGACCTCCACGGTGTAGTCGTGGATGGTGGGGTTGGCGAGCAGTCGCTCGGCCATCTCCTCGGCGCGGTCGGCGGCGGCCTCGGCGGACTCGACGTTGAGGTCCACCTCGAAGCGGTCCGCCGAACGGAGGTCGGCCAGTTCGAATCCCAGCCGCTCGAGCGCCTCCTGGGTGCGTTCGGCCTCCGGATCCAGCACGCCGTGTTTCAGCCGGACCGTCACGACGGCGGTGTAGGCGGTCATGTCCGAGTGGCGGTAGCGCCCGGACAAAACGGTTCTGTTGTGCGGGCCGCCCTCACTCGCCGTTCGCCCCGTCGGCGGCTGACCCGTCGGTAGCCGACCCGTCGGCGGCCGACTCGTCAGCGGCCGACCCGTCGCCGTTCTGCCCCTCGCGCTCGGCCGGCGGCTGCGTGGCCGGCGGGTCGACCTGTCCGTCGATGAGGACCTTCTGCTGGCGGGCCCACTCTTCGTCCGGGTGGGTGCGGACGTACTCGGCCCAGTGTTTCACGAACGCCAGGCGCTGCCGGCGGTTGCGTTCCTGCTCGCGGTCCAGCTGGGCGCGGAGTTCCTCGTCAGTCGTCGCGGAGTCCTCTGAGTCGGTCATAGGCGTCGGTGACGTCCAGTTCGTCGACGTACGATTCGAGCCGGTCGGTATCGAGACTTTCGCCGAGTGCGAAGTAGAGATGGGCGGCGTCCTCGAAGTCCTTCTCCGCCCCGAGGTACAGTTTGAACGCGATCTGCAGTTCCAGCGGTGAAATCCGGACCGCGTTCCCCGCGAACTCGGCCGTGACCGCCCCCCGCAGCGACCGGCGGTCGTACTCGGTTCGCGGCGGCTTCACTTCGAAGTTCGGAATCGCCCCCCCGCGTGGTGCCACCCGGGTCGCCAGTCCATCGCTGAACCGGTCGTACATCGCGTCGAGCGGTTCTTCGACGCCCCAGAAGCCCGCATCGACGAGTGCGTCCGCGAGTGCGTCCGTCCGCCCCTCGTCCAGCGGCTCGATGAGTACGTCGATGTCCTCCGTCGAGCGGGACCGACCCACCAGGATGGCCACGTAGCCCGCGACCAGCACGTAATCGACGCCCTCGCTGTCGAGGATATCGACGAACGACAGCACCAGCTCGTCGAGGTTCGAGAGGGACTCCTTCTCGATGACGAGCCGGTCGCCGTCGTACTCCATGCGGAACTCGCTCATCGAGACGGTGGCGCGTGCTCGGTGATAAATACCCGTCCGAGGGTTCCGGTCGGTACGGGCCGGTCGCGGTCGGCTTTCAGAGGTCGCGCACCCGCGCCACCGCGTCGGCCAGCGGCGGTGCCTCGAACAATTCGCGCCCGAGGTAGGCGTTCGCGCCCGCCGTGTAGAGGTCGCTCATCGCCTCGATGACGCGCTCCGGGAGCGGCTCGGGGTCGCGCTCGCAGAGGTCGCGCCAGTCGGCCACGTCTTCTGTCTTCGCGCGCTCCTTCGCCGCCTCGACGGCGGCGACCCACTCGGGCTGCTCGCGTCTGTGGTACTGCCGGACGACCTCCTTCGAGACCTGCTGGCCGTCGTAGGCAAAGCGGTTCTCGTCGAACGTACCAACGACGTCGGCGACGCGAACCTCGCCGTGGACGTAGATGCACTCGATCTTGCCGTCCTCGTGTTTGAGGCCGGCCTCGTCGGCACGTTCGGTCACCAGTCGGTTGACGGTCCGGGCGGTCGCTTCGAGCCTGTCGATGTCGGCGGCGCCGGCGATGCGGTCGGCCTCGTCGCGCGCGAGGTAGCGGTCCGACTCCTCGAACTTCGTGGAGAACTCCACGACCGGCTCGGGCAGGTCGACCGGTTCGTCGGGCCACGCGTCGATGTCGAGCCCGAACTCCTCGGGGTCGGCACGGCCGCGGAGCGACGAGCCGACGGGAACGGTGTTCCGGAAGACGATTTCGAGGGGGACGACGTAGTTCTCGCCGGCGTCGGCGTGGAAGGCGTCGTAGTCGTAGCTGCGGCCCTCGTGGGGGAGGTCCGGCACGCGCGAGAGGTCGATCGCCATCTCCCGCGGTGGCTGGTCGGCTGCCTCGAGCGGGACGACGTCCCCGCCGGCGAGGACGCCGCGGTAGTGGGTGGGAACGCCCTCGCGTTCGAGCAGTTCGAAGTTGGCGGCTCCCATCGCGCAGAGGGAGCGTCCCTTCCCGGGGATGGGGTCGGGCATCTTCCCCCAGTCGAAGACGGAGTAGTCGTCGGTAAAGGCGAACCGGCCGCGGCCGACCGAGTCGGTCGTCGCGGCCTCCTCGACGACGAAGTCCTTGACGCTGGTCATATCGGGCGGGTGGCGGGCGGTGGGCAAGGGGTTTCCCCTTCGTCCCCGGCCGTTCGTCCCGGGCTGTTCGTCCCGAGTTGTTTGCCCACGGTCTGTGCTGCCACCTGCGCTCGTCTCTGTCCTCCGGGTGGCGACACCGAGCCGTCCGGGTGGCGACACCGAGCCGTCCGGGTGGCGACACCGAGCCGTCCGGGTGCCGACACCGGGGTCCTTTTCGCCCTGCCGGCCCTACCGACGGGCGATGACCGACTCGGACGCGGTATCGGCCGACGTGTCCCGGGCGGCCGGCAGCGCCGCGGACGAGAACGCCTACTCCGGCGTGCTCGGGGCGTTCCCGTACGCCTTCCGCCGGACGGACTCGCGGCTCTGTAAACTGTACGTCGCTGTCGGCGGCCTGCTCGGCGCGCTCCTCGCGCTCTTCTTTGGCTTCGCGTTCGTCGTGCAAGTGTTCAATACCCTCTCGGGCACGGGCGGGACGTTCACGTTCTCTCGCGCGCTGTACCTCCTCGTCGGGCTGTTCGTCGTCGGGCCGGTGCTGGCGCCGGTGTTGCTCGTCGCACGACGACACCGTCGGACGGGAAGCGACGCCCGCTACGATGGCCTGCTCGCCGCATCGGGAATCCTGTTTCTGCTGTCGCTGTACCTCTTCGCGCTCGGCGCGTCGACCCCCGACCTCCGCGATCCGGCGTCGGCCGCCGGTCCGTTCGAACCCGTCGTGGCGGCGCTGTACGCGCTGCCGCCTGTCGCCGCGCTCGCGTTCCCCCTGGCGGCGGCGACGGCCATCTACGGCGCTCATCGCTACGCCCGGTAGGACCGCGCTGGAGCGCGCTCATCGCCACATCCGATAGGACGGCACCGGAGCGTGCTCGTCGCCACGCCTGGCAGGACCGCGCTCATCGACACTCGGTACGACAGTGCCCGAGCGCGGTGTTCCGTCTGTCGTTCGCCGGAACGGTTTACTCTCCGGACCCACACGGACCGACGCATGCAGGACGAGCTGCGGGGGCGGGTTCGGTCGGCGTGGCGCCGACTGCGGCGGCTGGAGCGTCGCGAAGTCCGCGGGTTCCGCGCCTGGCTGGAAGGGACGAACAACCTCATCCACCTCTCGGCGCTCCTGCTCGTTCCCCTGTTGATC
The DNA here is from genome assembly GCA_042217755.1 of Haloglomus sp. GTDB lineage: Archaea > Halobacteriota > Halobacteria > Halobacteriales > Haloarculaceae > Haloglomus. The sequence goes on along the minus strand of JBDGSA010000138.1, from coordinate 5,377 downwards.
GGGGCCGTCACCCTCTTTTCCAGGCAGATCGAACAGATCTCGTTTCTCCTGTTCCCGCCGCTGGCGTCCGGAGCCTACACCCTGTTCTACGACCCGGACGGGAACTTCGCCTCGCCGCGTCGGTTCGTCGGGGGGTTGACGTTCGGTGCCGTGTCGGGGTTGATCGCACTCTACGTCGCCGCCGGGTTCCGTGGGGTGCCGGTGAAGACGCTCCAGGTCACCGCCGGTAGCGCCGCCCTGGCGATGTTCCTGACCGGCGCCGGGACGTGGGCGCTCGATCTGGAGGAGCCCTCGGCGTTCTCGACCGCGCTGCTCGTGCTCGTGACACACGCGAACCGCCTGACGTACGTCCTGAGCGTCGCCACCTCCTGTATCCTCGTCGCGGGGGTGTTCTACCTCTGGCGCGAGCGCTTCTTCGAGCAGCGGGCGCGCTATCTCTATACCTCCACTCGCGGCGACGATCGCGTGCTGGTTCCGATTCGCGGTGCCCACCCCGGGGAAACAGCGCGGCTCGGAGCCCGTCTCGCTGCCGCCCACGAGGGCGCGAAGGTGGTGCTGCTGGGGCTCCTCGACCCCGCGGAGTTCGAGGCCGCCACGGACGACGCGGCCGATCCCTCCCACGACGTGGTCACCGTTCAGGACGCCGGAGGAGGCGGCCTGACCACCGACGGCGGCGACGCGGCGACGGACTCTGGAGCCGACGACCCTGTCGACGGCGCTCCCGACGATGGGTCGCCGGGTGAGTCGAACGACGATGGGTCGCCGGGTGAGTCCGGAACCGGGACCTCGCCCGAGGAGGCGACAGTCGACGGGGCCGCCCCGGAGCCGGAATCTGACTCCGTCGCGGAGCAACTGGCGACCGCGGCCTCGGCGATGGATCTCGAGTCCCGCGCGGCAGATCTCGAGGTGACCTACGGCGTTCCGTCGGAGGTGCTGGTTGCCGAGACCACGCCGGAGTCGCCGGGCAGCACGATCCTCCAGGCCGCTCACGACACGAACTGCGACCTCATCGTCACCCCCTACGAGACCAATCCCGTCGGCGACCGGCTGGCGCCGTACATCCACGAACTGTTCCAGAGCGACACGGACATCCTGGTCCACCGCTGTGCCGACCCGGAGAACCCCTCCGGGGGAACGTGGCGCGACGTGCTGGTGCCGGTCCGGCGCGCCAGCGACGTGGCGCACAAGATGATCGACTTCGCCGCGCGACTGGCCGGCGACCGCGGACGGGTCTCGGTCTGTCACTGCATCAGCAACGAGCGCGATCGCTCCGACGCCGAGCGGATGGTCGGCAACCTCGCGGAGACGGTCGACCGCGGCGTCGAGACCCGCGTCGCCCGCGACGAAATCGTCGACTTCCTTGCCCGCGTCTCCTCGCACTACGACCTCGTCATCATCGGCTCCTCCACCGACCGCTCGGCCGCGTCGCGGTTCATCTCCAGGCCGACGTTCGAGCGCATCGACGAACTCGACTGCGACTTTGCTATTCTGGATCGAAATTTCAGAATATAGGTGGACTATCTGAGAATTTCGCAAATTAATTCGAAAATATCCCGATTTTGGATTATCTGTCGCCTCGTATCCGCTTCGGCGATTCTGTCCTCGCCACGATCCGGTTTCGCCACGAGCTTCTCCCGACGGCGCGGAACGCGAGTGCTCCGTTCGTGGGCGCGTCGCAATCGTCCTGCCGTTGCCGTCGGGAAGCGAACACGACTGTGAGAATCGGGCTGGACTCTACATCCATGTCCACGTCCACGTCTATCCGTCGCACGCACTCGCAAGCGTTTAGTCCGCCCTGGACCCGCGTACCTCCATGAGCGACCAGTCGGACGCCGCGGCCGACGGCGGCCAGGACGACACGACCGAGGCCCGGGCGGAGTTGCTGGACCTCCTCTGTAAGAATGCCCGCTACTCGACTGAGGATCTCGCGCGGATGACCGGACTCGACGCCGAGGAGGTCGAGGCCATCATCGCCGACCTCGAGGAGTCGGGCGTCGTCCAGGGGTATGCCGCGGTCGTCGACTGGGACCGTGCCGAGGCCGTCACCCAGGCCGAGCACGTCCACGCGCTGGTAGAACTGAACGTGACCCTCGACCGCGAAACAGGGTACGAGGACATCGCAGAGCGGCTGGCGCAGTTCTCCGAGGTGCAGGCGCTTCGCCTCGTCAGCGGGAACTACGACTTCGCGCTCGAGGTCGAAGAGGAGTCGATGGGAGAGGTGTCGCGCTTCGTGAGCGAGAAGGTCGCGCCCGTCCCCGAGATAACCCAGACGGTGACCCACTACGTGATGGAGACGTACAAGGAAGCGGGCCACCGCTTCGAGGAGAGCGGCGACGACGACCGACTCTCCGTGACGCCATAATGAGCCTCGACGAAGCCGAAACGGACGACGAAGCCGAAACGGACGACGAAGCC
>JBDGSA010000138.1:0-2862 GCA_042217755.1 Haloglomus sp. | reverse complement strand
AATGAGCCTCGACGAAGCCGAAACGGACGACGAAGCCGAAACGGACGACGAAGCCAGGACGGACGATAAGGGGGCGCTCACGCCCTCGCAGCGGGTGCAGGAAACGCCGCCGTCGGGTATCCGGCGCTTCTTCGAACTCGCAGAGGAGATGGATGACGTCATCTCGCTGGGCGTCGGCGAGCCCGACTTTACGGCGCCGTGGAACGCGCGCGAGGCCGCCATCGCCTCCCTCGAGCGGGGCAAGACCTCCTACACCGCCAATCGTGGGATGCGCGAGTTGCGCGAGCGCATCGCCGACGACGCGGCGCGGTGGGACCTCTCGTACGACCCCGACGACGAGGTCATCGTCACGGCGGGGGCGAGCGAGGCCATCGACGCCGCCTTCCGGGCGTTCGTCGATCCCGGCGACACGGTCGCGGTGGTCGAGCCGTGTTACGTCTCCTACGAGCCCGGCGTCCGGTTCGCGGGCGGTGAGGTGCTCCGCGTTCCGACGCGGGCGGCGGACGAATTCAAGCTCACCCCGGAGGTGCTGCGCGAGGCCGGCGCCGAGCGGGCCGACGCCCTCATCTACTGCTACCCGAACAACCCGACAGGGGCGACCATGACGACGGAGGAACTGGCGCCCGTCGCGGAGTTCTGCAAGCAGCACGACATCGACGTTCTCGCCGACGAGATTTACGCGGACCTGACCTACGAGGGAGAGCACGCGAGCATCGCGGCACTGCCGGGGATGCGCGAGCGGACGATTGTGTTCAACGGCTTCTCGAAGGCGTACGCGATGACGGGTCTCCGTCTGGGGTACGCGCTGGGCCCCGGCGAGGCCATCGAGGCTATGAACAGGGTGCACCAGTACACGATGCTGTCGGCGCCGACGACCGCGCAGTACGCCGCCATCGAGGCGCTGGAGTCGTGCGACGACGAGGTCGTCGAGATGCGTCGCCAGTACGACCGGCGCCGGCAGTTCGTCCTCTCGCGACTCGAGGAGATGGGCGTGAGCTGTTTCGAGGCGACCGGCGCGTTCTACGTCTTCCCCGAGGTGCCGGACCCGTGGACGGACGCGGAGACGTTCGCGGAGGCGTTGCTCGAAGCGGAGTCCGTGGCGATGGTGCCGGGCAATGCGTTCGGCGTTGGCGGCGAGGGCCACCTCCGCGCCTCGTACGCTACCGGTCTGGAGGATCTAAAGGAGGCGATGCGTCGGCTCGAGCGGTTCCTCGAGGAGGCTTCGGCCTGATGGGGTCTACCTAAACCGTACGAGGCACCGCTCCAGTTGACACTCTCGGTTCTTTATAGCCGAGTGTCGCTCCTGGAGTTGGGTTCACAGCGTCTGTGGCGACCGAGCAGCGCATTTCCGGTCCTCACGCCGGTGGACATAATTTATATCCCTACTCCGTTCGACCTCCCGCTCAATGGCTATCGACGAGGCAGACGGCGGCGACACCGACGACGCGATAGAGGCCGCCGACGCCGCCGACGTCGAGACGGCGGTGTCGTCCGAGGCTGCTGACACGTACGACTGGGAGGCATTCAAAGCAGAGTACTACTACGACGAGAACGGCAACCCGCCAACCGACAGGAGCGGCCAGCGGGTCGAGTTCGACCCCGAGGAGTACCTCGGCTTCGATTCCGACCAGACCGACGGCCACCTGGCGCTGGCCGGCGAGATTGGCGACCGCGTCGCCGACGTCGTCGAGGACCGGAGCGTCGACGTCAGCGACGACCTCGACGAGGACGCCTTCTTCAGCGAATCCGACGGCTCCTCGACGGTTGTCACACGTTACGACCTCGAGAAGGCGGTCCCGGACGCGAAGAAGACCCACTTCCGGGAGGTGGACCGCTACTGGGTCAACAAGCCCTACGCCTTCGTCATCATCTTCCACTCCGAGAAGGAAAACGAGAAGAAGTACTACCTCATCGAACCCCACCTCACGCCCATCGAGGCGGACCTGCGCGAGTTCCTCTCGACGAAGCTGAAAGCCGCAATCAAGTACTCCAGCGACGACGTCGTCGTCGAGGGAACCGAGGAGGCCCGCGAAGACGTCATCGAGCGGGAGACGCAGAACCTGCTCGAACGGTACGACCTCTACGCCGAGGGCGCCCGCCCCGACGCGAACGCAGACGCCGGCGACGTCGTCTCGAAGATGAAGGGGATGATCGGCATGGGTGGCGACGGCGCCGACGAGGAGGGAGCGCTCGTCCCATCCCGGGATGTGACGGTTCGCCCGGAACACGCCGTCATCGAGGAGGACCCGGAGACGCTCGACGGTTACCAGATCGACAAGCTCCTTTACCTTCTGAAGCGCGACTTCATCGGCTTCGAGCGCATCGACGGCATCAAACACGACATCAACGTCGAGGACATCTCCTGTGACGGCTACAACTCCCCCGTCTTCGTCTACCACTCCGACTACGAACAGCTCATCACCAACGTCTACCACGGCGAGGAGGAACTGGACGACTTCGTGGTCAAACTCGCCCAGCGGTCCGGGAAGGGCATCTCCAAGCGCCAGCCCCAGGTCGACGCGACGCTGCCGGACGGGTCGCGTGCGCAACTGACACTCGGGAAGGAAGTGTCGGACCACGGGACCAACTACACCATCCGGCAGTTCAAAGACGTCCCGTTCACGCCGGTCGACCTCATCAACTGGAACACCTTCTCGCTGGACGAGATGGCCTTCCTCTGGCTCTGCATCGAGAACAACAAGAGCGTGCTCTTTGCGGGCGGGACGGCCTCCGGGAAGACGACCTCGCTGAACGCGGTTTCGCTGTTCATCCCGTCGAAGGCGAAGATCGTCTCCATTGAGGACACTCGCGAGGTCGAACTGCCACAGCGGAACTGGATTGCCTCCGTCACTCGGCCCTCGT
>JBDGSA010000139.1:18227-21513 GCA_042217755.1 Haloglomus sp. | reverse complement strand
GGCGGGCGACGCGGCCAGGCGGCTGAAGCGCCGGCTCAACGAGTACCGGGACTGAGTCCTGTGGCCCGGTGGCCGCCGGACCTCAGTTCGTCACGAGCAACTTCCCGACGGCCTCGCGGTCCTGCATGGCGGCGAAGGCCTCGCCGGTCGCGTCGAGGGGATACGTCCGGTCGACCTCGGGGTCGAGGTCGCCGGCGGCGACGAGGTCGACCAGCGTCTCCAGGTCGTTTTGCGTTCCCATCGTGCTCCCGATGATCCGTTTGTGGCCGAGGAACAGGTCCGGGACGTCGAACTCCGAGCGGCTTCCTGCCGTCCGCCCGCAGACGACCATCCGCCCGCCCCGGCGCAGGAGGTCCAGCCCGAGTTCGGTGTAGGCCCCGCCGAGGTGGTTCAGGGCCGCGTCGGGCGTCCCCACCTCGCCGACGGCGTCCCGGAGCGCGTCCGGGTCGGTCCCCTCGACGGCGTGGTCGAGTCCCAGGTCGGTGAGCCGGTCGAGTTTCGCGGCCGACGAGGAGGTCCCGACCGTCCGCGCTCCGAGCACGTCCGCGAGCTGGACGCTCGCGACACCGACGCCGCCGGTCACGCCCGGAACGAACACGAGGTCGCCGGGCTCGACGGCCGCGCGCTGGAGCATCCGGGAGGCCGTCACGTACGCCGTCGGAAGCGTGCTCGCGGCGGTGGCCGTCACCCCGTCCGGGAGCGCCACCAGCCGGTCGGCCCGGACGAGCGCGCGCTCGGCGAGCCCGCCGTGGTACAGCGAGAACTGCTCGCACTGGTTCTCTGGCCCCTCCCGGCAGAACCGACACTGCCTGCAGGTCTCGTTCGGGCAGAGGACCACTCGGTCGCCCGGCTCGACCGCCGTCACGTCCGGGCCGACCGCGGCCACCGTCCCGGCGACGTCCAGGCCGCTGACGAACGGCAGGTCGTCGGCGTCGACCATCGCCGAGTCCCCCTCGAGGATCCAGAGGTCGTGGCGGTTGATGGAGCAGGCCTCCACGTCGACCACTGCCTCGCCGGGCCCCGGGTCCGGGTCCGGCTGTTCGACCATCGATACTCCCGCTGGTCCCACGAGGTCCGTGAACGCTGCGGCGCGCATCGGTCACGCTTGCCACTCGGACCCGATAGGACTGTCCTTCGGGCGGGCGCGGCCGGACGAGCGGCCGCCGGAGAACGGGGAAGGCCCAGGTGATTTTTTCTGCTATCCGCCGAAATCCCCGCCCAACGAGCCCTCCACCTATGTTCACCAGCCTCCCCCGCAGCGGCGCAGTCGCATCGTTCGGCGCACTCCTCCTCGCAGCGGTCGCACTCGCGCCCGCGGTCAGTGCCGTCGGTGTAGCGGGCGCGACCGGCGCTGGCCCGCGACCAGCGGCCCTGGCCCAGTCCGGCCCCTGTGACGAGGTTGACTCCACCTCGCGGCTCGACGCCCTCTCGCGGGAGTACGACTACGCCGCCGGCCTCGCGAACGACACGGCCCGCGACTGGACCGGCGGGACGGTGCTTCGCATCGGCGCGACCGGCGAGTGCTCGCTCGCGGTCACGAACGGCTCGGCGACGCTGACCCCGACCCGGGTCGACGGCCGACGCGGTGTCCTCCGCGTGACCGTCGATGTCGGCGAGGACGGCGCCGTCCGCGCCGTCGCGAACGGGACGAACGCGTCGGTCGCCGTCGAGAACGTCGGCCGGGAGAACGGTGTCGCGGTCGCCGTAGTCGCCCGGCGGGCGAACGGCTCTGTGACCCGGACGCGCCTGACCGCGCCCTCTGGCCGCTTCGTCGACCTGACGATGCGGTGGACGCCCGACGGGACGGTCCGCGTGGCGCTCCGGAAGGCCGACTCGGAGGGACCGCCCGACGCCTACGACGCGACGGTCGCGACCGGCGTCACGAACGCGACCTGGACCGTCGAACTCCGCTCGCGAGCGTACCTCGACGACGTCGCCGTCGGGACGTACCAGCCGCCGACGCCGACACCGACGCTGACGCCGACCGAGACCGAATCCGACCTGTTCGAGTCGCCGCCGGGCGGGTCGGATGGGGCCGATGCCGACCCGGACACCGAGGCGGGGAACGCGAACGGACTGGTGCTGGGCCCCGTCATCGCGCTCATCGGCGCCGGCATCTACCGGTTCGCCTACGGCATCGCGAAGTTCGACGAGCAGACCGACGCCATCGGCAGCACCACGCCGTCCTCGGAGGTCGAACCGGCCGGGTGGAACGTGTTCCTCACGAAGGCGCTCGGCGCGCTGGTCGCGCTCGCCGGCGTCGGCTGGCTGCTCTCGGCGGTCGTGTCGGTGCTCTGAGCTAGAACTGGTAGGTGTCGACGCCGTCCGGCCCGCGTCCGTCGCGGCCGGAACGGTCGCCCCGATTCCGCCACTCGCCGTCGACCTCCGCGTAGCACTCGGTGCAGAGCCCAGTCCCCTCCTCGAGGTGGCGCTCACAGACGAGCCGACCACACCGGTCGCAGGCGTCGACGACCTCGCGCTCCTCGCAGATCTGACAGAGCCCGGAGACGCTCATGCGAGCGCGTAACGCGCCGAGACGCTTCAACGCTCGCCCGGCCGGTCGTGACCGCGGACTGACAACGTTCGAATCTAATATTCCAGATCAGTCGATCAAATGCGGAATAGTACACGAAAAAATGCAACTTCAGGTATATAACCCAGATAATAGTTTTCTAATCCGCTCCGGTGAGCGACGAGCGGGCGTCAACCCCGCCGCACGTCCGCCGGGTCGGTGGTGGTCGCGGCGCCGTCGTTGAATCGCCACAGCCGTCCGAGCGAACCGACGACGAGCGCACCGAGGCCGCCCGCGCCGGCAGCGTCCCGCGCGGTCAACTCGCGCACGGGACCCTCCCCGACCAGGATGACGCCACGCATTCCCCTGTCTCCGTACCTCGAGCAGGTGTGCTTCGCGAGGCCGTCGCTGTCGACCTCGGCCGCGTAGGTGTCCTCCGACGACGCGATGGTCTTCGACTCCAGGCCGCGGTCGCGGGCCCGCACGTTGTACTCCTTCGGTCCGACCCGCTCCCAGACCACTCGAGTTCCCGGTGAGACGTGGACCGCGGCGGGCTCGGAGCCGAACGGGCCGCCGTTGCCTTCGGCATCCACCTTCACGGTCACCTCCTCGGCGCCGCGCTCGTCGACCACGCCGTCGTAGTTGTCCGTGTCCGCGAGCCAGCCGTCGAACGTCCGGGCCGGCGGCTCCCCGCCGTCGCCCTCACCGCCGCCACTGGAGTCGCCGCTGTCGCCGCTCGCGGCCGCGGACGTCGGCGTCATCTCGGCCGGCCCT
>JBDGSA010000139.1:0-18127 GCA_042217755.1 Haloglomus sp. | reverse complement strand
GTCGCCGCTGTCGCCGCTCGCGGCCGCGGACGTCGGCGTCATCTCGGCCGGCCCTACAGCGGGCGTGGTAAAAGCGGGTGAAGGCGATTCCCGGCCGCCGAGGACAGCTTTCGATGGTTCTCGGGGGGGACGTGGAGTGGTATTTCGTCTCTGGCCGACGGCGGCGTCTCGAAACGTTCACCCCCTTCCCCCACCGAGTCGACTCGTGCGCTACCGGAACGCAACGCTGTTCCTCGCTCTGGCCGCGGCCTGGGGCGCCGCGTTCATGGCCATCAAGGCCGGTCTCGCCCCCGGCCTGTTCGGCCCAGCCCCCGTGCTGTTCGCCGCCGTCCGCTACGACGTCGCGGGGGTGTTGATGCTCGGGTACGCCGCCTACGCGACCGACCACCCCCGGCCGGTCGGCGCCCGTGAGTGGGCCGCCGTCGCCGCCGGTGCCGTCTTCCTCATCGCCGGCTACCACGCCTTCCTGTTCGTCGGCGAGACCGACCCCGCCGTCACGAGCGCCGGCGCCGCGGTCATCGTCTCGCTGTCGCCCGTCCTGACGACCTTCTTCGCCCGCGCGTTCCTCCCCGAGGAGCGCCTCACCGCCCTGGGTGTCGCCGGGCTCTTGCTCGGCCTCGTCGGCGTCGCCCTCCTCGTCCGGCCGGACCCCGCGAACCTGCTCGCCGGCGGCGTCGTGGCGAAGGGGCTGGTCTTCGCCGCCGTCCTGTGTTTCGCATTCGGGTCGGTCATCACGCGCTGGCTCGACGCCGGCCTCCCGATCGAGACGATGGAGGCCTACGCGATGGTCGGCGGCGCGCTCCTGATGCACGTCGTCAGCCTCGCGGTCGGCGAGTCACCCGCTGTCGCTGTCCGCGCGCTCACGGGCCCGGACGCACTCGCCGGGCTCGCGGCGCTTGGATACCTCTCGCTGGTCGCCTCGGCCGCCGGCTTCCTCGTCTACTTCGACCTGCTCGACCGGCTCGGACCCATCGAGATCAACCTCGTGTCCTACGTCGCGCCCGTCTTCGCCGCCGTCGCGGGGTTTCTCTTCCTCGGTGAGGTGGTCGACCTGCTGACTGCCGTGGGCTTCTGTGTCATCCTCGCAGGGTTCGCGCTGCTGAAGCGCCGTGAACTCAGGCGCGAACTTCCGGCCCTGCGCCGGGCCGTCGGCATCAGCGACGGCGATTGATTCGCCGGCGTCTCCAGCGGTGTCGTCCCGCGACGCGGCGGCTCAGACGCCGAGGAACTCGAAGACGCCCAGTGCCAGCCCGGCGAGAATCAGCTCGAACGAGAGCGTCCCGAGCGCCGACAGCGCCACGAACCGACGGTCGTCCATCTCCGCGAAGCCCGCCGGGACCGTCAGCATCCCGCGGGTGAACAACAGCGTGTTCGAGGCGGGCACGACGACTGGGCCCCAGCGGTCGAACCAGCCGTCGAAGCGGTCGAGCCGTTCCTCCGAGACGCGGAACCACGGCCGCTCCAGCAGCCGCTCGCGCCCGCCGCGCTTCGCGAGCAGGAAGAGGAGGTACTGGCCGACGGTCGCGCCCAGCACCGCGATACCGACGACGACGGCGACGTCCGTGGCTGTGCGGCCGATGACGACCAGCGCGACGGGGACGAGGCTCTCGCTCGGCGCGAAGTAGAGGAGCATCGCCCCTTCCAGCACGAACAGCGCGAACAGCGCGGGCATCCAGTAGCGCTCGTGGGCGAGCACCTGGCGGGCGAACGCGGCGTCGCGCGACAGGAACAGGTAGACGCCGGCGAGCGCGACCGTCCCGAACAGGACGAACACGCCGTAGTCCAGCAGCCAGCGCCGGGCCGCGACCGACCGCGACGCTCCGGCGTCCGCGTCCATGGCCATCTGGTCCGAACAGGCCGCCCGGCGAGTAAATGTCTTCCGTCGCGGAGAGCGGCCGGGGCTCCTCCCGCGCCCGGGCCCCACCAGCAGCACTCACTGGAGCGCCGATCCGAGAGCCGATACGTCTTACATTACGGCCCACGAACGCTCGGGTATGAGCGGCCACGACGTCCCTGCAGACGATGAAATCGCAGCCGATACACGTGCAGACGACACACTCACGGGCGGCACAGCAGCGAGCGGCCTCGGTCCGCGCCGGCTGCGCGCCGACGGCGTCAGGGAACTCGTCAGCGAGACCGAGATCCAGGCGAGCGATCTGATCGCGCCCGTCTTCGTCGACGCGACGGCGGACGAGCGCCGGCCCATCCCCTCGATGCCGGGCCACGAGCGCGTTCCCGTCGACGAGGCGGTCCTTCGCGTGCGCGAGATCCTGGAGACCGGCGTCGAGGCGATCATCCTCTTTGGCATCCCCGAGTCGAAGGACGCCGAGGGGTCGCGCGCGGACGCCGAGGACGGGGTCGTCCAGCGCGCGACGCGTGCGATCACCGCCAAGACCGACGCCTACGTCATCGCGGACCTCTGCCTCTGTGAGTACACCGACCACGGCCACTGCGGCCTGCTCGAGGACGACGCTGCCGAGGACCCACGGCTGACCGTGCGCAACGACGCGACGCTCGAGCGGTACCGCTCGGTCGCCGTCTCGCAGGCCGCCGCCGGCGCGGACATGATTGCGCCCTCGGGCATGATGGACGGGCAGGTCGCGGCCATCCGTGAGGCGCTGGACGGTGCCGGCCACGAGGACGTACCGATCATGGCCTACGCCGCGAAGTACGCCTCTGCGTTCTATGGTCCCTTCCGCGATGCGGCGGACGGTTCTCCCGCCTTCGGCGACCGCCGGCACTACCAGATGGACCCGGCCAACGCCCGCGAGGCACGCCGCGAGGTCGCCCGCGACGCCGCGGAGGGCGCGGACGTGCTGATGGTCAAGCCCGCGCTTCCCTACCTCGACGTCGTCGCGGACGTGCGTCGGGAGTTCGACCACCCCGTCGCGGCGTACAACGTCAGCGGCGAGTACGCGATGCTCCACGCCGCCGCCGAGAACGGTTGGCTCGACCTCGAGGGGGCGGCCTACGAGTCGCTGCTGTCCATCAAGCGCGCCGGCGCCGACCTCATCCTCACCTACTTCGCCGAGGACCTGGCAGACCGGCTCTGAGATTCGAGTGCTGCCACCTGCCGCGACTGACCGGTGAGCACTGACCGGCGGGCACTGACCGAACGAGAGGTTCCGGCGAGTATTTCCGACCGAACAGTGCGCGCACGACGAGCGACCGGCCCAGCTGGCCGTGAGAGCGGTTGACGGACGTCCGGAACCAGACGGACATACGGCCGGATATATCCACGAACAACCGGATTAAACACCTAATATTCTGCCTAATTTTCGACGTTCGTCCTCTTATACTCGCTATTTGGACGAAACATCAAGCCAAACCTTATGTAGTGGAGGACCACTGGCATCTGATGCGAAAAGATAAACGATGACGTGGAAATACTGCGAAAACAATGACGAATCGAAAGCAAATTTCGAGGTAGATAACTGATGTTCGAACTAATGCCGCTGCAGTCGGACATCACCGCCATCGCGAGCAGCATCAATACGGTGTGGGTGTTGATGGTGTCGTTCCTGATCTTCTTCATGCAGCCCGGGTTCGCGCTGCTGGAGGCGGGCCAGGTGCGCGCCAAGAACGCGGGCAACGTCGTGATGAAGAACATGACCGACTGGTCGATGGGCGTCCTCGTGTTCTTCCTCGTCGGTGCGGGCGTCGCGTCTCTGGCGGGAATGCTCGGATCGCCGGGCGTCGAGCTCTCCGTTTCGGGCGCATTCGGCTACATCGGTCAGCCGACGGCGTGGGTCGGCTGGCTGTTCGGCGCGGTCTTTGCGATGACCGCCGCCACCATCGTCTCCGGGGCCATCGCCGAGCGGATGAAGTTCTCGGCGTACGTCGCCTACGCGTTCGTCCTGGTCGCGGTGCTGTATCCGGTCGTCTCCGGGTCGACCTGGGGCGGCACGGGGCTGCTCTCCTCGACGGGCTACCTCGGCCAGGCGCTCGGCGTCGGCTACAAGGACTTCGCCGGCGCGACCGTCGTCCACGCGATGGGCGGCATCGCCGGCCTCACGGCCGCGTACATGGTCGGCCCGCGCAAGGGCCGCTTCGACGAGGACGGCAACGCCAACCCGATCCCCGGACACAGCGTTCTGTTCGCCGTCATCGGGACGCTCATCCTTGCGTTCGGCTGGTACGCGTTCAACGTCGGCACCCAGGCGACCGTCCTCACGACGGACGGCTCGTTCAACGGCGCCGCGCTGGGCCGCGTCGCGCTGAATACGACGCTGGCGATGGGCGCGGGCATGGTGTTCTCCACCCTGACCACGGCGGTCTGGGAGGGCAAGCCGGACCCGCTGTTCGGCGCCAACGGCCTGCTCGCCGGCCTGGTCGCCATCACCGGCGCGTGTGCCCACGTCAGCTGGTGGGGTGCACTCGTCATCGGCGTCATCGGCGGCGTCCAGACCCCGTTCGTCTACCGGTGGGTCGTGGACTCGCTGAAGATCGACGACGTCTGTGGCGTCTTCGCTGTCCACGGCTCGGCTGGCTTCATCGGGACCATCCTCATCCCCTTCTTCGACGTGGCCGGCTTCTCGCTGAACCAGCTCATCATGCAGGTCGCCGGTTCGGCGTTCATCGGGACGTTCACCGTCCTCGGCACGATGGTGACGCTCCTGGTCGTGGACGCGGTCATCGGCCTGCGCGTCTCCGAGGAGGACGAGGTCACCGGACTCGACCCCTCCGAGCACGGGATGCACGCCTACCCCGAGTTCACGGACGATTCGGGCCCCGAGCGTGCGGTCGCCGACGGCGGCAGCGTGCCCGGCTCCGGCACGGAGGTCCGGACCGACGGCGGGACTGTGGAGGATGCACCCATCCCGGCCGTCACGGAGGTGAGCGACGATGAGTGACAGTGGCGGCAACGAGGGCGAAGTCAAGCTCGTGACGGCGTACATCCGCCCGGACAAACTGGGCGAGGTGAAGACCGCCCTCGTGGACGTGGGCGCGCCCTCGATCACGGTGACGAACGTCTCGGGGCGGGGCTCACAGCCGGCCAAGAAGGGCCAGTGGCGCGGCGAGGAGTACACCGTCGACCTCCACCAGAAGGTGAAAGTCGAGTGCGTCGTCGCCGACGTGCCCGCCGCGGACGTCGCGGAGGCCATCGCCGACGCCGCCAAGACCGGCGAGCCTGGCGACGGCAAGGTCTTCATCCTCCCCGTCGACGAGGCCTACCAGATCCGTACCGGGACGACTGGGACGGAAGCGGTGTAGGCGTGGCCGACTCCGACTCCACCAGTGGGGGGTCGGAGGAGCGAGATCGCGCGCACGAGGACGGAGACAGTGGCGGGCGAAGGGACGAGGACCGGGACGCGGATGAGGGCGGGCACGGGGATGCATCCGCTCCGGCGGTCGACGCGATACGGGGGGGTCCCCACGACCGGGCGACCGTCACGGCGGCCGACGCCGCGACGGCCGACCGGCTGGCCGCCCTGGAACAGCAGGATGCCGTGGAGGAGTACGTGCCCCTCGTCGACTACGACGCGCTCGGGCTCCGCACGGCCCTCCTCCGGATCGATGCCCACCACGGCAATGCCGAGTCCGTCGCGGACGATCTCCGCGACGGCCCCGGCGTCGCGGTCTACCTGATCGTCGGTCGCTTCGACGTGCTGGCGGTCTGTCGCTTCCCGACGACGGCCGCGTTCGAGCGGACGGCGACCCGGCTCGCGAGCGACCCCCGGGTCCGCGCTCACCGGGTCGCGGTGGCCCGCCACGCCGTGGTCGAGGACGGTCCGCTCGCCGCGCTGGCCGACGAGGAGTGACCCTCCGACCGCGTAAACTCCCCACCGCGTTCATCGTCTCCTGACTCCCGCGTTCCCGCGTCTCTTTCCCGTGTTCTTCGCTCCGTTCGCTCTCGTGTCTCCTGACTCCCGCGCTCTCGGCGTTCCTTCCTCCATCCCCGCGATTCTTCCCGCTCTGGTGTCTTCTTCCTTCCTGCCCCCTCCTTGATTCGTTCTCTCGCGTTTCCTTCCTGCCTCCTTGATTCGTCCTCTCGCCTCCTCTTCCCGCCTTTCCCCCGATTCCTCCGCCCGACGCTGTGGACGAACGTGGCGCGCGCGAGTCGAGGACTGCCCGAACGGCCGATCGGCTGCCTGACGTTCGTCCAGCCAACTACCGACGAACGCGCGATAGCTGGACGAATTACGACCTTATATCGTTATTATTCTACTGCAAATCGGACGGACGTCTATATATTCGAACGAAATTGAACGTTTTGAACTCAAACGTTTATGTAGTAGTCTCTGCTGACGACGTGACGTGAGAGAATCCATGAACGTTGCGGAATCGAAGTTCGATATGGACGAGTAGTCGAAAGATGGGGGGATCAGTTCGTGATGGACGTCCTGCTGCAGTCGGGCGTCGACGTGAGCACGCTGGTCGAGGGGGTCAACCTGCTGTGGGTCCTGACGGTGACCTTCCTCATCTTCTTCATGCACGCCGGCTTCGCGATGCTCGAGGCGGGGCAGGTCCGCTCGAAGAACGTCGCCAACCAGTTGACGAAGAACATGCTGACGTGGAGTATCGGCGTCATCGCGTTCTTCCTGCTGGGCGCGGGCGTCGCCTCGCTGGTCGGCGGCCTGACCGGCGGCGGCGAGTACGCGCTGAGTGACCTCGTCTCGACCTGGAGTTCCGACTCCGCGGGCTGGGTGAGCTGGCTGTTCGGCGCGGTCTTTGCGATGACCGCCGCCACCATCGTCTCCGGCGCGGTCGCTGGCCGCGCGAAGCTCCGCGCGTACGTCACGTACACCATCCTGCTGGCGGCGGTGATCTACCCCGTCGTCGTCGGGTTCACGTGGGCCGGGGGCCTCCTCGCCCAATTCGGTTTCCAGGACTTCGCCGGCGGCATGGTCGTCCACGGGATGGGCGGCATCGCCGGCCTCACCGCGGCCTGGATTCTCGGCCCCCGCATCGACCGCTACAACAGCGACGGCTCGGTGAACGTCATCCCCGGCCACTCGCTGACGTTCGCGGTCCTGGGGACGCTCATCCTGGCCTTCGGCTGGTACGGATTCAACGTCGGGACTGCCGCCTCCGTGTTCACGATGTCCGAGGAGGGTGCGCTCCAGCTCGGCGCCTTCGACTACGTCGGCCGCGTCGCGCTGACCACGACGCTGGGGATGGCCGCGGGTGCCATCGGCGCCGGCGGGATGGCGCTGTACAAGACCGGCAAGGTCGACACGCTGTACGTCGCAAACGGGATGCTCGCCGGCCTGGTCGGCATCACCTCCACGACGAACAACATCCTCTGGGCGGGCGCCCTGCTGACCGGCCTGCTGGCCGGCGCGCAGCTCCCCATCGTCTTCGAGTTCGTCGAGAAGCGCCTGAAGATCGACGACGTCTGTGCTGTCTTCCCGGTCCACGGCAGCGCCGGAATGCTCGGCGCTCTGCTGTACCCGGTCGCTGCGACCGCGACCTGGGCGAACGGCTTCGATGCCGCGTTCTTCGTCAACGCGCTCGTCGAGCAGGCCGTCCTCGTCGTGGTCATCACGGCCTGGACGATCGCCGCCACCGCCGCGGTGTTCGGCGTCCTGAAGGCCATCGGTCAGGCCCGGGTCTCCCGCGAGCACGAACTCGAGGGCCTCGACGTCTCCGAACACGGCGTCGATACCTATCCCGAGTTCGGCGCCCCCGAAACCGCGACCGACGGGGGCTACGTCCAGGACGACCGCGGCATCGTGCGCCCGGACGGCGGGGTCGCCAACGAGGGCGGCATCAAGCTCGTGATGGCGTTCATCCGCCCGGACGCGCTCTCGGACGTCAAGAAGAGCCTCGTGGACGTGGGCGCGCCCTCGATCACGGTGACGAACGTCTCGGGGCGGGGCTCACAGCCGGCCAAGAAGGGCCAGTGGCGCGGCGAGGAGTACACCGTCGACCTCCACCAGAAGGTGAAAGTCGAGTGCGTCGTCGCCGACGTGCCCGCCGCGGACGTCGCGGAGGCCATCGCCGACGCCGCCAAGACCGGCGAACCGGGCGACGGCAAGGTCTTCGTCCTCCCCGTCGAGCAGGCCAGACAGATCCGGACGGGCAAGACCGGCCGCGAAGCCGTCTGACCGGAGACCCGACGCCGGCGCGGAGACGCGAGTCCCGCTCGCCGCCGCCGAACTATCATTTTATTTACGAGCGAAATATTTGACCAAATAGACGTATATCTTTATTATTTTCACATTTAGTAGAATAATTATATAGTAATCTATCCATATTGAAAATCGACGACGAGCGTACTCGATGTTGCTCGCCGTCGACGAGTATCCCAGTTCGGGGCCCGGAAAGAGCCCCGAACCGGGGTGATGGAATGTCAGAACGGTGGAAGTGCCGACGGGTGGAACCGTCGGCCGCTGCAGGAACGGGACCGACCGTGCAGGGCGGTCGGTCCGGGGCCGGGAACGGAGGAACGGCCACACGACGCACGACGCATGGCACCAGCCGTGGTTCGCCCGGCGTCGAACCGTTGCCTGTACGACACCGCCTTGGGAATTCGTTCAGTCCTGTTGTCCTGTCTTCGCTCTTGCTTCGCATCTCTCCGTATGTGACGTAGGGATATAATACCTGGCAATAGTGGCAGGAACTGCACTTCTGTCTGATTCAGGTTTACGAATATGTACTGAATTCGAAGATAGATATCTGTTTGTCGTTCCAGAGTTATCCGGCACGATTACCGCTCCGGGGCCCCAGCACGACCGGGTGCTCGGGCGGGGTGGTGAGTGCTCTCCCGCTGGCCCGCGCCCCGCGTGCGGTCGGTCCCTGGCCCGCCGCGTGAGCAAGGTACTTTCGCCCCCCGGCGCAACGACCCGGTATGAATCGAGATCGCTCGCGAGATCTCTACGACCGTGCGCTGTCCGTGCTCCCGGGCGGCGTGAACAGCGCGGTGCGGGCCGCACCCCAGCCGTACCCGACGTTCGTCGAGCGCGGCGACGGCGGGCACGCTGTCGACGCCGACGGGAACCGCTACGTCGACTGGGTGATGGGCCTGGGTCCGATGCTCATGGGCCACGACATGCCCGAACCGGTGCAGGCGGCGGTCCAGTCACACGCCAGCGAGGGACCGATGTACGGGATGCCGACCGAGATCGAGGTCGAGCATGCCGAGTTCGTCTGCCGGCACGTTCCCAGCGTCGAGATGCTCCGGTTCGTCAACAGCGGGACCGAGGCCACCGTCTCGGCGGTGCGCCTCGCGCGCGGCGTCACCGGGCGCAACAAGATCGTCGTGATGCAGGGCGGCTACCACGGCGCCCAGGAGTCGACGCTCGTCGAGGGCGACGCAGAGCACCCGCGGCCGTCGACATCGGGCATCCCCCAGTCGTTCGCGAAGCACACGCTCCCCGTCCCGTTCAACGACGCCGAGGCGATGGCCGAGGTGTTCGCGGAGCACGGCGACGACATCGCCGCTGTCCTCATCGAGCCGGTGCAGGCGAACATGGGCATCGTCACGCCCGAGGACGACTACCACGAGACTGTCGCCGACCTCTGTGCGGAGTACGGCGCCCTCCTCGTCTGGGACGAGGTCATCACGGGCTTTCGCGTCGGCGGCCTCCAGTGCGCCCAGGGGAAATACGACGTCGACCCCGACATCACGACCTTCGGGAAGATCATCGGCGGCGGCTACCCCGTCGGCGCCGTCGGCGGCAAGACCGAGTACATCGAGCAGTTCACGCCCTCGGGCGACGTCTTCCAGGCCGGCACCTTCTCGGGACACCCAGTAACGATGGCCGCGGGGCTGGAGACGCTCCGCTTTTGCGCGGAGAACGACGTCTACGACCACGTGAACGACCTGGGCCGGCAGCTCCGGGAGGGCCTCACCGACATCGTCGCCGACCAGGCGCCCGCGTACACGGTGACCGGCCTCGACTCCATGTTCAAGGTCATCTTCACGCGCGCCGACGGCGCGCCACAGAGCGAGTGCTGTGTGAACGGCTGCCGGCAGGACCCCTCCTGTGACCGCTACGACGCCTGCCCGAAGCGCGGGACGGACACCGACGACGCGGCCACCGAGCGCTACGCCCGCATCTTCCGGCCGAAGCTGCTCGACGAGGGCGTCCTCGTCTCGCAGAATCAGTACGAGTGCAACTTCGTCTCCTGGGGCCACACCGAGGCGGACGTCGAGCGGACGCTGGAGGCGTACAAGGAGTGCCTGTGAGGCTGACCGCCGTCAGTGACCTCGCCGAACCGGCATGAGCGCGCCCGACGAGTGCGACGAACGTAACGAGCGTGACGAGCGCGGCGAGTGCGACGAACGTAACGAGCGTGACGAGCGCGGCGAGTGCGACGAGTGGGACGATCCGCTGGGCGTCTCAGACCCGGACGAGGAGTCGGCGGCGGTCGAGGCGACGTGGCCCTCCCACGGCGTCGCTACCGCGGCGTGGATCGGGTGGCTGGCGCTCGGATACGCCCTCGTGACGGCCGCACGAGCGCTCGCGGGCGCCGGCGGGAGCGTGACCGGCGCGGTTCCGGTCGCCGCGGTCGGCCTCGGACTGCTCCTCGGCGTCCATCTCGGCGGCCGGGACGTGCGAGTGTGGCGGTAGGACGGCGCGCGCGGCGCCGAACGGCCGCGACAGAGCGCCGGACCAGCGTGTGACGGTGGCGCCAGGCGGGGGAAGACACTTGCCACCCGCCGGCCGGAGCCCCTGGTGTGGTCACT
Organism: Haloglomus sp.; assembly: GCA_042217755.1. Lineage (GTDB taxonomy): Archaea > Halobacteriota > Halobacteria > Halobacteriales > Haloarculaceae > Haloglomus. Next base: position 7,491 of record JBDGSA010000139.1, on the reverse strand, counting down.
CCCGCCCCCTTCACCGTCCGAATCGGCGAGGCCGCCTCGCTGGCCCTCCTGGTGACCGTGGTGCTCGTGCCGGGGCTGGTCGCGGCCCTGCTGTGGAGCCCGTTCCTGCTCTCGGATCGTCTCCGGGCGCTGTTCCGAGAACTCCCGCCCCGCGGCCACCCGCTCGTCAGCTACCTCCTGGTCGCGCTCGGCGGCGCGCTCCCGTACGTCGGCGGCGGCCTCTGGGCGCTCTCTCGCGGCTCCGACGCGGGCGATGCCGCCGCCGCGAACACCCTGCTCGATGTCGTCGTCGTGACCTCACTGGTCTATCTCGCCGTCGGGCCGCTCGTGGCCGGGCTGGCACTTCCGCGCCTCGGCCGCGACTGGGACCCGACCGGCTACGGCCCCGGAACGTGGGCGCTGCTCGGTGCCGGGAGCGCCTGGTTCGCGGTCCTGTTCGGCGCCCCCCTGTTCCTCATGGCCCTCATCGCAGCGTTCCCGGCATAGCCGTCGTAGCCGTCGCTGTCGGGCGCGCGGAACCGCCGAAAAGCAGCCGTTCTCAGGCCGCGCTGCTGCCGTACGTCTCCTCCAGATACTCGACGATGTCGTCGGACTCGGGCATTCCCTCGATGCCGTGTTCCTCGTCGACCAGAACCGGCACGCCGGTCTGGTCCGAGATCTCCTTCACCTCGGTCCGCTCGCCGTGCGAGCGCGGCACCATGTGGGATTCGTACTCGAGCCCGAGCTCGTCGAGTTTGTCCTTGACCTTCGCACAGTAGGGACAGCCCTGCAGTTCGTACAGTTCGAGATTCGCCATTACCACGCTACCGTAGGTGGGGAGGGGGTAAATGCGCGACGGTGATGTGCACGGACAGTGCGGGGACAGTCCGCGAGAGGAACAGGAGAGGAGACGGGGGGCGTGCTGGGCTACTGGCGGGACGTGCCGGATTACTGGCGGGACGTGCTGGGCTACCGGCGGGGCGTGCCGGACTACTCCGCGGGGTCGAAGATCTCGAGGACGACCGTCGTCTGGGAGTGGACCGGCGAGGGTGAACACGACGTGGTCGACGAGCAACTCGGCTACGCGAGCCCGATATGCCGCGAGACTGGCGACACCTTCCGCCGGCGGTTCGGGGTGAGGGTATCAGAAGTACACCTGCTCGGCGCCGGAGGACGTCGCGATGAAGGGCGCCGTCGTCGTCGGGGACTCGCCGGCGCCGGGCGAACTCTCCGATGGTCGAGCGAGGAGGCCGTGGCCTGCTCGGCCTCGCGGTCCTCTCGTCGCTCGCCGCCGGGGAGTGGCTCTGCCCAACGCGCGCGAGACGACCGGAAATCCGCCGGGGAGCCCCTGCCAGGGTACCGCGCTAAACTCGCATATAGTCGAATAATAAACGCATCTTGGGCTCAATATTCTACGTTCTACACGAAATGCTACTCTTCTTTCGTTAATATCGGATACATAGATATCGAGCGGAGATGATGGACACATGCCCACGGGATTTATCGCCGGGTCTCCGTTCGTCCACGCGGGAGCGTCTCGCGGCGGTCGTGCGACCCGAACCGCTAAACGGGATGGGTGTGTCTGTCCGGGTATGGAGGGGAGTTCTCGCAGCCACGGGACGGGCAGTGACTGGAACCGGAGGTGGTCCGGGTGAGCGATCTCCTCGCCCGGCCGGTGGTCCCGGTCGCGGACGACGACGACGCCCGCGCGACGGCACGAGCGCTCGCGCCACACCTCGACGGTACCGCCACGGTGACCGTCGTCTACGTGGTGGAGAAGGCGGGTGGTGCTATCGACAAGGCGGGCGTCGAGCAGCGCGAACTGGCCGCGGAGGAGGCCTTCGGGGCCTTCGAGGACACGCTGGACCACGCTGCCGTCCCCGCCGAGGTGCGGACCGAGATCCACTACGACACGGACGTCGTCGACGGCATCTTCGACGCCGCCACGGAACTGGAGGCCTCGTCGGTCGCCTTCGTCCCCCGCGGCGGCGGGAGCCTGCTTGGGCTGCTGACCGGGAACCGGAGCGAACGGCTCGTCACGGAGAACCCTCTGCCGGTCGTCTCGCTGTCGGCACCCGATGAGAACGCCGGCGGCGGGACTGGAGGCGGCGAGGCCGGTGCCGACACGGAGGACACATGAGCAGCGAGGCCGGTGTCGACACGGAGGACACATGAGCGGCGAGGAGGACCTCGCCAAGGACCTCGGGCCTCTCGCCGCGCTGACGATCGGCGTCGGGACGATGATCGGCGCGGGCATCTTCGTCCTGCCGGGCGACGCCATCGCGCGGGCCGGGTCGTTCGCGGTGATTTCGTTCGTCGTCGGCGGCGGTATCGCGCTTCTCACCGCACTCTCGGCCTCCGAACTGGGCACGGCGATGCCCAGGTCCGGCGGCGCCTACTACTACGTCAACCAGGCGCTCGGCCCGCTCTTTGGCTCGGTCGCCGGCTGGGCGAACTGGATGGGCCTCGCGTTCGCGTCGGCCTTCTACATGGTGGGATTCGGCCGCTACGTCGCCAACATCTTCGGCTTCTCCGGCAGTATCGACCTCGTCGTGGTGACGTTCCCGTACGTGAAGCTCGTCGGACTCGCGGCGGCCGCGCTGTTCGTCGCGGTCAACTACGTCGGCGCGAAGGAGACCGGCCGCCTCCAGAACGTCATCGTCATCATTCTCGTCGCTATCCTGGCCGTGTTCACGATTTTCGGGTCGCTCCAGTCCAACGTCGGGAACCTCCCCGCCAGCCAGGGAGCCGGCCCGATGCTCACGACGACGGGCCTCATCTTCGTCTCGTATCTGGGCTTCGTCCAGATTACGAGCGTCGCCGAGGAGATCAAGGAACCGGGGAAGAACCTCCCCCGCGCGGTCATCGGGAGCGTCCTGCTGGTGACGGTCATCTACGTGCTCGTTCTCGTCGTGATGAGCGCGGCCGTCCCGCCGGGGTTCATCGCGGCCCTCCCCGGGGGCGCCATCGCCGTCGTCCAGGTCGGCATCGAGATCCTGGGGCCACTGATGGGCGTCGCGCTGCTGTTCGGCGGCCTCCTCGCGACTGCGTCGTCGGCGAACGCCTCCATCCTCGCGTCCTCGCGCATCAACTTCGCGATGGGCCGGGACCGCATCGTCACGCCGGACCTCAACGAGATCCATCCTCGCTTCGGGACGCCCTACCGCGCCATCGGCATCACCGGCGCCTGCATCCTCGCGTTCATCGTCCTGGCCGACGTGAACACGCTGGCGACGCTCGGCAGTGTACTCCACCTCGTCATCTACGCCCTGTTGAACGTCGCGCTCGTCGTGATGCGCGAGGCCGACACCCCCGATTACGACCCCGCCTACGAAGTGCCGCTGTACCCCTTCACGCCGATTGCGGGCGCGCTTACGTCGCTCGCGCTCATCGTCTTCATCGAGCCGTTCGTGATTCTCATCGGCGGCGGGTTCGTCGCGTTCGCGGCCGTCTGGTACCTCGGATACGCCCGGTCGCGGGTCACCCAGCAGGGCGTGCTGACGGACTACATCCTCGACCGGGCCGACGAGATGCCCCCCGCGGCGGTCGACGCCGCAATGACGGTGCAGCCGGACGGCGGCGACTACCGGGTGATGGTGGCGCTCGCCAATCCAGAGCACGAACACGACCTCATCTCGCTGGGCGCGGCCATCGCCAAGCAGCGCGGCGGCACGCTCGTCGCGGTCCACAACGTCTACGTGCCGGACCAGACCTCCCTCGAGGAGGGTCGCGAGCGCATCGACCAGTTCGACCCCGAGGCGAAGGACCTCATCGAGACCGCCCGCGAGGACGCCGAGACGTACGGCGTCGACGTCGAGACCCACACGGTCGTCTCCCACAAGGGGTTCGAGGAGGTGTTCGACGCCGCTGGCACGTACGACATCGACCTCGCGGTCATCGGCTGGGGCGAGACCGAGCGCTCGCGCCTCGAGATGGGGCTCGACGAGGTGACCGATTCCATCCCCTGTGACTTCCTCGTCCTCAAGGACCGCGGCTTCGACCCCGAGCGCATCCTCGTCCCGACGGCGGGCGGTCCCGACTCGGAACTGGGCGCGATGGTCGCCCGGAACCTGGCGAACGAGTACGACTCCGAGGTGACGCTGCTGCACGTCGACGACGACATAGAGGCGGGCGAGGCCTTCCTCGAGGAGTGGGCCGCCGACAACGGCCTGACCGACGCCGAGTTGCGCGTCGAGACCGGTGACGCCGAGGCCGCCATCGAGCGCGCTGCCCGGGACGCCACGATGGTCGTCCTCGGAGCGACCGAGCGGGGACTGCTCTCGCGGCTCATCAGCGGGTCGCTCATCATGGACGTGGTGAACGACGTGGAGTGCTCGGTGCTGCTGGCGGAGACGGCCCGCGAGCGTTCGCTCCGCGAACGCCTCTTTGGCATCGACCGTGAGTGAGATGCTCCGTCGTTCCCGGCCGTCTCGACCAGGGGTGGGTGTTCCGTCGTTCCTGGTTGTTTCGACTGGGGGTGGGCCCCCGGCTGCTTCGACTGGAAGTGACGCCCTGGCTGTTTCGACCGGACGCTGGCACCCAGCTCTGGTCGCGCCTCTGACAGAATAATTTCAAAATATAGAATTTAGTATCAATATACGGCAAATTCAGATATTATCCAGCATTTCTATCGCGAACGTATCATTCGTTCGGTCGACCGGTTCACTCTTGATTCCGTGACAGCTACTCCCACGACTGAATGACTACTCTGGAGCGGGATCTCGGTCTCTTCGCCACGCTCACCATCAGCATCGGGGCGATGATCGGGAGCGGCATCTTCGTCCTGCCGGGGCTGGCGGCCGAGAAGGCCGGTCCGGCCGTGGTGCTGGCGTACCTGTTGGCGGGCCTGTTGGTGGTGCCGGCGGCGCTGTCGAAAGCCGAGATGGCGACCGCGATGCCCGAAGCCGGCGGGACCTACCTGTTCATCGACCGCGCGATCGGGCCGCTGCCCGGCACCATCGCCGGCATCGGCGCGTGGTTCTCGCTCGTGTTCAAGAGCGCCTTCGCGCTCGTCGGCCTGGGCGCGTACCTGCTCGTGCTCGTCTCGCTCCCGGACGCCGCGACGACGCTGGTCGCGCTGGCGCTGGCGGTCGTCCTCGTGGGGGTGAACTTGGTTGGGGTCGAGCAGACCGGCCGGCTGCAGGCCGGCATCGTCACGCTGGTGCTGCTGGCGCTGGTCGCGTTCGTCGCCGACGGCCTGACCCTGGTCGAGCAGGCGCGGTACCATCCGTTCTTCGAAGCGGGCCCCGACGGCCTGCTGGCCGCGACCGGCTTCGTCTTCGTCTCGTACGCGGGCGTGACCAAGATCGCCAGCGTCGCCGAGGAGGTCGAGAACCCGGACCGGAATATCCCCCTGGGCATCCTGCTCTCGGTCGGCGTGATGATGCTCGTCTACACGCTCGTCGTCTTCGTCGTCGTCGGCGTCGTGCCGCTCTCGGAACTCGGGACCGGCCTGACTCCGATGACGACCGCGGCCGAGGCGGTCGTTCCCGGGGGTGGCGTCGTGGCGGCCGCCGTGGCGGTGCTGGCGCTGACCAGCATGGCGAACGCGGGTGTGCTCTCCTCGTCGCGCTATCCGCTGGCGATGAGCCGCGACAACCTCGCGCCGGCGTGGCTCTCAACCATCCACGACCGGTTCCACACGCCCCTGTACGCGCTCGCGCTCACGGGAGCGGGGCTCCTCGCGCTCGTGGTGTTCGTCCCCGTCGACGACCTCGCGAAACTGGCGAGCGCCTTCCAGATCCTCGTGTTCACCTTCATCAACGTCGCACTCGTCGCCTTCCGCGAGAGCCGCCTGTCGGAGTACGACCCGGCGTTCGTCGCACCGGGATACCCGTGGGTGCAACTCGCGGGCATCGGCGGCGGACTCGTGCTGTTGCCGACCATGGGGCTGGTTCCGCTGGCCGGCGCCGTCGGCATCGTCCTGGTCGGCGTGGGCTGGTACCGGGTCTACGGCCGCGAGCGGACGGACCGTGAGGGGGCCGCGCTGGACGCGCTCCGGCGTTCTGCCGGTGACCGAGTGGTCGAACGGACCCGCACGGCGCTCCCGGCGACGGACGGCGGGGCCGCGGTGGGTGCGTCGGTGCTCGTGGCGGTCGGCTCGGAGGCGTCCGAACGGCGGCTACGGACGCTCGTCGAGGTCGCCAGTCGTCTCGCGGCCCCCGGCGACGGCGAGGTGACGGTCCTCCGCGTCGAGTCGGTTCCCGAGCAGACGGACCTGGCGGCCGCGGTCGACGCGGACTCGACGACGGCAGAGCGCCTCCGCGGACGGGTCGAGAACGCCGAGCCCGACGTGCCCGTCCGAACGGAGACGGCCGTCGCCCACGATCCGCCCCGCGCCGTCGTCAACTACGCTGCAGAGGTCGGCGCGGACCAGCTCATCGGGAGCTGGACGGACATCCCGCTCGCCGGGCGGCGGGACTGGGTGATGGCGCACGCCCCCTGCGACGTGACCTTCGTCCGGGACCGCGGCTTCGGGGACGTCTCGGAAGTCGTGGTGCTGGCCAACCGCGGGCTGTACGCGCCACAGAAGGTCGCGACCGCGGACGCGCTCGCGAGCGCGACCGGCGCGCACGTCCGGTTCGTGACGGCGGTCGGGCCGGACGCCTCGCCGGAGTTGCGGGCGGCCGCGCGCTCGTTCCACGCCGAACTGGGGACCGTCTGTACCGTCGAGACATCTGGCGAGGTCGTCACCGGGGCGGACCGCGTGGCGGCGCTGGTGACCGCGGCGGCGGACGCGGACGTGGCGGTCGTCGGTCTGCCACGCCACGGCCGGGTCCACGACCTGCTCCGCGGCGACGTGGCCGCCGACATCGCCGACCGGGTGCCCTGCACCGCGCTGCTGGTCCACACCCGCGAGACGGTCACGGGGTCGGTACTGGGCGACGCCCTCCAGCGCGCGGCGTTCTGAGTCGTCTCCGAGGTGGGTAGTCGCGCGCCGGACACTGCCGGCCTCGAATCGTTTCTGCAAGGTTTTAACCCGGTGGGTCGAACCGCGCGGTATGAGCCAGCCGAACATCCTGCTGCTCGGGCCGCCGGGCGCAGGGAAGGGGACGCAGTCGGACAACATCGTCGAGGCGTACGGCGTTGACCACATCACCACCGGCGACGCGCTCCGGGCGAACAAGGACATGGACATCTCCGACCTCGACGTCGAGTACGACACGCCCGGCGGGTTCATGGACGCCGGCGAACTCGTCCCCGACGAGGTCGTCAACGAGATCGTCAGGACCGCGCTCGAGGAGGCCGACGGCTACGTCCTCGACGGCTACCCGCGCAACATCGAACAGGCCGAGTACCTCGACGAGATCGCGGACCTGGACGCTGTGGCGCTGCTCGAGGTGTCTCGCGAGGAACTCGTCGAACGACTGACGGGCCGCCGGGTCTGCGATGAGTGTGGCACCAACTACCATGTCGAATTCGACCCGCCGGCGGAGGAGGGCGTCTGCGACAAGTGCGGCGGCGAACTCGTCCAGCGCGACGACGACACCGAGGAGACGGTCCGCGAGCGCC